>VBDQ01000017.1 GCA_005889075.1 Chloroflexota bacterium
GACCTACGGGCCTCGACGCTCACCGCCTGCCGGCGGGCGGGATTCGACCCGACGTTCGCGCTCGAGGGCGGCGAGATGGACGGCGTGCTGCGGCTGGCCGCCGCTGGACTCGGCGTCGCGGTCGTGCCGAGCCTCGTCATCGACGCCGCCGCGCGCGGCCTGAAGGCGGTCCGGCTCAGCGAACCGCTCACGCGAGTCATCGGCTTCGCGAACCGGCGCGATCGGCCGCTCTCGCGCGGGGCCCGCGAGTTCGTCGACATCGTGCGTGCACTCGTTCGCGGCCGCGAGTGGCTGCGCGCTCGCCCGCCCGGGCTGGTGGTGCTTGAAACGAGGAGTTAGACGGCCGCGCATGCCATCATGGATGATCGCGAAGCGCGCATCCAGCGGGCACTGGCCGCCATGAACCGCTTCCGCTCGCGCGACCGAGCCACGGACGTTAGCGAAAAGCACGATCACTATCTGGCCGAAATCTACGGTCGCACCTTCTGACGCATAACTACGCCGTTGTCGAAAGCACCGCGCTGGTGCAAGCGCGACTTGGGATCAGAAGGGAGACGTCGCTCGGCGACTGGACGAGCTTTGAGGTGATGCGACGAGAAAACATCGAGGTCGCCTTCGCCTTCGACCCCGGCTTCACCCGACAGGGATTCAGGCTGGTGCCCTAGGGCTCGTAGCCCTAACTCGTCTGCGTCGGCAGCTGGGCGAAGATGTCGACCACGTTGCCGTCCGGATCGACGACCTGCGCATAGCGCTGACCCCAGAACGCGTCCCAGGGCTCCTTCTTCGAGTCGAAGCCCGCGTCCACGATCCGGTTGTGTACGTCGTCGACCTCGCGCGGCGAGGCGCACTCGAACGCGAGCGCCATGCGGTGGCCCACCGGTGGCGTCCAGTCGGGCTCGAGCTGGCGGATGAGCTCGAGCGTGTCCCACATCAGCCGAATGCCGCTCGGCAACGTCGCGTCGAGATGATCGCCGCTCGGATCCGGCACGTTCACGCCGAGGAGCCGATAGAAACGGACCGACTCGGCCATGTCCTCGGTCACGATGCCGATCGCCGAGAGGCTCGCCGTCACGCCGGCGAGAGTAGCGAACCGTTCAGCCACGCGCCGCGCTCGCGAGTCCAGGGCGTGGTCGGCGGCAGCCAGCGCAGAGCCTGCCTAGGCTAGCGAATCTCTTCATCCGCGCGGCAGCGTCGCCCGTATGAAAGTACAGACGGATCACGGAGGATCCCATGCGAACGCTCATCACGAGCCTCGCGACCGCATTGCTTATCGCGTCCTGCGGCGGTGCCGCCACGAATGCGAGCCCCACGCCGACGAGCGCCGCCGCGACGGCGGCGCCGAGTCCAACGATCGTGGCCAAGATTGCCATCGACGCCACGCTTGGCAAGATCCTGGTCGACAAGAACGGCATGACGCTCTACCAGTGGGCGAAGGACACCGATGCGAGCAGCCAGTGCTACGACCAGTGCGCGACGTTCTGGCCGCCCTTCACCGTCACCGCGGCGAGCGTCGCCGCCGACGGAGTGACCACTGGCAAGTTCGGGACGAGCACGCGCAAGGACGGCGCGCTGCAGGTCACGTTCAATTCGCACCCGCTCTACTTCTACGCGCGGGACACCGCGCCCGGCATGGCGAACGGCAACGGCAGCACCGGTTTCGGCGCGGTGTGGACGGTGGTGCAGATCCAGTAGCGGAAACCCGCGTCAGGCGAGCGTGAAGACCTCGATCGCGTTCGCCTTGCCCTTGACGACTGCCTCGCCCAGCGGTCGGAGTGCGACGCCGTCATCGCGCAGGCGCGCGGCCGTGTCACCCGAGAGCACGGCGTCGGAGGATCACGTCGCCGGTGTGCATGCCGATACCGAACGCGACGACCAGCTCGCCTCGCGCAGCGCGCTCAGCGTTGAGCTTTGCGATCGCGGTCCTCATCGTGAGCGCGGCGCGAGCGGCCGCGTGCGCGCCGTCGGTCGGATCGCTGATCGCGCCGAACGTCGCCATGAGCCCGTCACCAGTGAACTTGTCGACGATCCCGCCCGCGTCGAGCACGCAGCGCGCCATCACCCGCAGATACGCGTTCACCGTCGCGACCGTCTGCTCGGGTGACAGCTTCTCTGCAAGCGCAGTCGAGTCGCGCAGATCGGTGAACAGGATGGTCACTGTCTGACGCTCGCCCTCGAGACGGAGGGGATCGCCCTGGATGACGCGCTCCACGACCACCGGCGGGAGAAAGCGCTCGAGGCCGCGACGCCGGTCGAGCTCGAGGAAGAGCGCGCCGAGCGCGAGCGTGACCGAAATGAGCATGAGCCCGTGGTATTCCCACCAGGAGGGGGTCCAGACCGGCCCGAGGAACTGCGAGACCTGCGCTTGCGCGAGGAAGAGGTAGGCGAAACCGAGCGCTCCCTGCAGCGGAAGACCGGTGCGGATGAAATCCCGGAGCTGCGCGATCGTCGCGAAGAGATAGAGCGCGACGACGAGTCCCACGAGGGCGAAGGGAAGCCAGCCCGCGCCGCCGGTCACGTCGCCGGCGGCCGGCGCGCCGTAGCCGTAGGTCGAGGGGTCGTAGCCGGGCTGCGCGCCGGTCTGCACGAGGATCCAATGCGCGATGCCGGTGAACGTGGCGGGCCACCCGAGGGCCACGGTCGCATATCCCGCGAGCGCGACGACGGTCGCGAGGGTGAGCGCGCCAGCCTCGAGCCGACGCTCGAGCCAATCCGCCAGCGCCGTGTAGCGGATGGCGAAGAAGAGCGCCGCGACCGCGAGCGAGAGCTGGCCCGACACGGCGACGACGAGGCTCGCCGCGGCGGCGCGATTGCCCTGCTGCAGGACATCTGGCGTGGAGAGACCGTGGACGGCGAAGATGCCGGCCATCGACGCGAATCCCAGGGCGACGAGCAGCGTGCGAAAGTGCGCGACCCCCAGCGCCGCGCGCGCGACGAGAAAGCCGACGAACGCGGCCACGATCGACACATTCGAGGTGATCACGAAGTGCTCGAGCTTGATCACCCACGGCTGGTTGTGCGCCGGATCCGCAAGGAGCCACCACAAAAGCGCCGTCGGCGAAAGCGCGATGACCATCGCCGCGAGCGGCCGAGCTGGCGAGCGCACGGAGCGAGTCTACGAACGCGCGAGACGTCGGGTCGTCAGGCCGCTGAAGCGACGCGGGCGATCTTGGGCAGGAGCTCGGACAGATCGAATGGCTTCTCGATGACCTCCGCGGCGGCGAGAGTCTTGGCGTGCACCTTGAGGTCGCGCGCCGCCGAGAGCAGCACGAGCGGTATGTCCTCCTCGCGCGCGCGAAGCTCCTTCACGAACTGCCATCCGTCCATCACGGGCATCATCAGGTCGAGGACGATCACGTCGGGATGGAACGTCCGCATCGCCGCGAGCGCTTCCTGCCCATTCGCCGCGGGTACGCATTCGAAGCCTTCGTCCTCGAGCGCGGTGAAGAGCAGCTCTCGAATGTCCGGGTCGTCATCGACGACGAGCACACGTTTCCCCGCCACGTCGGCGGATGTTGCCACACGAGTTCGGAGAAGGCGGTCAACCGAGCGGACGCGTTCCGCGCAGCGAAGCCGCGAAGACAGCAGGGATAAACACGATCCCGATGCTGAACAGCGCGACCCACAGCCAGATCGCCTCGATGTGGCACGCGATGCTCGCTGGACAGCCCTCAAGCGAGCGCTCGCGCTCGATCAGGAGCAGCGGGATCATCGCCGGCGACGCGACCACCGACGCCGCTGCGAACGTCGTGGCGATGGTGGCGATGCCCCGCTCGATCCCGCCGGCGCGACGATCGATAACGCGCGCCTGCCAACGGGCCCAGAGGAAGGCGAGCACGCTCGCGAGCACCGCGAGGGTGACCGAGTAGGGAAAACGTTCGGTGAAACTTTTGTCTATGACGCGAGGAAGGGCAAGCTCACCAAGCGTGACCGCGGCCCAGTAGCCGAGCTTGATCGTGGTGATCCGGCCGACGAGGAGCGCGAGCGTTTTGTGCCGCGGAAGCGGCAGCGGCTCGCTCGCGACGGACCGGTCCACGAAGTCGCAGAATGCCATCCGCAAGGGGGGAGAGCATGAAATTCCAAGGACTGCTGATCGGATCGGAAGACCCGCGCCCGCTCAAGGACTACTACACGAAGATCTTCGGCCAGCCGCCGTTTGAGGACGGGGGTTACTTCGGATGGCAGCTCGGCGAGGCGATGGTCACCTTCGGGCCGCATGACCAGGTGAAGGGTCAGAACCGCGAGCCGGGCCGAGTGCTCTGGAACCTCGAGTCATCCGACGTCAAGGCTGACTTCGAGAAGCTCCGCCGGGCTGGTGCGACTGTCGTCCGTGAGCCCTATCGCCCGGGAGACGATGACGATGGAGATTTCTGGATCGCTACGTTCTCGGATCCCGACAACAACTACTTCCAGCTCATGAGCCCGATGCCGGAGGCTAGCGGTAGTTCGTCCACCACTTCTGCAGGAAGTACATCAGGGCGAGGAGGATGAACACGGTCACGAGGACCATGTAGAACTCGGTCGCTTCGCTGACTTCGGTGATCACTTCAGGGTGTTCAGGTACTCAACGATCGCCTTGATCTGATCGTCGTTCAACTGGCCACCGTATGCGGTGCCGAATACGGGCATGACGATGCCGGGCTTGATCGACGGCGCGTTCTGGATCCAATGGAGGAGCCAGTCCGCGTCGCCGGCGGCCTTCTTCGCCTTGTTCTCGGCGTTGAGTGGGCCCTCCGTGCCGTAGTGGCCGAGGTTCGGTGCCTGGGGAAGGGTGCTCGGCTTCGACGGATCGAAGCTATGGCAGCTGATGCAGGGCGCCTGCGAGTTGCTCTGGGTCAGGGTCCTGCCGAGATCGGCGCCGGTCTGGATCACGGGCTTCGGCGGGTTCGGTGTGAGCGGCAGGTGTCCGTCCTCGGTGCCGGGCGTGTGCTGTCGCACCGTGACGACGTCGGCCCAGTCGGCGTCGGTGCCGTACATGATGAAATTGATCAGCTGCTGGATCTGCTCGTCGTTGAGCGGTCCGCCATCGGTCGTGCTCCACGCGGGCATCGAGATCGCAGGTGGCGTCTTTGCGCGCCCGCGCTCGATCGTGAGCGTGATCAGGTCGGTCGTCGACTTGAGCGTCGTCGGATCGTTCTTGATGTTCTCGTACTTGAACTGTGGCCGGTTCAAGGGAAGCCCGGGGAGGCCGGCCTGGTTCGGATCGGTGCTCCCCAGACCGGTCTTGCCGTGACAGTCGAAGCAAAAGTTCGCGTACAGGTTGCGGCCGCGCTCGATCGACTGGTCGAGCTGGTGCGTCTCGGCGAGCTTGTCGCGCCAGCGCTCGCTCGAGGCATCCGCGCGCACGACCATGAGCGTGAAGAAATAGCCGCCGACGAGGGCGAAGATCCCGAAGAGCATGGCCGCGCCGAGGATGATCTTCTTGTCGAGGTTCGCGCTGATCTCGAGGGGGTCCGGCGCGGCGGGGATCGGCGCGACGTAGTACGGGGTGGGCTGCTCCACCGTTTGGCCCGGTGCGTAGTGCTGCTCGATGAGCTCGGCACCGGTCGGCTCCCTGGGCTCCATCGACTGCTGATGGAAGACGAGGAAGCCGAAGAACCCGACGAACGCGAGGAACAGCAACAGGCTGACCGCGGCGAGGACGAAGTTCGCGTCGAAGGTCACTCCGTGATCTCCAGGTCCTTCGGGTTCCAGGCGTTCGCCGCGCGTGTGAGCACGTTGAGCGGGTTCGTGTCCACGATGAGCGTTCCGTTCGTGTCGGCGATGTGGAAGAGGTCGAGCGGTCGCGGCGCAGGCCCGCCGAGCACCACCGCGGTGTGCTTGTCGTAGAGGGAGCCGTGGCACGGGCAGTGGAAGCGGTCCTCGGCCGCGTTCCAGGGCACGCTGCAGCCGAGGTGCGTGCACTTGCGATAGGCGGCGGCGATGCCGCCCGGAGCGTGCAGCAGGAAGAACTTGCCCTCGATGTTCAGGATCGGCGTGTCGTTCGACGACTTGAACTGCGAGAGCACCGTGGCCTTCGCGCCGACCGGGATCTTCACGCCGAGGCCGACGATCTTGTTGACCCGGAAGAACGGCACGATGATCGCGGTCAGCTCGACGGTCGCGAGGATCGTGCCGGTGAGAAAGCCCAACCGCAGCAGCTGCCGGCGCTTGATCCGGCCGATGAGCCCGGCGACGGTCGTGTCGGTGTGCGGCCGGATCACTTCACTTAGCCGTGCGGCGCGTAGCACTGGCTCGTGGCCGGCACCGACCACGGCGTAAAGAGATCCATGCCCGGCCCGCGCATGGACGTACCCACGACCGTGAGCACGAGATACACGGAGATGAAGCCGGTGAAGATCGCGATCATCCACTCACGCGTGTTCGCGTCCCAAATGCGTTGCACGATGATCACCAAAAGGACCGAGAGCCCGATCATGATCACGATCGGGATGACGTAGTTCGGTAGCAGCTGCTTGCCGCCGGGGAAGTACTCGCTCGCGAACTCGATGTAGCCGTGGGCCTTCAGGAAGGCATCGAGCAGGATGAGCGAGAAGCAGAGGAGCGTCGCGTAGGCCGCGGCGAAGATCGTGATGCGCAGGCCGTTCTTGCTGGTAAACCAGATGCCGACGCCCTCGCGGCTGCGATCGATGTAGGGGATCGTCGCCATGAACACGAGCCAGAGCGTTGGCACGACCACGCCGGCAAGTCCCTTGTCCATGTGGAGCAGGAGCTCCTGCAGGTTGAGCAGGTACCAGGGCGCCTTCGAGGGGTTCGGCGTGCAGTCCGGCGTCTGGTGGTCCTGGAGCGGCGCGTTGAACGCCGCCGAGATGACGAAGAGCCCGATCGACCAGAGCATCGCGGCGATGAACTCGATGACGAGCAGATGTGGCCAGACCATCGCCGTGTCCTCGACGCGCTTGTCGACGCGCACCACCGAGTCCTGGCGCACGAACGCGAGCAAGCGAAGCCGCTTCTCCTGTCCCGGAAATGGTTGAGGACCGCGGGGAGTCGTCATGCGCTATTCGCGAGCGCGGGCCGCGCGTTCGCGAGGGGGCGGCATGTTGTCTCGCGACGAGCGTCTGCGCCCAGCGCGCCCGACCGGTTCGCGCGCCGCACATCGGCGGGCGCGCGTAGCCAGCAGCGAGGAGCGAGACCATGCCGCCCGCGAGCGGACAGCGCGGCCGCGGAAGCGAAGAAAACTGGACGACTCACAGCGGTCCGGTGATGCCGCCGTCTTTGCGGATGCGCCAGAAATGGATCGCGATCAGGAAGCCGACGGCGAGCGGTAAGGCGACGACATGCAGCACGTAGAAACGTAGTAATGCATTCGGCCCGAGCTGGAACCCGCCGAAGAGGACGAAGCTGAACTCGTCGCCGATGAAGGGCGTCGCGCGGGCGATCTCATATCCGACCGTGACCGCCCAGAACGAGAGCTGGTCCCAGGGGAGCAGGTATCCCGTGTAGGAGAGCAGGATCGTGAAGAAGAAGAGCAGCGTGCCGATGACCCAGTTGAACTCGCGCGGGGGCTTGTACGAGCCGGTGTAGAAGACGCGGATCATGTGCAGGAAGACGGTGATGACCATGCCGTGCGCGGCCCAGCGGTGCATGTTCCGCAGGAGCTGACCGAAAATGACGACGGTCTCGAGATCCTTGATGTCCGAATAGGCCCACTCGGTCGTCGGCCGGTAATAGAACATCAGCAGCGTTCCGGTCAGGGTGAGGACGAGGAAGAGGAAGAACGAGAGCCCGCCCATGCACCACGTGTAAGGGATCGCGAGCGCGTGCCGCCGCACCTTGACCGGGTGCAGGTGCAGGAAGACATTGGTGAAGACCGCGAGAGATTGGTTCTTCCGCGAGTCCGGATATCCGTGACGAAATAGCGACCGCCATATGTAGCTCGTCTTCGTCCGCTGCCAGATCTGGGCCGGTATCTCGAGCACTAGTGCTTGACGAGCTCCTTCTCTTTGACCTCGCCCGCGTGTCCGTCGCCATTTGGACCGTGCCCGTTCATCACCGGCTTGTACCCGACCGCGAGAGCCGGATCGTATTGCGGCAGAGGCCGCGCCGCTTTCTTCGCCGCGACCGTCAGGTCGAGATGGATCTCGTCGTCGATCGATTCCTTCGGCAGGACATTGCCGACCGCGGGCATGACCGTGCCGTACCGGTTCATCGTGATCGCATCCGTCGGGCACCGGATGATGCAGAGCGCGCAGCGGATGCACGCGGTCTCGTCGAGGAAGAACGCGACGCCGTTATCCCACTTCTTCGCCGCGGCCACGCCTGGGATGGAGCCGTCGTCGACGATGTCGCTCATGTCGACCATATGGATCACGTCCATCGGGCAGACGTCCACGCAGCCGCCGCAGATGATGCAGAGCTCGCCGATGATCTCGATGTTGAAGTTGCACTTGAGGCAACGGTCGGACTCGGCGATCGCCTGCGCCTCGGTGTAGCCCTGGTTCACCTCGAGGAAGAGACCGCGGCGCTCCTGCTTGGTGAGCTTGGGCATCTCCTGCCGCGGGATGCGGTCGTAGTCGACGGACATGTTGTGGTAGACGCGGGCGAGCTCGCCCTCGAGAGCGATCATCCCGATGTTGTCCGGCGTCGACGACCGCCGGAGCGTGACCACCTCGTGGTACTCGGGCACGTTCACGGCGACCGCGTTGTCGTCGAGGAAGCGCGCGATCTGCTGCGCGGCCGAGCGGCCGTCGGCGACGGCCTCGATGATGGTCGACGGCGCCGTGCGGTAGTCACCGGCGATGAAGATCTTCGGGACGACGGTCTGGTAGGTCTCTTTGTCGACCTTGATCTCGGTCCAGCGCTTTACGCGGAACTCGGGGAAGTCCTGCGCGAGCCAGGTCGTATCCGGCGCCTGGCCGAGCGCGAGCAGCACGTTCTCACACGGAATCTCGAACTCGGAACCCTCGATCGGCTCGGGCGTGCGACGTCCTGACTTGTCAGGCTCCCCGAGCTTGTTGCGCACGAACTTCACCGCGCGCACGTGACCCTTGCCGTCGGCAAGGACCTCGACCGGGGACGCAAGGTAGACGAACTCCATGCCTTCGCGCTCGGTCTCCGTGAGCTCTTCCTCGTCCACGACCATTTCGTCGCGGCTGCGCCGGTACACGATGTAGACCTGCTCGGCGCCCAACCGCCACGAGGTGGAGGCGCAGTCCATCGCGGTGTAGCCACCGCCGAGCACCACGACGCGCTTACCCACCTCGACCGGACGCCCGCGATACGCGCGCTCGAGGAACACGATGCCCGCCATGACGCCGGCGGAGTCTTCGCCCGGGATGCGCGGGTAGTTCGGCTCGAAGCAACCCGCTGCGACAAGCACCGCGTCGTACTCGTCGTGCAGCTGCCGCAGCGAGACATCGCGGCCGACATACGTCGACAGGCGGAGCTCGACGTTTTCGTTGACGACGCCGTTGATGTCGCGGTCGATGACCTCGCGCGGCAGCCGGAACGGCGGCACGCCCGCGAGCTGCGTTCCTCCAGCCTGGTCGAGGGCGTCGTAGACGGTGATGCCGAAGCCGAGCTTCGAAAGGTCGCTCGCGGCGGCGAGCCCGGCGCAGCCCGCGCCGATGATCGCCACCTTGCCGCGCGGCGGTCCGAACACCGGCGCGGGCGGCTGCGTGTACGAGTGGCCGTCGACCCGCACGTTCTGGTGCGTCCAGTCGGACAGGAACTTCTTCACGTAGCGGATCGAGAGGGGCTTGTCGACCTCTTTGCGCCGGCACGCCGTCTCGCACGGCGCGGCGCACACCGAACCGCAGATCGACGCCATGGGGTTCGGATCGAGCGCGAGCTCCCAGCCCTTCTCGAACTCACCCGCCGCGGCGAGATTCAAGTACCCGCGGCAATTCGTCTTGACGGGGCAGGCCTCCTGGCACGGGATGTTGTCCTGATACCAGCCGGGACCTACCTCTACGACCTGGTAGAGCTCTCTCATCGGGGCTTCGGTCATGCTACCGGCGCGTAGTGGGCAGTCAAACACGAGGACCGATCACGGAACGTAAGACCCGACTGGACGGATCGGTCACCGACTACGCCTGCGAACGCGTAAGGATCGAGCCCGGGAAGCGCGCGGTGGTGCGCTTCGTCAGCGATCGGGACCGCGCGATCGAAGGCACCGAGCTCGTCCTCCGTGCGGGAACGGTGACGATCGGTCATTTCTGGGTCGACCGGCCATACAACGTCTACCACTGGCGCGACGGCGAGCGGACGATCGCGCTTTACGTGAGCATCGCCGACGGGACGACGATCGAGGATCAGCTTATCGCCTACACCGACCTGGTGGTCGATGTCCTCGTCCGCCCATTCGGCGCGATCGAGATCCTCGACGAGGACGAGCTGCCGCCTGGCCTCGAGCCGCGGCACCGTCTCGCGATCGCGAAGGCCCTCGAGACGTGCGTCACCGAGCCGAAACGGCTGGTGAACGAGATCGAGCGGGAGACGCGAGCCGCGCTCGCATGACGCTCGCGCTCAAGCTGGTCCTCACCCCGGCGCTCATCGCGATCGCCACGCTCGCGGGGCGCCGTTTCGGTCCCTCCATCGGCGGCTGGCTGGTCGGGCTGCCCTTCACGTCAGGGCCGGTCTCGCTCTTCCTCGCGCTCGAGCAGGGAACGAGCTTTGCAGCTGCCGCGGCGTCCGGCTCGATCGCGGGCGCGGCCGCGTCGGCGCTCTTCGCCGTCGTGTACGCGGCGGTCGCGCGCCGCGCGGGATGGATCGCCTCGCTCGCGGTCGCGAGCATCGCCTTCGTCGTCACCATCGCGGCCTTGCGATTAGTTCCGCTTGGCAACGGCCTTCCGCTTCCACTACTCGCGATCTATGCGGTCACGATCGCGGCTGCGCTGGGCGCGATCGGCCTCATCGCAGAGCCACCGGCGCTACCGGCGGAGGTGGCGCCACCGAGGTGGGATCTGCCGGCGCGAATGATCGTCGCGACGAGCCTCGTCGTCGCGATCACCGGCGTCGCGCCGATCCTCGGACCGCAGCTCACGGGGCTGGTGACGACATACCCCATCTACGCCAGCGTGCTCGCCGCGTTCGCCCACGCGCAGCGGGGCGGCATGGCGGCCATCCACGTGGTCCGCGGCCTCTGCTACGGGCTGCTCGCGTTCGCCTCGTTCTTCTTCGTGATCGGCGCGCTAATCGACCGCGTCGGGATTGGCCTTGCGTTCGCGGGAGCGATAGCGGCGGCGCTCGCGGTGCAGACGCTGACGCTGCGCCGGCTCAGGACTGAAGCGTCGCGCTCACCGATAGGTTGACGTTGCCTTTGAGGGCGCGCGAGATCGGGCAGTTATCCTTCGCGCCGGTCGCGGCCTCGCGGAACTTCGCGGCGTCCGCGCCTGGAACCTCACCCGTCACGTCGAGCGCGCTCGCCACCACGGTCCAGTTGTCCCCGACCTTGTCGAACGTGACCTTCGCGCTCACCTCGAGCTTTTTGGGCGGCGTGCCCGCGCGTGCAAGTCCGGCCGACAGCGCCATCGCGAAGCACGACGCATGCGCTGCCGCGAGCAGCTCCTCCGGACTCGACTTGCCGCCGGGCGCTTCGGTCCGCGCGCTCCACGACACGGGGAGATCGCGGAACTTGCCACTCGAACCTGCGCTCACCATGCCGTTGCCCGACATGAGGTCACCGTTCCAGGTCACGCGTGCTTCTCTCGTTGCCGCCACGTCACACCTCCCGTTCACGCTCAGGGTACGGATGCGGCGGCTCCTTCGGCAGGAGCCACGGCAGTGCCTCGTCGAGGGGACGCGCGAGGATTTGGAACTGTTCGCGGGTGATGTGATCGCGTGCGAAGAGGGCGAGCGCCGCGCCCATCGCCGCACGCTCAGCCTTGTGCCCGGTCTGGCCGTGCTCGTACTGCCACGAGACGAGCGCGCGCGATCCCTCGGTCATATCGAAGAGCGAGCGGCGGAACTCTTCCCACGCCGGACCGCGTCCGGTGTCCTCGATCGCGCGCAGCGCCGCGCGCTCGGCGGCCTGGAAGGCCTCGCGGTTCGGTTCGCCGTGGCGGTCCCAGCCCCAAGCGGCGCGCTCGACACCCGCCGCCGAGAACACGCCAAGATCCGAACGAAGGCGCTCGCGCTCGGCCTGGCTCACGGCTACTCCGACCCCACTTTGGTCAGGCCGCCGCGGGCTTCGGGTCGCTCCGTTCCTGGATGGCCTTGATGACCGCTCGCCGTGCGATGTCCTCCCCGTGCGTGGCCGCTATCCGTTCACGCACCTCGTCCACAGATTGTGCACGGATGTGGTGGGCGAGGTCATCCCGGTCCTGCCAGAGGTAAGCGTTCACGTCACGAGCAACGCGATGTGATGTTCCAACATTCCTGGTACCGAGCGATCCGCGGAGAAGTGTCGCGTCTTACTCTTTTCGCGGTGCCGCGGAACCGTAGTCAGCCGATCGAAGGCGTCTGGGAGATCCACGCCGGCGTTCCGCGCGCCAAGCGGGGCCGACCGCGCGCCCGCGATGGCGTCGAGGACCTTCACTACAACAACCCGTATGCCTACAACATCGAGCGGGTCTGGTTCGATGGGCGGATCGTCTTCGCCACCGAGCAGGGCGAGGTCGACGTCGATCCGCGGAGGGTCAAGGTCGCGCAGGAGTACCAGGTCGTATACGCGGTCCGGCTGACGAAGAGCGGAAAGCTGGTTGGCGGCCGCGAGCCCCAACGCGTGCCCGGGCAGCTCAACATCTACGACTCCGTTCCCGGAATGAGGAAGTACAGCCCGATCTGGCAATTCAACTACGTGATCGTCCCACGCGACTACGTCCCGAACGCTCTCCGCTCGGAGCGCGACTGTCTCGGGAGTGGCTATCCCATCAAACGGAGCCGCATCTTCGAGAACTGACCCGTCCTTTAGGCCTGCGGTCGCAGGCCGGCGAGCCACCCGGCGAGCTCCCTCGAGCTCCGGAGGTGCACGACCTTCAGGTGGCGGTACTCGGGACGGGCAAGCCACTCGCGGTATGTGCGCGAGCGCCGGCGCTCGGTCCGGATCATGAATAAGAGGAGCGAGTCGCGGGAAAAGAACGACGCGCGGAAGGTCTCGCGCTGGAGTCCCCAGAGCGGCTCGCTCGTCAGCATCCGTGCGAGCGTCCGGCGCAACACCCGCCAGAGCCGCAGAAGGAACGGCAGCTCGAGCCACACAACCGTGTCGGCTCGCGCCCAGACAATGTCGCGCGTCCTCGAGTAGCTGCCGTCCACGACCCAGCGCTCGCCGGCTATCGCCTCCTTGACCCAAAGGCGGAACTCGTCGTCGGCGGGCATCCGCCAGTCGGGATAGCGGCCCCAGTGGATCTCATCGAGCTCGATGAAGGGAACGTCGAGCTTCGCCGCGATCGCGCGACCGACGAGGGTTTTCCCCGATCCGCTGCCGCCGATCACGTTCACGCGTCGCACGTCCCGCGACGATATCGACCCATTCGCCGCGATGGCCCAGCGGCGGAGTTGGAACTCAGATCGGATACGCCCCGCAGACGCGGCAATAGGTCCCCTCAGGCCCCCGCGCGTGACAGTCTGGGCAGGCCTTCGGCATGGCTGGATCGGGTCTGGGCGGGCCACCGAAGACGTCGCGGTAGAGGCGGTAGTAGGCCAGGGACTCGGGATCCCGGAGCCGCACGCCGTCCTGGGCGCGCACCGCCTCGGCCGCCGCGGCGAAGTCGGCGACCGTACCCGCCATCAGGTCCTTGAGGGCCGTGGCGCCGGAGCCGATCTCGATCGGGTCCTTCCTGCGGAAGGCGTGACGTGCCCCGATCTCGCCCGCGAACGCGCGCCGCAGCGGCGCCTTGCCGAGCCGCTGGCCGTCGTGGTCAAGGACCAGGTCTTCGCCGCCCAGCGTGAGCGCGTGGGCGATGATCTCCGGTTCGAGATAAGGACTCCGGACCTCGACGCCGAGCTTCTCGCCGATGAGCGTTCCATTGAAGTGCATCGAGGCCGCGAAGCGTTTGATCGTCGCGACGATCTCATCCGGCGCTTTGGTGTAGACGAACGAGTAACCCGCGAAGAGCTCATCCGCGCCGTCGCCGGTCCAGCATGAGCGGATGCCGCGTCGAGCCACTTCCCTGAGACCCTCGAGCACGACGATGTCGTTGCGGAGGTACATGCCATCGAAGGTGTTGAGCAGAGCGATCAGCTCTGGCAGCACCGTCGCAAGCTCAGCGACGGTACGACGCAAGACGACGTGCTCGATGCGGAGGCGCCGCGCGACGGCGGTTGCGTAAGCGAGGTCGGGCGGGTCGTCGCCGACGGCGACGGTGACGGCGAAACGAAGGCCGTGCCGAGCCGCAAGCGCGGCGACGATGCTCGTGTCGAGACCGCCAGACAAGAGGATCGCCTTACAGCGTCGCCGCGCGACCGCGGCATCGAGGAGCGCGGCGAGTCGATGGGTCGCGGAAACGAGAGGCATCAGCCGACGATATCCTCGAACGGCCCCGTGAAGCTCCACGAATATCAGGCGAAGCAGCTCCTCGCGCGCGCGGGCATCCCCATCCCCGACGGACGACTGGCGACGACAGCCGACGAGGCCGAGAGGGCGGCGCGCGCGATCGGAGCGTCAGTCGCGGTGAAGGCGCAGGTTCACGTCGGTGGCCGCGGCAAGGCCGGCGGGATCAGGATCGCAAAGACGCCCGCGGAGGCGCGCGACGCGGCGAAGGCGATCCTCGGTCTGGAGATCAAGGGACTGCGAGTCGAGAAGGTCTACGTCGAGCGCGCCGCGGACGTGGATCGCGAGCTTTACCTCGGGATCACGCTCGACCGCGATCGGCGGCGGCCGGTGGTCATGCTGTCGACCGTCGGAGGGATGGACATCGAGCAGGTCGCGGCGACCGATCCGGACAAGATCGCGCGCGGGTGGCCGAGCCCGCTGCTCGGGCTGCTGCCGTTCGAGGCGCGCGCGCTCGCGTTCGAGGCCGGCGTTCCCGAGCCGCAGCGCGACGCGGTCGCGGACATCGCGCGCAAGCTCTTCACCGTCTACGTGCAGACGGATGCCTCGCTCGTCGAGATCAACCCGCTCTTCGTTCAGAAAGACCGATCTCTCTTGGCGGGCGACGCGAAGCTCGACGTGGACGACAACGCGCTCTACCGGCAGCCGGAGCTTGCGAAGCTCAAGGAGATCTCGCGAGACGAAGAGGCCGAGGAGAAAGCGCGCGCGCTCGGCTTCAGCTACGTCCAGCTCGACGGAGACGTCGGCATCATCGGGAACGGCGCCGGGTTGGTGATGAGCACGCTGGACGCGGTGAAGCTCGCCGGCGGCCGCGCCGCGAACTTCCTCGACGTCGGCGGCGGCGCCAAGGAAGAGGTCGTGCGCAACGCGCTCGAGATCGTCCTTGCGAACCCTCGTGTCCGAAGCGTGCTGATCAACATCTTCGGCGGGATCACGCGTGGCGACGAAGTGGCGAAGGGCATCCTTGCGGTGATCGCCACGCATCCGCCTCGCGTCCCGCTGGTGATCCGGCTCTCGGGAACGGAAGCGGAGGCGGGGCGCAAGCTCCTCGCGAGCGCACCGCTCGAGTCGCGCGAGACGATGGACGACGCCGCGAAGGAGGCGGTGCGGCTGGCGAAGGAGCCGGTCCGCGTGTGAGCGTCCTTCTTGATCGGAACACCCGTGTCGTGGTCCAAGGTCTCGGTCGCGAGGGTTCGTTCCACGCGGCACGCATGAAGGAGTACGGCACCAAGGTCGTCGGCGCGACGAAGCCCGGCAAGGGCGGGACGACGCAGGAGGGCGTTCCGCTTTTCGACACGATGGCGCAGGCGGTCGACGCGACGGACGCGAACACCTCGATCGTGTTCGTCCCCGCGCCGTTCGCGATGGATGCGATGCTCGAGGCGATCGACGCGGGCATCGATCTCGTCATCGCGATCACGGAGGGAATTCCCGTCGCCGACATGCTGAAGGTCGCAGCGGTGCTCGAAACGAGCGGGACCACGCTGGTCGGACCGAACGGTCCGGGGGCGATCACGCCGGGTCAGGCGAAGGTCGGGATCATGCCGGCCGAGAACTTCTCGCCTGGCGGCATTGGGTTCGTGTCGCGCAGCGGGACGCTCACCTACGAGATCGCCGATCTGCTCACGCGCGCCGGCCTCGGTCAGTCGACGTGCATCGGCGTCGGCGGCGATCCGGTCGTCGGACTTCCCACCCCGGACGCGGTCCGTCTGCTGAACGAGGATCCGGCGACAGAGGCAATCGTGATCGTCGGCGAGATCGGAGGCAGCGCGGAGGAGCACGCCGCCGAGTACCTGCGGGCCGAGGGCAAGAAGCCCGCGGTGGCGTTCATCGCCGGTCGTTCGGCGCCTCCCGGCAAGCGCATGGGCCACGCCGGCGCGATCGTCTCCGGAAATCAGGGAACCGCGGAGTCGAAGGTGCGCGCGTTCGAGGAGGCGGGCATCCCGGTCGCGAACGCGCCGAGCGAGATCCCGGACCTGGTGAAGCAGGCGCTGCGGCGGTGAGGGCTTTTGCCGCTCTTACGATCATGCTCGCCGCCTCGTGTCAGAGCGAAGGGCCTCATCCACTGACCGCTGCGGCGAGCTCGCCGTTGGCGACGCAATCGCTTCAGGCAGCGGCGACCGGGCAAACGTTGGGCGCAGGCGACGCCCTCCGCGCCGTCTTCGCGTCGGAATCTGGCGGGTTCGCCATTTCGAGCACTTTCCCGAGTGCTGCCGGCGTCAGCGTGTGCCAGATACACGGCGGTGGCCCGCCGCCTGGCATCGTCGTTCCGGGCACATGCCGAACCGAGCTGTCCGCGACCGGATCGGGCTTCATCGTCACCTTCACCGAGACGTGGGATGCGCGGCAATTCCATCTGGCGACCGAACCGGCGACAGGTGAGCTCCACCATACGTGGTCGTTCACGGTCGACCGAGCTGGGGAAGTGGTCCTCACGGAGCAATCGGGCAACTTCCCGCCGCAGCTCGTGCTCTGATCGGTCGGGTCTTCTCGAGCCGACTGCTCTCGCTAGTCGATTACGACCGTCGCGGCTGGAACAGCTCGACGACGTTTCCGGAAGGGTCCTCGAGGAGGATCTGCGAACCACCCGGGCCGGTCACGATGTCGTTCCGGAAGCGCACCCCCGCCGAGCGGAGCCGCGCGACCTCGGCGGCGATGTCGTCGACCACGAGCTCGATCCGGTTCCAACCCCCTGGCTCTGGACGACGGCCGTCAGGCATCGGCCGGCCGGCCGAGCTCGTCGCGCCACTCAAGAGCAGACGCAGCTCGCCGCGCTTGACGTCGGCGAAGGCCGGTGCCGCGCTCGATAAGAGCGCGAAGCCAAGGTGCTTCGTATAGAAGGCGACCGCGGCGTCGACGTCGTCGACCATGTAGCGCACGTTGACGGTCATGGGTTCGGGTATAGCGCGTCGCGGCCTACTCCGCGCAACACCATCCAAGGAACTTCGCGATCGGAACAACGAAACGCTGCTCAGGACCGTTCACGCGAAGGACCGTGAGCTCGTTCTCGCCGGGGATCGCGGCCCACGTCGCGATGTCCGACAGCAGCAGCGCGCCTTTGCGCGGCACAGTGATCTCGCGCATGACCGTACCGGTCTTGTCGACGAGCGCGGTCCGGTTGAGGAGCGTCGTCTCGCCGCACTCGGGCCCGAAGAGCGGGACGGCGAGGATCGGCGTCGCCCGCGCCCAATGGGCAAACGGGATGAAGCAGCTGTTGTTCGAGCGCACGATCCCGCGGAGGCCGGTCTCCTCATGGACGACAGCGACGGCGTAGTCGTACTGCCCGAGCGCGTGCAACCCGACCGCGAGCAGCCCGCCGCCCTGCCAATCGATGAACGTCACCTTCAAGTCTTTAGCCGCCCAGCCGCACGACTCCTTGGACCTCGTCACATCATCGGCGGTGAGCACGGTCCGATCGCCGACGATCGCTGTGCCAGTGACGTCGAGCGTCCGGACCGCGGCCGTACCGTCCGCCGTGACCGCGGGATACGCGAAGACCGCGCCGTCTGAACGCCACGCGGACCATCCCGCGAGATCGAGCTTCACCAGAGCTTGCGGCCGTTCGCCGGCGCGCCAGTCCCAGAGCGTCGCGCCAGAGATGGGGTAGTCCCGCGAGGATGCGCTGAAGAAGCTCAGCTCATCGGCTCCGCGCCACTCGAGGTCGAACACGAGACCGCCGGGCACGAAACGAGACGCGGGCTGGTCGAAGCCGGCGAAATAGATGGCGTCGACACGATCGGCGTCCGGAACGATCGCGAGGTGGCGCGCGTCGGGCGACCAGCTCACGATTCCGACGTCGCCGAGGAATGGGATGTCGAGCGCGACTTGCGCACCCGATGAGCTCCACTAGCTCATGCGCTGCGCTTTCACGTCCGCGAGCACCGCATGGGCGGCGCTTCCGTCGGGCGCAAGGACGGCGCGTGACCCCGAAAGCGGAGCGGGCAGCGACAGCTCCCGGACAGCTCCCCGTGAATACAGGAGCAGCGCGGTCGCGCTCTTCTCGAAGAGATAGGTCCCTGGCGGGGCGGGCGAAGGCAAAGCGCGACCGCTCGGGGCTGGTGACGGCGCGACGCTCGCCGTCGCGAGGGTCGGGAAGGATGCGCATGAGACCGACGTCCCACCGATGGCCGGCCCGCCGACCGAGGGGGTCGATGCGGCGGCAGTGGCAGCGCTCGGCACATTTGTAGGAGCGCACGCCGCGCAGACGATGGCGACGACCGCCGCGAAGCGCCTCACGCCAATTACTACCGCCGACGATGTCGAGGGTTCCCGCGCGTACCGCATCACGTGCAGTTTCGTTCTCGGTTGCATGCCTGTGAAAGTGCTCGAGCGTCGAGTAAAGTGACGACCAAGTGATCAGACGGCTCTTCGCCTTCCTCGTCACCATCGTCGTCTGCACCGTCTGGCTGATACCGGCCGCGACGCCACGCCAGAGCATCGCCGCGGCACAGACCCTCGCGAACGGGCTTGTCGTCTCCGGCGATTTCAAGGGCGCGGGCTACACGCAGCTCGCGTCGCTGTATGACCCCGCTGACAACCTCGGTGTCCGGATATCGGTGCTCGACAAGACTGGCACCGGCGATCAGTTCGCGGCGACGCAGTGGTTCACGAGCGGGCTCGATTCGCTCGACCTCGGACGGATGAAGGTCGTCGCGACGGACCTCAACGGCGACGGCAAGACCGACCTCGCCGCGCTCTACGACGACGGAGGCACGTCGGTGCGGCTCCTCGTGTGGCTGTCGACCGGCGCTGGCTTCAACTTCACCGGGACCGCGGGCTGGTGGCGCAGCGACTCGTATGCGTTCAGCCGGACGAAGGCGATCCTCGCGGGGAACTTCGCCGGGGTCGCGGGCCACAACGGTCTCTTGCTCGTTTACCAGTACGACGGCTTCGACATGCGCATCCACTACTTCGAGTCGACAGGTTCCTCGTTCACCTACGGCGGCAACCAGGGCGTGTACGACTCCGGCCCCGGCCAGTACGACGCGACGCGCGCGCGGTTCGTCGTTGGCCACTTCACCCGGCCGGCGGGCCCGGACCAGGTCGCGTCGATCTACCAGTACCCGAACTTCAAGATCCGCGTGCACGTCTTCGATCCCGCGTCCAAGCCGACGGCCTGTCCGGTCGGCCTCACCGGCTGCGGGCTGGCACTGGTGCCGGTGAACGGCTGGGCGGGCGTCTGGGAGTCGGCCGAAAACACGTACGACCTCTCGCGGACGAAGATCGCCGCGGCTGACTTCGACGGCGACCACCTGACGGACCTGCTCTCCTTCTATTGGTACAACGACGGCTCGGTGCACGTGCATCTGTTCAATGGCGCGAAGAGCCTCGCCTTCACCGACGCGAACGGCGTCGCGACGTTCGCCCCCTCCACGATCCCGTGGCTCCAGACGCAGATCGTCGCGGGCGACTGGAACGGCGACGGCTTCGGTGACCTCGCTACCCTCACCTCGCTCGACGACGGCTCGACGCACGTCGGCGTGCTGCGCTCGAATCCGGCGTTCGTCGGCGGGCCGCGTGCGCTGCAGTGGAGCGCGAATCAGTGGGTCACCGCGGCGACCGATGTCGTGCAACCGGCGTGTACCGCCTGCTGGCCGCTCACTGGGATCGCGACGAGCAGCGCGCTCGCCAACCGGCGCGTCCTCGCCGTGAAGATCGACAACGCGCCGACGGCGCGGCCGCACTGGGGCATCAGCCAGGCGGACATGGTCGTCGAGCTCCTCGTCGAGGGCTTCATCACGCGGCTCGCGGCGTACTTCCAATCGCAGGACCCGGGGACGATCGGCGCGGTCCGCAGCGTCCGCTTCAGCGACCGCTACACGACCCCGATGGTGCGCGGCGTGCTTGTCTTCTCCGGCGCGTCGCAGCTCATGGAAGGGCTCGTGCGCGCCGACATCGCCAACGGCAACTACGTGGGCGTCTCACCGCAGCTCGGTGAGGGCAACTCCTTCTATCGGACTGACGCCGACGGCAAGGTCGCGCCGCACAATCTGTTCACCTCGGCGAGCGCGCTTCGTACGGCCGCGAACGAGGTCGGCGGCGGTTCGCCGGTCGACGTGCCCAAATGGGGCTTCTTCCGATCGACCGACCACGGACCCACCGCAGGCGGATTCCTCGGCGCACAAGGCGCGAGCACGCTCACCATCCCCTACCGCGCGGACGCGACTGTGCGTTACGACTACGACCCGACGAGCCGGACCTACGCTCGCTACCAGTCGAACGGGTCGAGCTTCGTGCGCGAGGTCGATGGGGCGAACGGCATCGCGATCCGCGCGAGCAACGTGGTCGTGATCAACACCGACGTCTGGGTGACGACCGTCATCGATGACGCGGGCGGCGCGCCGAGCCTCGACATGCGCCTCACCGGCATGGGCCACGCGTCGATCTTCCGCGACGGACGGCGCCAGGAGGCGACGTGGTATCGCGCGAGCTGGTTCGACCCATTCACCTTCTACACCGATGAGGGCGAGAAGATCCTGCTCGAGCCCGGCCAGACCTGGATGCACATCCTTCCGCTCGACTGGGCGGTGCCCTCGAGCTAGCACCTACGCTTCCGCGCGTGGCGGAAGCGGTCCCGATCCTCGAGATCGGCGTCATCCTTCTTGGCGCGGCGCTGGTCGGATTCGCGGCGCGCCGCCTGGGTCTTCCGGCGGTCGTCGGCTATCTCATCGTCGGCCTCGTCGTCGGCCCGTTCACGCCGGGATACGTGGCCGACCGTCACCAGATCCAAGTTCTCGCCGACGTTGGGGTGGTTCTGTTGCTGTTCGAGGTCGGGATCGAGCTCGACCTTCGCGCGTTGCGCCGGGAGCCGCTCGGCATCCTCGCCGCCGTGCCGGCGCAGGTCGCGCTCGTGACCTTTGCCGGTGCGCTCGTCTTCGTCGCGCTCGGGAGCGATGGGCTCGGTGCCATAACGCTCGGCCTCGCGGTCGGGCTCTCGAGCTCGATCGTGATCGTGAACATCACGCGCTCGAAGCGCCGGACGCTCGACGACGCCTCCGCGCGCGCGCTGCTCGTGTGGTCGGTCTTGCAGGACGTCGTCACCCTCGTGGCGGCGACGATCCTCACCGTCGTGCTCTCGCCCGGCGAGGCGGGCAGCGCACCCATCGCGTTCGGCAAAGCCGTCCTCTTCGTCGCGCTTGCCGCCACGGTCCAGGACTGGGTATTGCCGCGCCTGCTGCGCGGCGTCCGCGACGAGCAGGACACGTTCCTCATCGTCGCGGTGTCGGCGGCGCTCGTCACCGCCGGGCTCGGCGCCGCGATCTTCGGCGTGCCGCTCGCGCTCGCCGCGTTCATTTCGGGGCTCTTCCTCTCGATCCGCGTCGAAGCGCAGGAGGCACGGCGCGAGGTGCTGCCGTTCCGCGACCTCTTCGCGGTCATGTTCTTCGTCGCGATCGGGACGCTCGTCGATCCCGCCGCGATCGCCCGCGAGCCGGTCTGGCTCGTCGCGGTCCTCGCGCTCGTCGGCGTGAAGGTGCTCGCGAGCTGGCTCTTTGCGTGGCTCTTCCGCGTGCCGGCGCGGCGGCCGCAGCTCGGCGTCGGCCTCGGTCAGATCGGCGAGTTCAGCTTCGTCGTCCTGGGCCTCGGCACCGGCGCGGGAGTCGTCAGCGCGGCCCAATTCAGTGCGGCGCTCGCCGCGGCGGCGATCACGATCGCGGCGTCAGCGGTCGGCGTTCGGATGTTCCCCCGCGGCGCGCCATAACGCGTCCCAGATCGCGCGCCGCTCGGCGTCGGTCGGCTTCCGCTCGAGCCGCGCGCGCAGCGCCGACACGCCACGCGCCGCAAGCGCGCCCCAGGCCTTCGGCCGCGCGCTTCGCGTTCCCATCGCGAGATCCGGCCAGGCGGCGACCGTCTCGCGCGCGACGTCGGCCGCCACGTCGACGACGTCGATCTGCGCGAACAAGCCATCGACGCGGGGCGCGCCACGCTCCCAAACGAGCGGGACACGGAAGAGCGGTCCGGCGAACGCGAAGCTGTGGTACTCGCCGTTCTCTCCGCAAGGATCGACGCCGGTCTTGGCGATCGCGTCGACGAACGAGTCGTCGATGACGCGCCCGAGCCAGCTTTCGTCGAGCTTCGCGAGCTCCACGCAGGTGACGACCGCGCGCATCCCGGTCACGACGTTCTCGCGTAGGACGTCCGCGGGCGGCTCGCCCCAGATGGGCTCGACGTGCTCGAGGCCGGCCGCGCGCACACGTTCCTCGTACCACGCCCGCACGTCGGCGAGGTGGATATCGCCGAAGATCACGCCATCGAAGCCCTCCGCCTTCAGGTTGGCGAGCGCACCGCGAAAGGCGCCCTCGAAGTCCTCCCAAGTGGTCGCGATCTGGCGGAGCGGGATGCGGGTCGCGGCGGCCTGCGCCGCGATCACCTCGGCGCGCGTCGCGTGGAACCGGACACGCCTGGATGGTGCGTCGTAGAAATTGAGCAGCAGCCTCACATCGAGGCCGCGCTCGCGCCCTCGCCAGACCGCGAACGCGCCATCCTTCCCACCGGACCACATCGCCGCATAGCTCGTCACGCTCGTACCCTATCGGCGATGCGCATCGTGTCGCTGGTGCCGGCTGCGACCGAGATCGCGTGCGCGCTCGGCGCGACGGGTGAGCTTGTCGCGGTGACGCACGACGACGATTTCCCGCCCGAGGTCCTCTCGCTGCCGCGGGTCACTCGCTCGACGATCCCGCCGCACGCGACCGCCCGCGAGATCGACACGCTGGTTCGCGAGGCCGGCGGTCGCGGCGAGAGCACGTTCCACCTCGACGAGGCCGCGCTGCGCGACGCGAGACCAGACCTCATCCTCGGCCAGACGCTCTGCGCGGTGTGCGCGGTGACGCTCGAGCGCGTCCCGACCTTCGCGCGTCCTCCCGTCGTGGTGGCGCTCGACGCCTCGTCGCTCGAGGGGATGCTCCGCGATGTGCGACGGGTCGGCGACGCGTTGGGCCGGACGCGCGAGGCTGACGAGCTCGTCGCCACACTCCGCCGGCGCATCGCGGCGGTCGAGAAGGCCGTTGCGGAAACGGAACGGCCGCGCGTCGCGTGCCTCGAGTGGCTGGATCCGCTCTTCAATGGCGGGCACTGGGTGCCGGAGCAGGTCGCGATCGCGGGCGGAGCCGACGTCCTTGGGCGTGCGGGCGAGCGTTCGCGCGAAGTCACGCACGACCAGGTCGTGGCCGCACGACCAGAGATCGTCGTCGCGATGCCATGCGGCTGGGACGCGCAACGCGCCGCCAAAGAGGCCGAGGCGCTGGCACGGATCGCGGGCGCGCGCGTCTTCGGCGTCGACGGTGCGGCGTACTTCAGCCGGCCCGGTCCCCGTCTCGTCGACGGGATCGAGCTTCTCGCCTCGATCCTGCATCCCGACCACGTCGCGCCGCCGACCGGCGCGCTCGCGATCGAGCTGTCGCTGGTCTAGGTCCCGAGGAACCCGATGATCGCGCCCTGGACGATGGCCGCGACCACCTGATAGCCCGCGGTGATGGCGTAGAGGCGCGGCGGTCGTCCGGCGAAGAGCACCTCCGCGAACATCGCCGTCGCGACGAAGCCGAGTCCGACGTACAGCCCGATGATCGCGCCGGCTGAGCCGCTATTCGCGCCGGTCTGTCCAATGAACCACCACATCGTGATCGCCTCGACGATCGCGGCGACCGCGGTCAACGCGTACAGCGGGCCGGTTTGCTGGCCTTCGCCCATCGCCCGACCGGAGAGCTGCATCCAGCTTCTTCCGAACGCCCAGGTGCCATACCAGAGGAAGCCGACGACCATGTTCGCGATTGCGGCGAGGATGATCGCGAGCCAGTTCACGTTTCCCTCCTCAAGCGTGTTTGTGTCGCGGGGCTGACCCTATTGCGGCAGAAGCAGGAGCACAAGCACCACCTCGCTTCCCTTCTCTAAACTCGCGCGCCATGCGTGTCGCTTGGCTGGGTGAGCCCGCGTCGTTCGATGAGTCGGTCGTGGGCGGGAAGAGCGCCAACCTCGGCCGCCTCGCGGCGACCTTCCGCGTCCCGCCCGGTTTCTGCATCGACGCCGCGGTGCAGGCGCGGCTGGGCGCCGCGGTGAACGGCGACGCGTCAGCGCATGCCGAGCTGCACGAGCTGATCGCGACGTCGTACACGGAGCTCGGCCGACGGACCGGGGATACGCGTCCGCGCGTGGCCGTCCGCTCGTCGGCGATCGGCGAGGACTCCCGCGACGCGTCTTTCGCGGGCCAGTACGAGAGCGTCCTCAATGTCGCGGGCGCGCCCGAGGTCGTGGACGCCGTGCTCCACTGCTGGCGATCGGTGTCGTCGGCGCGTGCGGTCGCCTACCGGCGCGAGCGCGGCATGACCGAGACCCCGCGCGTGGCGGTCCTGGTCCAGGTCATGGTCGACCCGGATGTCTCCGCGATCGCCTTCAGCGCGGATCCGGTGAGCGGCTCGCGCGAGGTCGTCGTCGTGAATGCCGCACGTGGACTCGGCGATGCCATTGCATCGGGGACGATCACACCGGACACGTTCAGGCTCCGCAAAAGCGATCTCGCGATCCTCGAGCGTCGCGCCACGAACGGCGATCCGATCGCCGACGACGCGGTCGTCGCGGTCGCGCGACTGACCGAGCAGCTGGAGCGCGCGATGGGCTGGCCGGTCGACATCGAATGTGCGCGCCAAGGTGACGAGCTCTACCTGCTGCAATGCCGTCCCATCACGACGCTGGGCGAAGAGTTTCCGATCGTGTGGCCACAGCCCGGCGACGACGCGCTCACGTGGACACAGGAGGACACGCACTTCGACCAGGCGCTCGGCCCGCTGGCGATCGACTTCATCCGCAACGCCGTCGACTACACGATCCAGAAGCGGCTGCGCGACACCGGCTCGCCCGTGCGCGTCCGGCACGCGGCCTTCAACGGCCGGTTCTACGTGAGCTCGGAGCGAATCGTTCCGCCGGATGACTTTGCTGCGGCGATCGCGGCGGCGACGGCGCGCCGGCGCAGTGGTGCGCGGACGCTCCGACAGCTATGGCACGACGAGATGCTCCCGGAGCTGCAGAGGCACTACGAATGGATGCGCGCGCTCGATGTCATGACGATGCCCGCCGCAGCCGCGGCCGCTGCGTGGGCTGACCTCTGGCGCCGCGTCCGACGGATCTGGGTGCTCCACTTCACGGTCACCGGATCCGCATACCCGGTCATGGAGGAGCTCGCCGAGGCCTACGCGGCCGCGACCGGCGAGGCCGGCACCGCTGCCTTTGCGATCATCGCTGGCCTCGCGCCGACGCTGCAGCAGCTCGAGGTCGATCTCGAGTCACTCGTCGAGACCGCGCGGGCCTCGGGCGGCACGGAGTCGGCCGACTTCGCGCGAGCCCTCGCGTCGTTCCTCGCGCGGCACGGCGACGTCGGCCAGGAGACACTCGACGTCGCGTCACCCGCGTGGCGCGACGATCCCGCGCGCCTCATCGCGCTCGTCTCCGCGCGGGCGCGCGCCGAGCCCGGCGAGACCGCGGCCGACCGCCAGGCCCGACTGCGGGCGCGCGCCGACGAGCTCGTCGCGCGCGCTCGCGCGCACCTTTCCGACCGCTCCGCGGAGCGCGAGCGATTCGACGAGATCGTGACCGCGGCGTGCGCTGCCGGACCGCTGACCGAAGAGCACAACTACTGGATCGACCGGGTCTCGCAGGCGCTGGTCCGCCGAGCCGCGCTCGCCTTCGGCGACCGGCTCGCCCGCGACGGCGCGATCGCCTCGCCCGAGGATGTCTTCCTTCTCTACGCAGCCGAGGTCGAGGCGGTGCTGCGGCAGCCTTCCGACCAGCGTGCGCTCGTGGAGCACCATGCGAGCGAGCTGCGGCGCTGGAAGCGGCTCCGCGCGCCGAAGACGATCGGCACGCCTCCGAGTCGCGCACCCGAAGGCGAAAAAGCGCCGGCCGCGGTCGTGGATGCGCCGGACGGCAGGTACCTGCTCAAGGGAGCCGGGGCGTCCATTGGAGTGGGCCGAGGGCCCGCGCGGCTGGTGCGCGACGACGGCGACTTCGCGAAGATGCGAGACGGCGACGTCCTCGTCTGCCACGCCTCGACGGTGTCATGGATCCCGCTGTTCACGATGGCATCGGCCATCGTCACGGAGATCGGCGGCGTCCTCGAGCACGCCGCCGTCGTGGCGCGCGAGTTCGGCGTTCCGGCGGTCGTCGGCGTCGAGGCGGCGCTCACGACGCTCGCCGACGGCGAGCCGCTCGAGGTGGACGGCGCGACCGGCCTGGTCAAGCGCCTGTTCCCGGTGAAATGGTCCGATCCCGACGACGCCAAGCTGCTCTGGCGGCGCGACGACGCGCACAACACCCGCGTGATCGCGCCGCTCGCGATCGAGTACGTTCGGCATGGCGCGACCTACGGGATGAGACGGCGCGACGCCGAGCTCGGGCCACCCGTCGTGCAGCGGATCGATGCGTTCAACGGGCGCACCTACACGAGCACGCGCTGGCTAAAACCTGCCGACGAGATGCCGTCGCATCTGCGCGCCGCCCAGCTGCGCCGTCGCGAGCTCGCGCGCCGGATCCGCCGCGATTGGGACGAGCGCTACCTTCCCGAGCTCGACGAGCACTACCGCTGGATGCGCGCGCTCTCCGTTTCCGAGCTCACGCCGCAGGAGGCCGCCGAGGCGTGGGACGATCTCTGGCGCCGCCACCGTCGCGCGTGGCGCATCCACATGCTCGTCACGGCCGGCTCGTACGCGGTCATGG
This sequence comes from Chloroflexota bacterium, assembly GCA_005889075.1. GTDB lineage: Bacteria > Chloroflexota > Limnocylindria > P2-11E > P2-11E > 3-1-20CM-2-70-9. Next base: position 27,134 of record VBDQ01000017.1, read on the forward strand.
ATGAGCTCTCCGAGATATGGGTGGAGCTCCTCGGCGGCGAGCAGTCCGACGCGTTCGCGCTCACGCAGGGCCGCGCGCAAACGCTGCAGCGTCTGGAGCGGGACCTGCACGGGCTCACCGAGAGCGCGCGGCGATCGTCGCCCGTCGCCGCCGCGATGACGCGCGGCGCGACGCTCGCGGAGCTGCGGTCGCTCGATGCCGGGTTCGGCGACGCGGTTGACGCGTTCCTCCGCGCTCACGGAGACGCCGGCGAGTCCGGCGAAGGCTTTGGCGCGCGGTCCTGGCGAGACGACCCCGAACTGCTCCTCCAGGCCGTCGCGAGGCGTCTCGCCGCGCCGGTCGACCATCCCGACGATCGGCTCAAGCGCCTGCGCGATCGAGTGGCGAAGCTCGAGCGCGACGCGCGCCAGCGGCTGGCGGACCGGCCCGACGCGCTCGCGCGTTTCGAGGAAGTTCTCGCGGCAGCGCAGGCCGCCGGCCCGCTCACCGAAGAGCACAACTACTGGCTCGACCGGCGGAACATGACCAACGTCGCGGGCGCCGCTCGCGCGTTCGGCGCGAGACTCGTCCGCGACGGGGCACTGCGCGACGGGGATGAGGTCTTCCTTCTCTATGTCGCCGAGGTCCGCCAGGCGCTGCGCAAGCCGATGGACCTGTCCGCGCTCATCGCCGAACGGATCGAGGAGCAGCTAAGGTGGCGCACGTTCGAGGCGCCCGAAACCATCGGCACCGCGGATCCGGTGCAGCACGGCGCCGCAACGGCGACGATCGGCATGCGCCATCTTCTCTATCGCGCCGCGCAGGACGACCCAACGCGGGTGTTGCACGGCGCCGCCGCATCCGCGGGGGTCGCGCGCGGTCCGGCGCGGCTCATCCGCGAGCTCGACGAGTTCCCGCGTTTCCACCGGGGCGACGTGCTCGTCTGCCAGTCGTCGAACGTCTCGTGGATACCGCTCTTCACCACCGCGGCCGCGGTCGTCACCGACGTCGGCGGCGCGCTCTCGCATGCGGCGGTCGTCGCGCGCGAGTTCGGCATACCCGCCGTCGTCGGCACGTCGGTTGCGCTCACGACACTGCAAGACGGCGAGCCGCTCGAGGTCGACGGCTCGCGCGGACTCGTGCGCAGGCTCTCGGCCTAGCCGACGGCCTCCTCGGCGACCGGCGTCGCGCTGCTCATACCTTCGCCCGGCAGCGCGAGGCTCGGGATGGCGGCCGCGAACGCGGCGCCGGCGAGGACTCCGAACAGCACGCGGAGCTCGCTCGCGGTCGGCGCGCCCGCGAGCGCGATCGCGACCGCGATCGATCCGAGCATCCCGCCGAAGTACCTGCTCGTGGAGAAGACGCCCGACGCCAGCGCGGCGTGACGCTCCTCGACGGCCTCGACCGCGGCGAGCCGCATCGCGGGAAACGTGAACGCGAGTCCGACACCGGCGAGCCCGAGCGTTGCGACGAGGAGCTCGAGCGGAAGAGCTGCGGCGGAGACCGCGAGCGGGATCAAGCCGATCGCCAGGACGAGCGCGCCGCCGAGGGTCGGCCAGCGTGGGCCGTAGCGGTCCGCGGCGCGCCCGCCGATCGGCGCGAACACGATCGACCCGCCAGAGAACGCGGCGAGCGCGATGCCGCTCCGCACGCTCGCGCCCGAGAGCGCGACCGGCAGCGCGAGCAGCGTTCCGTACATGGCGAGGTTCTGGAACGTCACCGTCGCGCATGCGGCCGCGAAGGGCCTGATCCGGAACAGCGAGGGCGGCAACGCGGCGTCGGGCTGGCGTGACTCGAACCGCGCGAGCATGACCGCGGCAGGCACGATCGCCAAGCCGATCGCGACGATCACCGGATCGAGCGCATGGCCGAGCGAGACGAGGACCCACGCTGCCGCGAGCAGAAGGACACCGAGGCCGACCGCCCCGGCGAGGTCGAAACGCGCGGTGACGCGAGGCGCGCGCGCGGGCAGCACGCGCCACGCCGTCACGAACGCGGTCGCGCAGACCGGCACGTTCACGAGAAAGATGAAGCGCCAGTCGATGGCCGCGAGGAGTCCCCCGACAAGCGGGCCGACGGTCGCGCCAACGCCCGACGCCGCGCTCACGATGCCGAACTCCGCGCCACGCCGGCCCGGGGGCAGGGCCTCGCGGAGCAGTCCGAGACCGTTCGGGACCAGCGCCGCGGCGGCGATCGCCTGATTCAACCGGAAGACCGCGAGGGCGAGGATCGACGGAGCGACCGCCGCACCCACCGATGCCAGCGCGAAATACACAAGTGCGCCGAGCATCACGCGCTTGCGGCCGAAACGATCGCCGATCTTGCCGGCGATCGGCTGCAGCGAGGCCATCGCGATGAGGTATGAGGTCACGATCCAGGATGTCGCCGCGACGTCGACGCCGAGGTCGCGCGCGACCTGAGGCAGCGCGACGACGATCATCGTGGAGTTCAGCGGCACCAACAGGTTGCCGATGGCGACCGAGATCGCGAGCCAGCGCGCGCTCACCTCGCGATGCTAGGCGGCGCCACGACCCACGAATGGGACCAGCATGCCGACATCGCGCGCGTAGGCGTCGTACCGCGGACCGAGCTCGTCCCGCAGCAGACGCTCCTCGGTACGTGCACGTAGGTAGAGCAGCGGAAAGGTGACGACGAGCGAGCCCGCGACGAGCACGACATTGCCGGTCGCGAGCCACGCGCCGACGGTGTGGACGATGAAGCCGGTGTAGATCGGGTGCCGTACGAACGCGTACGGTCCCGAACGCACGAGCTCGTGATCCTCATGGACTTCGATCTCGAGGTCGAAGTGCCGGCCGATCGTGGCGAGCGCCCACAGCGCGAAGACGATCCCCAGCACCGTCAGGGCGATCCCAGCGGCAAAAACCGGTGTCGGCGCCGCGAGCTCCGGGCCCACGTGGTACGCGACGACCGCGTACGGTACCCAGAGGAATGCGGGCGCCCACTGCGCGATGCCGCTCGCCGCGCGAGTTCGTGGCCCGCGATTGGAGCGCGCGCGGCCGAGCACGAGCTCGGCGGTGACGACGTAGACGCCGAAGGACGCCACGACCACGAAGGGGGTCGCGCCGTCGGGCCCCACCGCGTCGCTTATCGCCCGTGCGAGCACGGCGATGAACCCGACCGCGGCGAGGAGCGCGAGCGAGCGCTTCACCGGAGCGCGTCGCGGAGCCGCTCGGCCGAGAGCGCGTTGGCGCCGGTGTCGTCGTGGCGGAAGTACGCGTAGACGTCCCGGCCGTCCGCCAGATGTGAACGGAGCCGCGACGTCCACGTGTCCACGGCGGCGTCCGGATAACCAGCGCGGTCGCGCAGGCGCACGTACGCGAACGGCGCGGTACTCCCGAGTGTCTCGACCGGAGACGGCACGCGCTCGCCCTCGGCGTGCACGAGCGCGACGCCCGCCGTGCGTAGCAGCTCGTACACGTCGTCGACGTACCACGATGCATCGCGGACCTCGAGCGCGGAGCGACGCTCGCGCGGCAGCGAAGCGAGGAACATCGCGAGGCGATCGTCGTCGCGCTTGAGCCACGGCGGCGTCTGGAACAGGACCGGCCCGAAGCGCTCGCCGAGGGGCGCCGCGCGCTCGAAGAAGAGCGGGACCGTCTCCGCGGGATCGCGGAGCTGGCGGACGTGCGTGATCTGCTGCGAGGCCTTGAGCGCGAAGAGGAAGTCCGGCGGCGTCGCGTCCTTCCACGTCGCGATGTTCTTCTCCGTTGGCAAGTGGTTGAACGTGTAGTTCACCTCGAGCGTCGAAAAGCGAGTCGCGTAATACCTGAGGAAGTCCTTTGACTTGATCTCGGCCGGGTAGAACGTCGGCTTCCACGTCGCGTATGCCCAGCCGCTGGTGCCCACATAGGCGTGCCCTGGGGTGATGGAGGGGGCAGCGCCCCCTCCAATCTCAGGCATGGTGCTGGCCGAGGACGGCGTACGCGATGCCAGTCACGAGCGAGTTCGCGCGCTTGAGCGCGGCGAGCATGTCGAGGTGGATGCTTGACGTGTCGATGGACTCGCGCAGGCCCGAGTGCAGCCGGGCGATGTGCGTCTGGCGGAGCTGCCGCTCGAGCACGTTCACGTTCCCCTTGTGGCGGATGACCTTCTCGGCGATCTCGCGGTCGCCGGCCGCGAGCGCGGCCATCGAGAGCTCGATGTTCTCCACGACCTTCGCGTGAAGGTCCGCGATCTCCCGCCAGCCCTCCGCGGAGAAGACGTGGTTCCCGCGGATCTTCTTGTCGGCGAGCTCCATGAGGTTCTTGTCGATCACGTCGCCGATCTCCTCGAGGTTAACGATGACGAAGATCAGCGCGGTCTCGCGCTCCGCCTGGTCCTCGGTGAGCGAATGCTCGCGGAGCTTCACGAGGTACTGCTTGATGTCTTCCTCGAGACGATCGATGAGGTCGTCTCGCGCGATGACCTCGCGCATCAGCGCCTCGTCGTTGCGCTCGAACACGACGAGCGTGTCGCGCAGCGACTGCACGACGACGTCACCCATGCGCAGGACCTCCCGGAGGGCTTGGCCCAGCGCGACCGCCGGCGTGTCCAGCACTTGCGGGTTGAGATAGATCGCCCCGCCCTCGGCGCGCCTGGTCTCGGGGATGAGCCGCGTGAACACGTCCGCCGCGAGACCGGCGAAGGGAAGGAAGATCAGCGCGAGGACGACGTTGAAGATCGTGTGCGCGTTGGCGATCTGGCGCTGCACGTCGGACGCCGTGGCGCGGACGAGATCACCGAAAGGGCCGACGAACGGAAGGAAGATGGCGACCCCGATGAGCTTGAACGCGACGTGCGCCGCGGCGACGCGGCGCGCTTCGGCGTTCTGACCGACCGCCGCGAGCGCGGCGGTCGCGGCGGTCCCAACGTTCGCGCCGAAGATCACCGGGATGGCACCCTGGAGCGGCATGAGACCGGCGGCCGAGAGCGACAGGGCGAGACCGATCACCGCGGCGCTCGAGCGCACCAGCCCGGTGAAGATCGCCGAAAGCAGGACGAGGAGCAGCGGCTGCGCGGTGAGGGAGCTCAGGAGATCGGCGAAGAGCGCGCTCTGGGCGAGCGGAGCGGTCCCGTCGCGCACGAGCTTCATCCCGAGGAAGAGGAATCCGAAGCCCAGAATGGCCTGCCCGACGTAGCGCCAGGTTCCGCGACCGGTCACGAACAGGAACCATCCGAGGAACACGACGAGCGGGGACACCTCGAGCAGGTCGAACGCGAGAAGCTGCACGGTCACCGTGGTCCCGATGTCCGCGCCGAGGATCACCCCGATCGTTTGCCGCAGCGTGAGCAGTCCCGCCGACGCGAAGCCGACAAGCATCACCGTGGTCGCGCTCGACGACTGGAGGACCGCGGTGACGCCGGCGCCGACGAGGAGCGCGCGGACGCGATCGCCGGTGAGCGTCGAGAGGATGTGCCGAAGACGCGTGCCGGCGGCGCGCTGGAGGCCCTCGCCGACGAGGTGGACCCCGTAGAGGAGGAGCGCGGTACCGCCGAGGAGCGCGAAGAGGACCAGGTCTGCCTCGCTCACGTGGTCGCGAGGCTAGCCGGTTAACGCGAGACCGTCAGCGTTGCCTTCCCCGAAGCGCCGCCGCCGAGGACGACGATGGTGATCTCGCCTTGGGTCGTCGGAGCCGCAAATCCGATCCGGGCGATGCCGGTCGCGTCGGTGGTCGCGCTCGCGATGGGCACCGCACCGAGGGAGAGGGTGAGGGGGACGCCCGCCCGCGGTCCGTTCGCGTCCCGCAAGGTGATCGTCGCGAACACGCCCTGCCCTGGACGCACCGACGTGCTGCTCATCGCCACCGTGAGGGTCAGACCGCCTGCCTGCGTTAGTGGCTGCGCGACGACGTTCAGCTTCTCCGTGGTCTCGTTGCCTGCGCGGTCGCGCGCGACGACCGTGATGACGAGCGGACCGGCGGACGCGTTCGTGGAGTCCCTGAAAGAGCCATCGGGCAGGACGATCACGCTTCGGCCGTTGATGGTGAGCGTCGCACCGACTTCGGTCGTGCCACGGACGACGACGTTCGCCGCGTCGACGGTCGCATCCGGCTGGGGCAGCGCGATCGTCAGCGTCGGGGGCGTTCGATCGAGCGTCACCGAGTACGACGACGTCGCGACCACATCATGGTTATCGACGAGAACGATGCTGATCGTGTTCGCACCTTCCTTGAGCGCAAGCGCGCCGTTGAACGTGCCGGCTTCCTCGATCGGGTTCGTCGCGATCACCGCCCCGTTCAGCACGATCTGCACGCTGCGCCCAGGTTGGATGGCGAATCCGGGAACGCGCCCGGCGAACTGCAGCTGCGGATCGCGCGTGAAGAGAGGCAGACCCTCGACGATCGGCGCTGCGCCCACCGGCGCTGCCGCACCGCCTGCGGGAAGCTGGATCGTCGATTGCCCCTGCAGGAGCGGGATCGCGGATTGCACCGACGCGAGCAGCTGATCGACACCGGTGCCGACGCCGGCCTCGACGCGCGGGAGCGCGACGAATGCCGTGAGCACGAGGACGGCGACCAGCGCGCTATCGAGAGCAAGCAACCGCGTGCGGCGCGCTATCCCCGCCGTGCGCGCAGCCGCCCGATAGCGGTCGCGCTCGACGGGTTCGCGACGGGGCATGCCAAGACGGCTGATCAGATGTGCGCCCTTCCTCGCTCATGACTTTATTTGGCCCATGGCGTCCGCTTCGCGTCAGGTTGGCCTCGGATAGCGAAAGGGCGCCGGCCTGGTGGCCGCCGCCCTCCGCTGGTGGGTGGGATGAGGGGCTAACAGCGTTAGCGCGCGTCTTCTAGGTAACGCGCGTTTGTGACGGTTGTTTCGTCCTCCCCGGACGGTATAGACCGCCTGACCCGTCCGGTCGCGACTTTACCCCCGCCCCGTTGCGCTCGCAAGTCCTGCCTTCCCTGACCATCGGGCTGGCCCCAGAACTGGGCTGGCGAGGGTATGCGACACTCGATTTTGGTGGCAGTCGAAGGGTCAAAGGCCGCCCCCAAGGGTCTTGAGGGCGTTGTCGCGACGACCACGGCGATCTGCTCGGTTTCCGACAACTTTCTCCAGTACCGGGGCTACCGGATCGAGGAGCTGGTCGGGAAGGCGGAGTACGAAGAGGTCGCGTACCTGCTTCTCAACGGCGAGCTTCCGAACAAGGAAGAGCTGCGCGACTTCAAGGCCGAGCTCACGAAACATCGAACGCTCTCTCCCTTCCTCCGCGGTCTGCTCCAGGAGATGTCGGAGACCGGCACCGGCATGGACGTTCTCCGCACCGTGGTCTCGGCATCGGCTGCGGAAGATCCTGGTGAGGGAGACAACTCGCGCGAGGCCGAGTACGCGAAGTCCATCCGTCTGACCGCCAAGCTTCCGACGATCCTCGCCTCGTACATCCGGCGCCGGCGCGGCGAGCAGCCGGTCCCGCCTGACCAGACGCTCGGGCACGCGGCGAACTTCGTGAAGATGGCGGGCCTCGACGCCAACCCGCGCGCGGCCGAGATCCTCAACGCCTGCTTCATCCTGCAAGCCGAGCACGGGCTCAACGCGTCGACGTTCACCGCGCGCGTCGTCGCGGGCACCAACGCGGACATGCACGCGGCGGTGACCGCTGCCTTCGGCGCCCTCAAGGGTCCACTGCACGGCGGGGCAACCGACGGGACGATGAAGATGCTCGACGAGATCGGCTCACCCGACCACGTCGACTCGTTCGTCGACAAGGCGATCGCGCAGAAGTACAAGTTCTCAGGGTTCGGGCATCGCGTGTACCTCACCGAGGATCCCCGCGCGAAGTTCCTCCGTCGCTACGCGATCGAGCTGTCGAAGGAGTGGAAGGGCAAGCCGTATTTCGAGATCCAGGAGCGCCTCGCGAAGGCGATCGCCGAGCGCCGCGCCAAGATGTCGCCCGCCGCGGCTGCGAAGGTGAACGTCGTGAACGTCGACTACTACGCGGCCACCACGTACACGTTCCTCGGCATCCCGGCGGACCTCGGTACGTCGATCTTCGCCGTCGGGCGGATGGCTGGCTGGTGCGCGCACGTGATGGAGCAGCACGCCGACAACCGCCTGATCCGGCCCGAGTCCGAGTACACCGGGCCGAATGGAAAGCGCTGGGTCCCGCTCGCCGAGAGATAACGGACCACTAGTACTTTCGTCGCTGTCAAATCGGACGCCACCGCGCGGCTTTACAGAGGACACTTTCGTGCGTGCGCGCTGTCTCGGTGGCGCTCGCCGCCGGCTTACTTGCCTCCTGCGCGCCGCTTCCTGTGGGCGCGACTCCGGAGCCGTCGAACGACGCGCCCAACGCCCGAGGCGCGGCGCGCCCGGAGATCTCGCCGACGCCTCTTGCGGTCTTCAAGCCGACGCCGGTCCCGACGCGCGACCCGCTCGCGGTCGTAGGCGATCGGCTGACGATCGCGGCCGGCGATTTCGATTGCGACGGCCGGCCAGACCAGCTCGAGTTCTTCAACCTCGCCGGCCCGGCGACCATCGCTCTTCCGACCCTCGCGCGGTTGACGTTGGCGGCAGGCGCCGTCCACGAGCTGGCGGTCGATGGACAGCCCGACGTGAGCCCGTTCGTCGGGATCGCCGACGTGAACGGCGACGGCTGCGATGACGCGGTCGTCGCTGTCGGACACGGCGCGTCGACGACGTGGACGAGCTTCGTGGTTTACGACGGGGCGGATCTCCGGCGCGTCGAGGAAGACGGAGCGCCGGTGATGTTCCTGTTCGGCGGTTCGGTCCGGCACGGTAATGCCATCGAGTGCCGCAGGACGAAGGACGCGCCGGAGATCATCGCGCGAGGCGTCTCGGACTACACCTCTGACTACAACTGGGACCTCGTCGAGGACGTCCACCGGTGGTCGACGAAATCGCGCCTGGTGCTCTGGTCGAGGACCGCGACCGTGATTGCGGTGAGCACGCGCTTCGCGATGCCGCCGAACAGCGATCGCTACTGGGGCTTGGACTGCGGAGCGCTCAAGTTCGGCGGCTGATCCGGGTTGCGCTGGCGGTCGCCGGCGCCGCTCTCCTCGGTCTCGCGGTAGTCGCCGGTCTCTTCGTCATCTTCGACAACGACAACCCGGTGCACGAGCTTCTGACGAACGATCGCGCCGAAGCGCGCGTCGACGCGTATCTCGGCGCGATCATGCGCGGCGACGAGTACACGGCGCTCGCGCTCTGGCAGCTCGATGAGAAGGTGACGCGAGCCGGAGTGCCAGACCGCCGAATGGCAGTCACCGGCGTGCTCATCAGCGCGCGGCCGACCGCGTATCGCGTCCTCAAGACGGAATGGTGGACGACGTGCTGCGATCCGCACCTCGTCGACGGCCCGCGCAACGCAGGACTCGCACGGATCCAGGTGGCGATCGATGGCGCCGATACCTACGTCTTCGATGTTCTGACGCACGACACCGTCTATTGGGGTGACGCGGCAGGGAATCCGCCGCACAACTGGACGCTGCGTGACGTGTACCGATCCGGAGATCGGCCGCTGTTCTTCTTGCGGGCCCTCAGTCAAGGCGGTATGCTGGCATACCATGAAGCGAACGACCATAAAGCTGCCCGATCAGCTCGACGCGCGCCTCCGACATGAGGCCGAGCGGCAGCATCGGACGATCTCAGAACTGACTCGAGAGGCGATCGAGCTGCGCTACGGCAGCTCTCCACGTCGCCTTATCGCGGCGAAGGCCGGCCGAAGCGGGCAGCGTGACGTGGCGCGGAAGATCGAACAAATCTTGCGCGTGGAGCTCGGCGCGTCGCGCTCCTCATAGATTCGGGCCCGCTTTACGCATACGTCGACGAAGACGATGTCGATCACGAGACGTGTCTCGAGCTGCTCACCTCGCACGCCGGCCCTCTCCTTGTGCCGCAGCTGGTCATCACTGAAGTCGCCTATCTCATCGCAACACGACTTGGTGTGAGTGCGGAAGTCCGATTCATCGGCGACCTTGCTTCCGGCACTCTCATTTCCGAGCCGGTTCGGGTCGATGACTGGCTTCGCATCGCCGAGCTCGTGGCGAGATATGGCGATCTGCCCCTTGGGACGGTCGATGCATCGCTGGTCGCCGCAGCTGAGCGCATGGACATCAAGGCGATTGCGACCCTGGACAGACGCGACTTTGCCGTCGTGCGGCCGAAGCATGTGACAGCGTTCGAGTTATTGCCCTAGTCGCCGACACGCGTAGTCGAGCTAGTCGACGATGACCTCGACGCGCGCGGCGCCGCCCTGGCCGACGGGGTTGTACTGGATCACGTTCGGACCCGCGACGAGGCACGAGCTGACGTCCATCTCGATGGCTCCGGCGGCGAGCTGCGCGTCAGTGAAGCGAAGGTCGCATGCCTCGTTCACGTGGACCGAGAGCGCCTTCAGGTCGCCCGATGCCACGATCCGCAGGCGGCCGGCGCCACTTGGGCTCGCGAACGTCTGCCGCAGCTGGCGAGGTCCGCCCCCGGGTACGAGCCTGACGTCGATGGGGTACGCGGCGACCTCGATGCCGGTGTAGTACGCCTTGAGGATCTCGAGGAAGCTCTGCCCCGCTAGGCCGCGGCCATTCGCGCCGAACTGGCTCATTCCGACGTTGTGACCCCAGCCGCCGCCGGACGAGCGGATGCCAGTGAAGACCCCACCGCTGAACTGCTCTTCGATGACGCTCGGGTTGTTCAGGACGAAGCTCGCGGGGATCGTCGCGCCCGGTGTCATGCAGACCCACGGCTTGCTCGCGACACTTGTGCCGACGACCCGCCGGACATTGTCCCAGCCGCGCACCTCGACGACACCCGACGTTAGAGAGATCCGGACGACCGCAGCTCGCGCCGAGGCGCCGGTGCGCCGCACGATCTGGACACCGCTCACCGAGCCGCTGGTGTTTCCGCTGACGACCACGCTGCGCCCCGGTACGAGGAGGCGCGAGCGGAGCGTCGTGGCATCGATGTCGATGCTCCAGCGGTCGAAACGGTTGTTCACGCGCGGACACGAGTCGAAGGTGGCCGGTCGCCGCTCTCCCCAGAACGCCGCGATCCCCGCGTCGGTCGAGAGATCCGGCGCCGCGCCTTCGCCGTCGTATACACCGCGGAGGTACGGCGCGGCGTTGGTGCCCGGCAGTTGGCTCGGCGGCAAGTTGAAGATCCACTCGTTGTCCTCGGTGTGACCGCCCATCGAGGACGAATAGAGCGCGGAGATGATGGTCCCGGCGTACGTCGCGACGAGTCCCTCCGTCGCGGCGACGGCGGCGTTGCCGTTGGGATGCTCGGAGCCTTTGCCGCGGTACACCTGCGAGGCCGTCGAGTCGTCCAACCCGTACGGCCGGCCGAAGCGCGTGCTGTCCTTGTTCGCCAGCGCGTAGCCGCGGGCGGCTACGGCTTGCGCCTCGAGGGCCGCGACGCTGAACGAGGCGATCGACTCGTTCACTACGACGCCGCGGACGTACGCCTCGAGCGGCACGATGTTCACCAGGTTGACCATCCCCGCCGCCGTCGACGGTCCCCGCGTGATCTCGATCTCGCCCGCGTAGTCAGGGACGCCGTTCGCCCTCGTGGTGGGCGAGGTCCAGAGGCTGCGCCGAATGCTCAGCACCTTGAACGTGTTCGTGGGATCGCTCGCTCGGAACCGTACGGGTCCCGATACGGCCGCGGCGATTCCGCCACCGACGCTCACCTGGTAAAGGCCGCCTGCGAACGCGACGCGGACCTCCTGACCCGCGGCAGGTGCGGCGATCTGTTTGCCGGTCGCGAGATCGATGACATGGAAGTCGCCGACGGTGCCTGTCACGCGCACGTCGGCATGGTCCTGCCCGGCCTGTTCCGTCGCGACGCCGCCGCTCACGTTGAAGGTCGTCGCGCGGAGCCCAACGCGCAGCACGGTGACCACATCGGTCGGATTTCCCACGAGCTGCGGGCCGAGCTCAGGCCGGCTGCCGCTGGCGTGCGACGGGCAGGCTTCGACGAGGATTTGCTCGCAGGCGACGACCGTTTCGTCGTCGACGTTCGAAGGGTCGGCAGCGACGGGCAGGGATGAGGAGGCGAGAGCGAGGAGAAGTGAAACCGTGAAGGAGATCGTTCGCCTGGCCATCAAGACGACGGTCGCTCGCCGCAAGCGGCGTGCCGTCGTTCTTCGAACGACGGTCTAGTAGCTCGCGAGCACCGCTTCCCACATGGCGTCGGAGGCCAGCTCTCCGAGTGTGACCTCGTCGAGATCCGCGTTCGCGACCTCCTGCGTTGACACCATGTAGCTCACGTCGCCGTCCCATCGCGCGTGAAAGGGCTGTATGGCGCGCGCCATCGAGGCATGGACTTGCCGGCCGATGGATCGCAGCTGCAGATGGTCGAGCTGTTGATTGGTGACCACGAGCGACAGCGTCGTGTTCGCCGCGATGTCGGACGCCGCCTGCCCGGCTGCGCGCGGGACGCGACCGAGGACCGGCGGCGCGGGTCTGCCACGGACGATCTTCCCTGACCGATCGACGATGCAGCCGTACGCATTCACGACGACGAAGGCGAGGATCTTCGTCGGTCCCTTCTCGCGGAGCGCGCCGCCCTGGCCCGCGAGCTCCGCTCCCTCCCCGTGGCTCGCGGTCGCCGATCGCCCGGCGCCGCGCGGTCCGAGCGGGAACCACCCCGGGCGCATCGCGCGGACGGCGGCGCGACCGAGCTCCTTGTCAGGGTAGATCGCGTTCTTCCGAACGCCGTAGTCGAAGAGGATCGCGCCCGATACGAGGGCGATGTCGATCCACTTCGTCGAGTACCCGCGAACCTTGAACATCTCGGCCGCGACGCCGGTCGAGGCTTCCAGGCCGTATAGCGATCCGCCGGCGAAGCAGATCGCGTTGATGACCTCGAGATGCTGTCCGTTGATCCCCGGCGACCCGCCGCGCACATCGATCGCGAGGGACGCGGTCTTCGGGAAATGGAACACCGTGCAGCCGGTGGGACCTTCCTCGTACTCGGCGATACCGATCTCGAGCCCGGGGAAGTCGAATTCGAGTGCCCGCGCGCTCGGAAAATCGGTGCGCGGAACGAGCCGCAGCAGATCGTTGGTCGCCGGCCCGCTCACCCGAGCGCGCGCTCGATCTCGTCCAGATGTGCCCGACGATGCTCGGACCGATCGATCAAGAAGGGACGCTCGAGCGACTGCAGGAAGCGCAGCTTGTCCACGGGGAGCGACGCGACGACCCGATCGACCGCCGCCGCAGCTTCACTCGCCTGTCGCGCGGCCACCTGCGGCGGGGTGTCGAGCCACTGGCGCATCCCGCCCCCGTTCGTGTACTCGGTGATCGCGTCGTCGGCGCTCGCAGGCGTCTCGTCGTCGCGCAGGTACTTCTCAAGACGCGCCAGCGCGAGGCGGTCCCAGAACGCGATGTGCGCGAGGAGCGCCGAAGCGGTCCAGCCACCGTGGATCCGGACCTCGCGGTCGCCCAGGCGCACCGCCACCTTCGCGAGTCGCTCGCGCCCGAGGCGATTGCGCTCGTTGTGGTCGATCACGAGCGAAGCGACTCGCGGAACGATCGGTCTGTCGCGACCTTGAGCGCCGTCGCCGCGAGCGCCTGGATCACGACGAACGCGCTCTCGTGCGCGTAATCGCTCACCGAAGCCTCGCGCATCTTGTGCGAGTGCCCGGGGATCCTTTCATCGCTGACCGGGAAACCGATGTAGTCGGTCGGGATCTTTTGCGAGACGTTGCCGATGTCGCCGGAGGCCGTCACGAGGTCGCCGATCTTCGGTCGCTTGCCAAGCCGCTCGAGCTCTTTCGCAAGCGCCGCCCCGAGCATCGGATTCGCCTTCACCGGAAGATACGGGCGCATCTCGTCTTCGATCGCGACCTTTGTTCCGGTCTGAAGCGCCGCCCCTTTCGCCATATCTGTGAACATGTCGACCATGCCGCCAAGCGCGTCCATGTCGGCGGCGCGTATGCCGAAGTCCCCCACGGCGCGCGACGGGATGATGTTGGACGCCACCCCGCCCTCCCGAACGATCCCGTGAACGCGTGCGGTCGAAGGCAGATGCTGGCGCCAGCCGTCGACGGAGACGAACAGCGCGATGAGCGCGGTCAGCGCATTGCGTCCTTTCTCCGGTGACACGGCCGCGTGCGCGGCGAGTCCTTCGTAGATCACGCGCTTCACCGTGATCCCAAGAAGCCGCTCGCTGACGCTCCAGTTGCCCCCGGATCCGGGGTGCGAGAAGAGCGCGGCGACGGTCTCGCGGAATACGCCCTTGTCGAGCAGGTCGATCTTTCCGCCGCCCTTCTCCTCGGCGGGCGTGCCGATGAGCTCGATGCCGACTTCCAGATCCTGAGCGTCAGCCGCCGCCGCGAGGAAGGCGCCGACGATGGTCATCGAGATCAGGTTGTGGCCGCAGCCGTGCCCGACGTCGGGCAGCGCGTCGTACTCGGCCAGCAGCGCGACCGTCGGACCGGGCGGGCCCACGCGCGCGCGGAACGCGGTCGGCAGGCCCGCGAGACCCTTCTCGACGCGGTGCCCGTGCTTCTCGAGGAGCGCGGCGATGCGCGCGACGGCGCGATGCTCCTCGTACGCGAGCTCTGGATCGGCGTTGATCTCGCGCGACAGGCGCACGAGATCCTCGCGGAAGCGGTCCATCGCGCTCACGCGCTGATGCGCTCGCGCAGGGCGCGATCGGTCGCGACGCGGACCGCAGCCGCACCGAGCGCTTCCGCGGTGATCAGCGCGTTCTTGTGACCGAGGTCGGCGATCGAGGCCTCGCGCATCGCATCGGAGTGCCCGGCGATCGGTGTGTGGGTGACGGGGAAACGCACCGCGTCGGTTGGAACCCTCTGCGACACGTTCCCGAGATCGGTGGACGCGGTCGTGAGCTGGCCGCGCGGCGCATCGATCCCGAGACGCGCGAGCTCGGCCGCGAGCACATCGCTGAGCTCCGCGTTCGCCGTCACCGGCTCGTAATACCGCAGGTACTCGGTGATCTCGACCTTCGTACCGGTCAGCAAGGCCGCCCCTTCGGCGATCTCCACGAAACGGTCCACCATCGCGTCGAGGGTGGGCTTCTCGCGCGCGCGCAGTCCGATGATCGCTTCGGCGCGCGCGGGGATGACGTTCGCGGCCTTCCCGCCGTCGCTGATGATCCCGTGGACGCGCGAATCGCCGTCGAGCTGCTGCCGCCATCCGTCGATGCCGGTGAAAAGACGGATGACGGCGTTGAGGGCGTTGCGCCCCTTCTCCGGCGACGACGCCGCGTGCGAGGCCACACCGCGGTAGGTGACGAGCTTCTCGACGACACCGAGGCACGTGCCTCCGACACCCCACGATCCTTGCGCGGCGGGATGCGACGAAAGCACGGCGACGGTCTTCTTGAACACGCCCGCGTCGAGGAGATCGATCTTCCCGCCGCCGTTCTCTTCCGCCGGCGTTCCGATGAGCTCGATGCCGACCTCGAGCCGCGATGCCACCGCGGCGGCCACGAGGAACGCTCCGACGTTGCTGATCGCTATCAGATTGTGGCCGCAGCCGTGGCCCACCTCGGGAAGCGCGTCGTACTCGGCGAGAAGCGCGACCGACGGACCCGGGGGGCCAATATGCGTGCGGAAGGCGGTCTCGAGCTTGCCGATGCCTCGCTCGACCCTGTGTCCTTCGCGCTCGATCAGACCGCCGATCGCGGCGAGAGCGTGGCGTTCCTGGTACGCGAGCTCGGGATGCGAATGGATCTCGTGCGAGAGAACGCGAAGCGCGCTGGTCTGGGAGGTGGTGAGGACGCCCACGGCGCTGTATACTGTTCCACGAACACCTTCCCCTTTCTTGAGCCGGGTGCGAGCGCACCTTGCGCCCCCCGGATCCCACGAGCGCCTCTAGACGCCAGGTCTTTAGGCAAAGCTAAGGAGCGACACACCACTTGGATAACCCAGAAGCGACCCCGCAGCAGACTCCCGAACCTAAGACTGTGTCCGGCACCCCGACGGCGTCCGGCGCCGCCACCGCGACGAACGGACCCAACGGCAACGGCGGGACCGCGACAGCAACAGCGCAGCGCCGCGAACCGCCGCCCCCGCAGGCTTCACGGAAGTACTACACGATCACCGAGCTCAATCAGGCGAAGCAAAAAGAGCTCGCCGATATCGCGAAGGAATTCAACGTCGAGGGCGCCGCGGGCCTCCCGAAGCAAGACCTCATCACCCGCGTCCTCCAGGCGCAGACCGAAGCGCAGGGCAACATCTTCGCCCAGGGCATTCTCGAGATCGTCGAGGACGGCTTCGGATTCCTCCGCCGCCGCTCACTTCTCCCCTCACCCGAGGACGTGTACGTTGGATCGAGCCAGGTCCGGCGGCTCGGCCTGCGCACCGGCGACTTCGTCACCGGCCAAACCCGCCCACCGAAGGACAGCGAGAAGTACTTCAGTTTGCTGCGCGTCGAAGCGGTCAATGGCATCGACCCTGAGCAGGCGAAGCGACGTCCGGTCTTCGAGAACCTCGTCCCGGTCTTCCCCGACGAGATGTTCGACCTCGAGATCCCCAACGCGAACCTCACGCAGCGCCTCATCAACCTCGTGAACCCGCTCGGCTTAGGTCAGCGCGCGCTCATCGTCTCGCCGCCGAAAGCCGGCAAGACCACCATCCTCAAGGACGTCGCCAACGGGATCCTCGGCAACCACCCCGACGTCCACGTCATGGTCGTGCTGGTGGGCGAGCGCCCAGAAGAGGTCACCGACTTCCGGCGCTCGGTGAACGCCGAGGTCTTCGCGTCGACGTTCGACGAGCCCACCGAAAACCACACCCGTGTGGCCGAGCTCGCGCTCGAGCGCGCAAAGCGGCTGGTCGAGAGCGGACGCGACGTCGTGATCCTGCTCGACTCGATCACCCGCATGACACGTGCTTACAACCTCGCGGTCCCCCCGTCGGGGCGGACGCTCTCCGGTGGCATGGACCCGGTCGCGCTCTACCCGCCGAAGCGCTTCTTCGGAGCCGCGCGCAACATCGAAGGCGGCGGCTCGCTCACCATCATCGCCACGTGCCTCGTCGACACCGGCTCCCGTATGGACGACGTCATCTACGAGGAGTTCAAGGGCACCGGCAACTCCGAGATGATCCTCGACCGAAAGCTCCAGGAGCGCCGGACCTTCCCCGCGATCAACATCCCCTCATCGAGCACGCGCCGCGAGGAGATGCTCCTCGCACCGGACGTCATGCGCCAGGTCGTCCTCCTGCGCAAGATGCTGTCCGCGGTCGGCCAGATCGAGGGGACCGAGCTGCTCATCCAGCGCCTCGCCAAGACGAAGACGAACAAGGAGTTCCTCACCGCCATCGCGAAGTCGATGGAGGAGAAATAACCTTCGAAGCGCGTTAGGGACGACTCGACCCACGTCCGAAACGGCGCGTTCCTGCTCTGGGTGTTCGCGTTCTTCGTTTGCCTCGCGTTCCTCGGCTTCATCGCCTTTGGCTATCTGGGTCACGCGCTCGACGGCCTGCCCAAGCTCTAGCGGACCCACCGGCGCGGCACGCTCCGTGCGGCGCGATCGGCCATGGACGGCATGCGCCTCGACATGCACATGCACACCGAGTATTCGCGCGACAGCCGGGTGCTTCTCGCCGATTTCGCGGCACTCGCACGCGAGGCGGGCCTCGCCGCCGTCTGCGTGACCGACCACGACACGATCGAGGGCGCGCTTCGGCTGCGCGAGATGGATACCGGTCTCATGGTCGTCGTCGGCGAAGAGATCACCACCACCGAGGGCGAGGTCATCGGGCTCTTCCTCGAGCGACCGATCCAACGAGGTCTGTCGGCGGACCGGACGATCGCGCTCATCCACGAGCAGGGTGGGCTCGCGGACGTGCCCCATCCATTCAGTCGCAATCGCGGCCGGCATTTGCGTCGGCGAGCGCTCGAACGCGTCGCGCCGACCCTCGACATCGTCGAGATCTTCAACGCGCGCGAGATCGCATCCTCGAGCAACGTCCGAGCGCTCGAGTTCGCGCGGCGGCACGATCTCCCCGGCGGCGTCGGGAGCGACTCCCACCGGCCGATCGAGATCGGCCGTGCCTACATCGAGGTCGCCTCGTTCACCGGACCTCAGGGGCTGCTGCGCGCGCTCCGCGAAGGGAAGGTCACCGGGACGCTGAGCGGGTTCGGAATCCACGTGCGCACGTGGCTGGACATCGCGAGGAAGATCACGCGAACACGCGTAGCGCGCCTGCGCGGCAATGCACGGTGATCGGCAGGCTGCCGGCGATCTGACCGTCCGCGTGGACCGGTAGCCGCGACCCCGATCGGATCTCGATGACCTTGCCGCGCCTGATGTGCGGCGCCGTGCCTGGCCGACCCCGCAACCAGATCTCGGCGAGCGAGCGAACTAGATCGCGCCGGCCCATCCGCGGAAACACCGCCACCTCGAGCAACCCGTCGGTCATGTCAGCGTCCGGCACCAGAGGAAAGGCCCACCCGTAATACGGACTGTTCACGACGAGGATCTGGAGCGCCTCGTGACGCGTCGCCTCGCCATCGACGACGATCTCGACGGCACGGGGGCGCGCGGTCGCCCAGCGGGCCATGCGTTTAAGCGCCCAGCTCCAGCGGCGCCGCTCGAGGTGACGCATCGCGCCGAAGGCGTCGGCGTCGAGCCCGATGCCGCAGGTCTCGAAGAAGATCTTTTCTGCGACCTCGCCCGCGTCACAGCGTTTGGTGTTCCCGGCAACGATCACGCGAGCGGCGTCGATCGGAGCCAGCGGGATTCCGAGCCCATTAGCGATGTTCATCCACGAGCCGAATGGAAGGATGCCGAGCACGAGGTCCGTGTCCAGGAGCTCGATCGCGGCAGGGGCGACGGTGCCGTCGCCCCCGGCCACGATCACCGAATCGAAGCGGTCGCGTTTCGCCGACGCCGCGAGCTGCGCCGACGTGGATCCGGCCACACCGGTCTCGCAGCGCTCGAGCGAGAATCCCGCAGCGGTCAGCAGATTCACGCACTCCGCGAGATCGCCCTCGTGGGCGGTGCGCTTGCCAGCGGCAGGATTCACGATGAGGAGCGCGCGTCGACCCGCCATCGGCCTCGCCGGGGCATGCCGCGGGCCAATCCCCTGGTGAAGGTGAAAGACCCAGCGTTGCGTGGCGCGGCATAGCCTTGTGGCGAATGCAGCGCAACGTGGTGCTGATCGAGGATGACGAAGGGATCCGAGAAGTGATCGAGCTCGCGCTCACCGCGGCCGGATACCGCGTGCACCTGGCCAGCAACGGCGCCCAGGCCCTCGACATCGTGGCCGGGACCAGCCCACAGCTCATCCTGCTCGACCTCAAGATGCCGATCCTCGACGGCCGCGAGTTCGCGCGCCGGTACGAAAGCTCCACGCAAGCCCGAGCGCCGCTCGTCCTCCTCACCGCGGCGCAGGATCCGGCGGCGGAGGCAGCGTCGATCGGAGCCGACGCCTATCTCGCGAAGCCATTCGACCTGGATGCGCTCCTCGCGATGATCGAGCGGATGACGACGCAGGTCTGATCCGGGCAAAGGCCGAGCAGCGCAAGCGCACGCCGTTAGAGATAAGCGAGTTCTTCAGAGCGAGGATCGTTGGTGTCACGACCTCTTTCGACGGGCCTCGCGACCGCGTTCTTTCGTCTGTATTTGCTCGACGCGCTCGCCCGCGGGCCTGCGCGTCCAGCGGTACTGCTCGCGGCGATCGCGGCCGAAGGGCTTCCGTTCGCGCCGGGCGCTTTTGGTCGCGCGGTTCAAAGCCTTCTCGAGGGCGGTCACATCGCGCCGGCGGCACTCGGGAACGTGAGCCTCACCATGCTTGGCGCAGCCGAGTGCGCGGTGGAACGCGAGCGCTGGTCCGTGATGCTTCCGACGCTGGTGCGTTTGCTCGGCGATCCAGAGCAACGACCGGCGACCGTCGTCGTCCCCACGCCCGCGGTCGAGCGCGCGCCTGCCGTCGCGGATGCCTATCTCGATCGGGTCCTCGTCGCCTCGGTGCGCGAGCGCGTCGCCGCCGCCCGGGACGGCGGGCCGATCTTCGCGGTCGTGCTGGCACAGGTCGACCTCGACGCGGTCGGCGAGGCGACGCGGCGAGCGATGCTGCATCGCGCGATCCGCGCGACCCTCGGCGGCAGCGCGACGCTCTTTGGTGGGGATACCTCGACCTATCGCTACGGCGACTCCGGTATCGCGGTGATCGCGCCCACCGGCCGGGACTCGGGACGCGCCGAACGTTTGCGCACGCTCGTGCGTGCGCGGCTCGACGAGCTGATGCGCACGATGACCGCCACGGTGCGCGCCTTCGGCGGTGCCCGCTGGCAAGTTCGCGCCGGCGCCGCCACATGGGGCGAGGAGCTGGGAACGACCATTAATCTGCTGCGCCGCGCCGAAATTGCCCTTTCGGAGGACGCCCAGCGGCGCGACGCTGCCTGAGGACTTGTATGACGGCCCGTCACGCAGTACCCCTATATGTGCACGTCGCCGGGGGGAGAACGCATGACGAAGCTGGTTCGGTACGTTTGCCGGGCGTCGGGGCATCAGCAGCTGTCGCTGTTCGATGCACAGGCGCCGTGGTCGCCGAATCCGCTCACGCTGCGCGAGGGCGCGTGGGCGTACTGCCCCATCGGTGCTCAGGAAGCGCACGACTGGGAGCAGATCGCGGATCGTCTGATCGATGACCTGCGCGAGGAGACCGAGCGGACGATCAGCGCGGCGCAGTCAGGCGGAAGCGCATAACGGGCTAGGTCGCGCCTACTGTTCGACGAGTCCCAGCTCGTTCGCGCGGATCACGGCTTCGAGACGGGAGTGGGCCTGCAGCTTCTCCAGGATGTTCTGGATGTAGCCCCGCGCGGTATGGGCAGTGATCCCGAGCGCATCGCTGATCGCCGGAACATCCTGCGCTTTCGCCATGAGCCTCAGCACCTCTCGTTCCCGCGGCGTCAGGGAGGCGACCTGACGATCTCGTTCGAGTCGTTGCCGCGAGCGCTCGCGTGAGCGACGAAGGAGCCGAGTCAGCTCGTCCGGAGCCAGAAGGATCTCGCCCGCGGCCGCGCGACGCACCGCCGACACGACGTCGGCGGCGCGAGCGCCTTTCGGCACGTACCCACGGATCCCCGACTCGACGGCGGTCACGAGATCGTCCTCGGTCATCGAACCTGAAAACATGATCACGGCGGTCGCCGGCCTGATTTCGAGCACCCTCGCGACCGCGTCGGTTCCGGACATCCCCGGCAGCCCCTGATCCATCAACACGACATCCGGTTCCGTCTCGCGGACGATGCGAAGGGCCGTCTCGGCGTCGGGCGCGATCGGTGTGAGCTCGAACCCGGGCTCGCGCGACAGCAGGGCGTGGAGACTCTCGGCGACGGCGATGTGGTCGTCGACGATGAGCAGGCGCACCACCCTCGTTCGAGGTTAACAACCTCGAACCTGAAGTCAATTGAAATGCGCCTCGATTCTCGCTACGCGCGACTGCGTGACCGGCGCGGCGCGCCAGCGGAGCGCGGATGTTTGACGCTCTTAAGATATCTATGTATCTATGCCAAATAGGCCAGAGAAACCTATCTATCGCGGCCTACGGCTCGGCGAAGCGGCCAAGCTCCTCGGAGTCTCAGTGGAGACCCTCCGCCGCTGGGAGGCCGGTGGCCGCGTGCGCACCCGCCGTTCGTCCGGCGGCCAGCGCCTCATCGGCCTTCCGGAGCTCCAACGCCTTCAGGCCGAGCGACGGCGAGCCAGGCCCGAACCGCCGATCGTCGCCCAATCCTCGCGAAACCGCTTCCCGGGCATCGTCACAAGAGTCGAACGCGACCGCGTCGCGGCCGTCGTCGAGGTCCAAGCGGGCCCGCACCGACTGGTCAGCCTCATGACCGCCGAGGCGGCTCGCGAGCTCGGCCTCCGACCGGGCGTCGCCGTCGTGTGCGCGGTCAAGTCGACCAACGTCGTGGTCGAGATCGCCAAAGCCCCGCGAACCCCCGCTTGAGCGATGTCCCGCCTTTTCGTGCTCGCGTGCCTTTCGCTCGTCGTCGGATGCACGCCTTCGCTCGGCCGACCCGGCGAAGCCTCAGCTGCGGGCGCGATCACGGTCTTCGCCGCGTCCTCGCTGACGGATGCGTTCACCAAAGCCGGCGCGGTGTTCGAGGGGCGGGTTCCGGGGGCGGACATCACGTTCAACTTCGGGTCGTCGTCGACCCTCGCGACGCAAATCACGAACGGGGCTCCGGCCGACGTCTTCGCCTCGGCCGACGAGCCGAACATGCAGAAGGTCGTCGATGCGGAGCTCGTCGATGGATCGCCTTCGGTCTTCGCCGGCAATCATTTGGAGATCGCCGTCGCGCCAGGCAACCCGAAACGTATCGCGGCGCTTGCCGATCTCGCGAGACCCGGGATCATCGTCATCCTCGCCGCGCCCACGGTGCCGGCCGGCAGGTACGCGCTCGAATCACTGAACAAGGCTGGCGTTTCGCTCAGCCCCGCGAGCCAGGAGATCGACGTCAGGGCTGTCCTCAACAAGGTCGCGCTCGGCGAAGCTGACGCCGGGATCGTCTACGTGACCGATGTGGTCTCCGCCGGCACGCGCGTCACCGGCGTCGCGATCCAAGAGCGATATCAGGTGATCGGACGTTACCCGATCGCCGTCACCAGGAGCGCCACGAAACCAACCCTCGCGCACGCGTTCGTCGACTATCTGCTGTCGAGCGACGGCCAGCAGCTCCTGGCCGGGTTCGGTTTCTCGCGTCCATGACCCCCGAACGGCCGCCACTGCCTGTGATCATCGCGGCCGCCGTCGCCATCGCGTTCTTCTTGATCCCGATCGCTGGTCTGATCGCGCGCGCGCCATGGGCGACCGCGGTCGAGGAGCTCACGAGACCGGAGGCGCTCGCGGCGCTCCGGGTCTCGTTCGTCGTATCGGTCGCGTCGACGATCCTGGCCGTTTTCTTCGGCGTTCCCCTGGCGTGGCTCTATGCGCGCGTCGCCTTCCCTGGGCGGGACGTCGTTCGCGCGCTCACGACGCTTCCGATGATCCTGCCGCCGGTCGTCGGCGGGGTGGCGCTGCTCTTCGCGTTCGGCCGCGCAGGGCTCATCGGTCCCGTGCTCGACGGTCTCTTCGGCATCCGTCTGTCGTTCACGACGCTGGCCGCGGTCCTCGCGGCCTTCTTCGTCTCAGCACCGTTCCTCGTGCTCACCGTGGAGGCCGGACTGCGCTCGATGGATCGCCGCTTCGAGGAGGCGGCCCGCACGCTCGGCGCCGGTCGCTGGCTGGTCTTCCGCGACGTGACCCTGCCACTCATCGGGCCGTCCCTGTTCGCGGGCGCGGTCCTCGCATGGGCGAGGGGACTGGGCGAGTTCGGCGCGACCATCACGTTCGCGGGCAACCTTCCCGGCGTGACGCAGACGCTGCCGCTGGCCGTGCTCGTCGCGCTCGAGAGCCGGCCCGAGGTCGCGCTGATGCTCAGCCTGCTCCTCCTCGCCATCTCGGCGGTCGTCCTCGTCGCGCTACGCGACCGCTATCTCCGGCTCGCCTGATGTTGCACGCGGAGGTCGGACTTCAGCTGGGCACGCTCGCGCTCGATGCAACGCTCGATGCGAAGGCCGGCGAGATCGTCGTGCTCCTTGGCCCGAACGGCGCCGGCAAGACCACGCTGCTGCGAGCGATCGCCGGTCTGACCCCGCTCGCGCGCGGCGAGGTGACCCTCGACGGTGCGGTGCTGGACGACGTCGCGCGCGGCGTGCATGTCCCGGCAGAACGCCGCCCGATCGGCGTCGTGTTCCAGGAATATCTGCTCTTCCCCCATCAGACGGTCGCCGAGAACGTCGGCTTCGGGTTGCGCGCTCGTGGAGTCGACCGCGTTCACGCCCGCGCGCGCGCGCTCGAGTGGCTCGATCGCTTCGAGCTCGCGGCCTACGCCGACGCCCGCCCACGATCGCTCTCGGGTGGCCAAGCCCAGCGCGTCGCGCTCGCGCGGGCGCTCGCGTACACACCGAGGCTCCTGCTTCTCGACGAGCCACTCGCGGCGCTCGACGCGTCCGCGCGCGGCGAGGTGCGGCGCGATCTCAAGCGGCATCTTGCCTCGTTCGATGGCATCCGCGTCCTGATCACGCACGATCCTCTCGAGGCCATCGCGCTCGCCGATCGCCTGGTGATCCTCGAGGAGGGCCGCGTCGTGCAGACCGGCACGCCGAGCGACGTTACGCAGCGACCGCGGACACGTTACGTCGCGGACCTCGTCGGCGTGAATCTCTTCCGCGGGCGCGCGAAGGCCGGATTGATCTCCCTCGAAAGCGGATCGACGCTCCAGAGCGCGGAGGAGCTCGACGGCGATGTGTTCGCGCTGATCCACCCCAGGGCCGTCGCGCTTCACCGCCATCGGCCGGAGGGGTCCCCGCGAAACGTCTGGCGCGGCAGGACCCGATCGTTGGATCTTCAGGGCGATCGCGTCCGGGTCGCGGTCGACGGCGAGCTCGCGATCGTCGCGGAGGTCACGCCGGCGGCGATCCGCGACCTCGCGCTCGCCCAGGGCGGCGAGGTCTGGGTCAGCGTGAAGGCCACCGAGATATCCGTCTACCACGCCTGACGCGTGAGGCCCAGTCCCTAAACTCGGCTCGTGCCGACCAGCGCCACCTCCGCGAGGCCCGCGGAGCGACTCATGCGAGCGGACGACGCCCTCGCGCGCATCCTCGCAGGCGTCCCGCCGCTTCCCTCCGTCGATGTCGCGATCCTCGACGCGCTCGGTCTGGTGCTCGACGAGGAGGTCGTCGCCGACCGCGATGTTCCCCCGTTTCGCAACTCCGCGATGGACGGTTACGCCGTCCGTGCGCGCGACGTCGCGGATGCTCCTGCGAGCTTGCGGGTGATCGGCGAGATCGCGGCCGGCCGCTCCCCGACGCGCACCGTCGGACCTGGGGAGGCGATGCGGATCATGACCGGCGCGCCGGTGCCGGAAGGCGCGGACACGGTCGTTCGGGTCGAGGACACCGACAACCGGAGCGATGTCGTCACGATCAACGCTGCGACGCCGCCGGGTACGGCGGTCCGTCACGCCGGGGAGGACCTACGGCGCGGCGAGACCGTGGTCGCGCGGGGGACGGTGCTCCGCGCGGCGGAGATCGGCCTCCTCGCGTCGGTCGGAAGAGCCCGAGCGCGCGTGATCAAGCGGCCGCGGGTGGCGGTGTTCTCGACCGGAGACGAGCTCGTCGATGCCGGTGCGCCGCTCGCGCCGGGTCAGATCCGCGACACGAACCGGTATTCGCTCGCGTCCGCGCTCCGAGAGGCCGGCGCGGAGCCATGGGTCCGTGGCATCGTGCGCGATTCGCCCGATGCGCTCCGCGCGGCACTGCGGGAGGCCAGCGCCGCGGACGCGATCGTCACGAGCGGGGGTGTGTCCGTAGGCGATCACGATTACATGAAGCCGATCATGTCCGAGCTCGGCACGATCGATTTTTGGGCGATCGCGATCCGGCCCGGACGGCCGCTCGCGTTCGGGGAGCTCCGCGACGGCGATCGGCGCGTCCCGGTCTTCGGTCTCCCGGGCAACGTCGTCTCGTCGCTCGTCACGTTCGAGCTTTTCGTGCGCCCGGCGCTCCTGCGGATGCAGGGGCGCGACGAGGTCGCGCGCCCGCGGACCAAGGCGCGTCTTCTCGAACCGATCGAGAAGATCGCCTCACTCCGGGTCTTCGCACGCGGCATCCACGATCCCAGCGCCGGCACGGTCCGAACGACCGGGCCGCAGGGCTCGGGCATCCTGCGCTCGCTGTCGCTGGCGAACTGCCTCATCGACCTCCCCGAAGGGCGCGCGCGTCACGAGGCCGGAGAGCAAGTCGATGTGATCCTCACCGAGCAGCCGGAGCCGCGCTGATGCCGCCGCGCGCTCGGCTCACTCATGTCGACGCCAAAGGCGCCGCGCGCATGGTCGACGTGGGAGCGAAGCCGGTGACCGAACGGCGCGCCACTGCCCGCGGGATGCTTCGTCTTTCGACCGCGACGGTCGAGCTCGTGCGCGATGGCAAAACGCCAAAGGGCGACGTGCTCGCCGCCGCGCGCCTTGCCGGAATCATGGCCGCGAAGAAGACGAGCGAGCTCATCCCGCTCACCCACCCCTTGCCGATCACGTACGCCTCGGTCGAGCTCGCGGTCGACGACGATGGCATCGGGATCGAGGCGACGGTCGCGACCGCCGCGCAGACCGGCGTCGAGATGGAGGCTCTGACCGCGGTGACCGTCGCGGGCCTCACGCTGTACGACATGTTGAAGGCGGTCGAGCGTGGCGCGCGCCTCACCGACGTGCGCCTCGTCGAGAAGACCGGGGGAAAGTCGGGGACGTATCGCGGCAAGTGATCCGCGCCGGCGTCATCACCGTGAGCACGAAGGGCGCGCTCGGCAAACGCGTCGATGAGAGCGGGCCGGCGATGCACGAAATGCTCGTCACAGCGGGACACAGCGTCGTGCACCAGGCCCTGGTGCCCGACGAGGTCGAAGCCATCGCGACCGCGATCCTCGCAGCGGTTCACGCCCGGGCGAACGTCGTGCTGACGACCGGTGGCACCGGTCTCTCGCCGAACGACGTGACCCCGGAGGCGACACGGCGCGTCATCGACCGCGAGATCCCGGGCATCGCCGAGGCGCTTCGCGCGCGATCGCTCGAGAAGACCGCGCACGCGATGCTGTCGCGCGGCGTCGCCGGCGCCGTTGGCGCGAGCCTCGTGGTCAACCTGCCGGGATCGCCGCGCGCGGTCCGTGAGTCGCTCGAAGTACTGCTACCGGTGCTCGAGCACGCCGTAGAGCTGCTCGCCGGCGAGAGCGGCGAGCGCGGACACGCGACCGGCCGGCGGTGAGGATCACCGTCGCGCCGCAGGTGCAGGAGCGGCTCGCAGCAAACGGCCCGGTCGTCGCCCTCGAGTCGACCGTGATCGCGCACGGCCTCCCGCGCCCGCGGAATCTCGAGGCCGCGCACGCCGTGGAGTCCGACATACGCGCGGCCGGCGCCGTCCCCGCGACGATCGCGCTCCACGACGGCCTCGCGATCGTCGGGGCCGGAGACGTGCTCCTCGAGCGGCTGGCGAACGAGGACGGCGTCGCGAAGGCGTCGATCCGCGACATCGCGCCCATCCTCGCGTCGCGCGCGATCGGCGCGACGACCGTCGCCGCGACGGTCGACATCGCCAGTCGCGCCGGGATCTCGATCGTCGCGACCGGCGGGATCGGTGGCGTGCATCGTGGCGCGGAGCGCACGCTCGACGAGTCCGCGGATCTCGAAGCCATCGCGCGCAACCCGGTGTGCGTGGTGGCCGCTGGCGCGAAGCTCGTGCTCGATCTCGCGTTGACGCTCGAGCGCCTCGAGACGCTCGGTGTCCCGGTGATCGGCTACGGCACGGACGAGTTCCCCGCGTTCTACGTGCGCTCGAGCGGACTGCGCCTCGCTCACCGGGTCAACGACGCGCTCGGCGCGGCGCGCGTCGCCAAAGAGCAGCTGTCGCGCGGCGGCGGGATGGTGCTCTGTGTTCCGGTACCGGCGCAGGTCGCGCTCGAGCGGAACGAGGTCGAGTCGGCGGTGCGACGCGCGATCGACGAGGCCGACCGCGCGGGCATCCATGGCGCGGAGCTCACGCCGCGCTTGTTGCGCGCTCTCGGGGAAGCGACGAACTACAAGGCACTCGACGCAAATGTCGCGCTGCTGCGCGAGAACGCACGTGTCGCGGCACAGCTCGCGCTCGCTCTGTTCGGCTAGTCCTTCGGATCGCGCGAAGCGCGGGCCGGTAGTGCTGTGTAGAGTCGCACCCGGTCATGCAGCGAACGCTCACTGTGCCGCCCTCTCAGGACGAGATCGCGCAGGCCGCTGACGAGATCTCGGGCGGCGCGCTCGCTGGAGTACGTGTCGAGCCGTGGCCGCGCGGCCGCTCGCATCACGCGTACGTGCTTACGACGCCGACCGGCGAGCAATTCCTCTTCAAGGTGCATCGGCGTCCCCACGCCGGCCGGATGCGACGGTTCCTCCATCTCGCCGAGCTGCTTGCGGCGAGGAAAGTGCCGCACGCCGCAGTGCGCTGGTCCGACGTCGACCGCCAGACGCTACCGGTCCCCTACTACATCCAGGACTTCATCACCGGGGAGGACGCCGCGCGCTCGAGCGGATTGCTCTCGTTCACCGATCAGCATCGCGTCGGTGAGGAGCTGGGCACCGGCCTCCGCATCATGCACCGTGTCGAATACGTCGATACGCCGATGCCGTGGGCGACCGAGCTCGACGATCGCTTGCGGACCCGCGCCGCGGAGTGCCGTTTCCTCGATGCGCTCGACCAGAGCTCGCACGCGACCGTGATCAGCTTCTACGAGGAGCGGCGCGCCGCGCTCGAGGGGGTCGAGCGCCGGCTGACGCACGACGACCTCAACCTGGCGAATCTGCTCCTTCAGCGTCGCGGCGACGGCTGGCATTTTGTCGCGTTCCTCGACTTCGAGCGCGCCCGGGGACGCGATCCGCTCCTCGACCTGGTGCGTCTGGAATCCTGGACGCTCCCGGCGTGCCCCGCGATGATGACGCCGTTTCGCGACAGCTACGCGCACGTCGACGACGAACGCGCGCGCCGCCGCGCGCAGATCTACGAGGTGTACCTCTTGCTCGCGGGCATCGTCTGGTACCGGCAGAACGAGCTTCCCGAACGCGAGCGCTTTTGCCGCGAACGCCTGGCCGAGTGGCTGAGCACGCGTCGGACATAGCAGCGATCCGACGGCCGAGCTTCGTCGTGATACTCAGCGATGACCAGGCCTATTGCGACCTCGGCTGCATGGGCGCGCAGGACCTGGCGACGCCGCACCTCGACGCCCTCGCCGCAGCCGGCGCGCTCCTTCGCAGCTGGTACTCGAACTCCCCGGTCTGCTCCCCTTCGCGAGCAAGCCTGCTCACAGGCCGCTATCCAGGGAACGCGGGGGTCCGCTCGATCCTGCGCGGCCATCGGACCGCGACCGGCCTTCCCCGCGACGTGCCGACGATCGCGACGGCGCTGCGCACGGCCGGCTACCGGACCGCGATGTTCGGGAAGTGGCACCTCGGACTCGCCGAGGGATCACGGCCGCAAGACCACGGCTTCGAAGAGTGGTTCGGATTCATGGCCGGCTGCATCGACTACTACTCGCACATCTTCTATTTCGACATGGAGGTCGGCACCGATCCGATCCACGATCTCTGGGAGAACGGCCGCGAGGTCTGGGCGAACGGCCGCTACTTCACCGAGCTCGTGACGGAGCGCGCCGTTGACTACGTCCGCCGGGCGGCCAGGGCCGGTGTCCCGCTCTTCCTCTATCTCCCATTCAACGCACCGCACTATCCACTGCACGCGCCGGCGAAATACCTCGACCGCTTCCCCGATCTGCCCGCGGAGCGCCGCATCATGGCTGCGATGATCGCGGCCATGGACGATGGCGTCGGGGAGATCGTCGCCGAGCTCGATCGCGCGGGGATGCGCGACGACACCTTCGTGTTCTTCCAGAGCGACAACGGCCCCTCGCGCGAAACGCGTAACTGGCTCGACGGGCGCACCGAGCCGTACTACGGATCCCGCTGCGCGCTCAAGGGCCACAAGTTCTCGCTCTACGAAGGCGGGATTCGGTCGCCCGCGATCGCGAGCTGGCCCGCACGCATCCCACCCGGCACGAGCGTGAGCGAGCCGGGCGCTGCCATGGACCTGTTCCCGACGCTGCTCCGTGCCGCGGGCGGTGACACCGACAGCTACGAGCTGGACGGCCGCGATGTCCTGCCGGTGCTCGCGGACGGCGCACCCTCGCCCCAGCGCGATCTCTTCTGGGAGATGGGTCGCCAGACCGCGATCCGGCGCGGGAACTGGAAGCTCATCCTGAACGGCCAGCTCGTCGAAGGCACGCCGGCGTCCGACGACGTGTTCCTCGCCGATCTCGCGCAGGATCCCGAGGAGCGGACGAACCTGCGCGAGGATCATCCGGAGCTTGCTGCGGAGCTCGCGGAGGCGGCGCAAACCTGGCGCGCCGCGATCGAGGAGCGCTGGGCTCGCGAGTGGCGCGGCGGCGCTGAAGCCGCAACGACCGGCTGGCGTACTTAGCTCGGGGTCGTCATCTCCGCGCGACCCGACCGATACGAGGCGATGCCCGCGAGCGCCGCGGCGACCGCGGCTCGACCGTCGCCGCCGGTGACCGCCGGCGGGCGCCGTTCGCGAACGCCGTCGACGAAGTCCGCCAGCTCCGCGAGGTAGGCGTCGGTGAAGCGCTCGAGGAATCCGGGAAACAGATCGTGCCTCGCGCCATCTTTCGTGTAGACGTCGAGACGGGTCCGCTGCTGGTGCCCGACGAGGGCCGTCCCGTTCGCGCAGACGACCTCCGTTCGGACGTCGTACGCGTACTGCGCTCCCCAGTAGGTCTCGATGTCCGCCAGCGCGCCGCGCACGAAACGCACCGCGTTGACCGCGGCGTTGGGCGCGTGATCGTGCTCGTCGCGGCCGTGGCAGAGGACCGCGGCCGTGGTCGTCACCGTTGCGATCTCGTCGGCAAGAAGGAATCTTGACAGGTCGAAGTCGTGGATCGTCGACTCGAGCATCATGTCGGTGACGCCGTTAGACGCGGGCAGATGCGTCGCCTCGCGATCGCGGTGGACCGCGTGGAAGAAGAGCGGCTCGCCGAGCGCACCCGAAACGATCAACCGTTTCGCTTCGGCGTACGCCGCGTCGTAGCGCCGCATGAATCCGAGCTGCACGCGGGACTGTCCGCGTTTTGCTGCGGCGATCACTCGGTCGCAGTCGTCCAGCGTGTGCGCCATGGGCTTTTCGAGGAGGACGTCCTTTCCGCGCACGAGAGCGGCGACAGCCTGCTCCGCGTGGAAGCGCGCGGGCGACGCGATGACGAGGACGCGAACGTCGTCGCGCTCGAGGAGCTCGTCGAGCGATGCGCACGCGCGGGTGTCGAGCTCCGCCGCGGCGCGCGACGCGACCTGCGTGTCGGCATCGAAGAGCGCCACGAGCCGCGCACCTGCGATGCGCGATGCGGCGTTCTCGGCGTGTCGCCGGCCCATGAGGCCGGCACCGACGACCCCGACGCCGATGCGCTCGGGGCTCAAGGGAGCGCCGCGGTGACGAACGCGAAGCTCTTCGCCGCGTCGAGCTTGGGCTGTCGCAAGGAGCCCGGCTGGATGCGGATGTCCTGCTCGACGATGAGCCAGCCCTCGTACCGCGCGTCGCTCAGGATGCGCAGGAACGCGGCCATGTCGACCGCTCCCGACCCGACCGGCGCGAAGACGTCCTCGCCCACCGCGGCGGTGAAGTCCAGCCGCGCCGCAAGCGCGCGCTGGTAGCGATCCCGATAGACATCTTTCAGGTGCACGTGCCGGATGCGCGCGGTCTCGCGACGAGCGAGGGCGACCGGATCGCCGCCGCCGTAGAAGACATGACCGGTATCGAGGCAGAGGCCGACCAGCGATGGATCGGTTTGGCGTAGCAGCTCGTCGACCTCGCTCGGCGTCTCGACGTAGGTGCCCGCGTGCGGGTGGAACGCGGTGACCAGGCCCATCTGCTTGGCGCGGCGCGCGATCTCGTTCGCGCCCTCCGCGAATCTCTTCCAATCGTCTACCGAGAAGCGGGGGTCACCCGCGGAGACGCGTCCGGCGATCCGCTCGCGCCGCTCGTCTCCGGCTTCCGCGAGCACGAGGACGGGAGCGGACAGCTCAGCGAGCAGGCGGGTCGTGTCCATCGCGTACGCGAGCTGGTCCTCGTAGCGCGCCGGGTCGTGCAGCGTGACGGGGCAGAAGGCCCCGGCCATGGCGAGCCGCCGTTTCCCGAGCTCGGCCGCGAGGACGGCAGCTTCCTTCGGCAGGTAGCCCCATGGACCGAGCTCCGTACCGGCGTAGCCGAGCTCGGCCATCTCGTCGAGCACGTGCGCGTACGGCAGCATCGTCCCCCAGTCGGGAAGCTCGCAGATCCCCCAGGTGATCGGCGCGGTGCCGACCTTCATCGCAGCCAACGCTCGAGGACCTCCCCAACCTCGGCGAGAGACTCTATCTGGGCATCGGGAGTGACGGCGAAGCCGCTCGGCTCACCGACCGGACGCGGCCGTGGCTCGGGGGGACGCAGCCATACGGCACGCATCCCGAGCTGCTGCGCGCCGAAGACATCCTGGTATGGCTCGTCGCCCACCATCACCGCGTCGCGGGCCTGGACTCCGGCGATCGCGAGCGCCGCCTCGAAGATCGCGCGATGCGGCTTGCGGAACCCGGCGCTGTGAGAGGTCACCACGCCGTCGACGAGTCCCTCAAGACCAAGCGCCCCGAGATCCGACAGGAAATCCTCCGAAGCGCTCCAAAGCGTGTTGCTCACGAGTACGGTCCGCAGCCGGTGTTCGCGGCACCAGACAAGCGCGTCGCGGGCGCCCGGGGCGAGCTCGCCCGAGACGCTCCCACGAACGACGGCTACGCGTCGCAGCTCGTCGAGGTCGACCGGCTCGCCCGAGACGGCCTGCGCCTCGAGCCATCGGCGCACCATCTCGAGCGTGCGCTGGCGCATCGGCTCGGTGGGATCATCAGCGAGCATCTGCGTCAACAGATCGGCATCGAGCAACGATCCATACCATTCGCGCGGACCAAAACGAGCGACGAGCTGCGCGAGCGAGAGCTCGCGCGGGGAAACGTCCGGACGTCCGCGCATCAACGTTCCGCCGACGTCGAACAGCACCGCGCCTAACAGAGCTTGTTTCCTTGACGGGCCACTGGGCCGCGCTAGGGTAGGCGTCTCGATAGGCATGGGGGAGGCAAACGGGCATGAAGCAGTGGCTTCGTTCGATCACTCCGCTCGCCGCGGTGCTCCTGGTGGCGGCAGCGTGCGGCGGAGGCGGAACCCCAAGCGCCGGCGGGAGCTCGGCGCCGAGCGCGGCAGAAGACAAGGAGCTCGTCTTCTACAGCGGCGGCGACACGAACGTCCAGGACCTGCACCAAAAGCAGATCATCCCGGCGTTCGAGAAGGCGACCGGGATCAAGGTCACCTTCACGTTCCTCGAGCACGGCACCGGCGCCCAGGGCATCTACGACCGCATCAAGGCGCAGAGCGACGCGGGCAAGACGCAGTGGGACATCGACCTCTGGGAGTCGGACACCGGTTACTACACCCGCCCGGATGACCTCTTCCTGCAGGTCACCGATAAGGACATCGCGAATCTCGGCAAGGTGCCGAAGCCGACGCTCGACTTCGTGCAGAACAAGGCGGTCCCGTACCGCGGATCGAGCGTCGTACTCGCGTACAACTCCGACAAGGTCACGAACCCGCCGCAGACCTACGACCAGCTGCTCGACTGGATCAAGGCGAACCCCGGCAAGTTCGCGTACAACGAGCCGTCGACCGGCGGGTCAGGTGACGCCTTCGTCATCGCGATGCTCTACAAGTACAGCGACTACAACAAGTACGTCAGCCAGCCGTTCAGCGCTTCGAACGAGAAGGACTGGGACGCGGCATTCGCCGCGCTCAAGGGCCTGGCGCCGTCGCTCTACGGCAAGGGCACCTACCCCAAGGGCAACGCCGGCACGCTCGACCTGCTGAACCGTGGCGAGATCTGGATGGGCACGGTCTGGTCCGATCAGTCGACGCAGGCCCTCCAGGCGGGCCAGCTCCCGAAGACCGTGAAGATCACGCAGATCAATCCGGCCTTCAACGGCGGCGCCGCCTACATCGGCATCACCAAGAAAGCCACGCACAAGCAGGCCGCCATGAAGTACCTCAACTTCCTGCTCGAGCCCGCGCAGCAGTCGCTCATCGTCACCGGCGCGATGTCCGGATACCCGGGCATCGACTGGCAGTACATGCCCTCCGACGCGCGTACCCGGTTCTCGGGTGCCGACAAGGAGTACCGCCTGTGGCCAGGTGGTACGTACGGTCAGGACATGCAGCGGCTCTGGCACGAGAAGGTCGCGTCGTAACCAAAGGCTAGGAGGCACGACGGCGTGGCGGTCGTAACGTCCGCTCGCGCCGTCGTGCGACCTCGGCGGCTCGATCGGTCGCGGGCGGCAGGGGTTCTCCTCGTGCTTCCTTCGCTCCTCTACCTCACGCTCTTCGTCTTCATCCCGGTGATCAAGGCGATCACCACATCGTTCACCGTGCGCGACCGCGACGACGCCGGGAACTACACGTACCGCGTCGGTCTCGACAACTACGCCCAGCTCGCCACGAGCGAGACCCTCCGCGCGAACGTCATCTTCACGGTGCTCATCGCGGTCACGTCGGTCGCGATCGTCTTCTGCATCGCGTACGTCATCGCCCTCGCGCTCCGCTTCGGGCGTGGCCCCAGCGCGCGATTCCTCGGGCGGATCTACATCGTCCCGCTCTTCATCCCCTCGGTGATCGCGAGCTACGCGATGATCACCTTCCTCGCGAACCACGGTTTCGTCGACGGCATCCTGCAGGCGCTCGGCCTTCCCGACGGGGTCTTCCCGAAGATCGTCTTCGACTGGAAGGGGATCGTCATCACCCAGGTCTGGCTCTCGCTGCCCTTCATGACGGTGCTGCTCTCGTCGGTGCTCCTAGAGATATCGGACTCGCTGATCGAGAGCGCGCGCGACGTCGGCGCCTCGTCGTGGCAGATCTTCCGCCACATCGTCCTGCCGCTCTCGGCGCCGGGCGCGCTCATCGGGGTGACGTTCATGTTCCTGGGCGTGATCGGCGGCTTCACCGTGCCCTACCTGCTCGGGCCAAACGCCCCGCAGATGCTCGGCGTGTCGATGGTCTACTACATGACCAACTACTTCGAGCCCTACATCGCGAGCACGCAGGCCGTCGCCATCTTCCTGCTCTCGCTGGTCGCGGCGGTCTACTACGTGCGCCAGCAGTTCAAGCGCGAGGTCCGCTGATGGCCGCGCAGGCGCCCGCCCTGCCGGCGGTCCGCCTCACCTGGTGGATCGACGATCCGCGGATGCGGCGCATGCTCCTGCGCCTTTTCGCCGGTGCGCTCGCGGTCTTCATCGGCATCCCGCTGCTGACCCTCGTCTTGTGGTCGTTCGCCGGCGAGTGGTTCTGGCCGAACCTCATCCCTACCCAGTGGTCGCTGCGATGGTGGCAGGAGGTCCTCGAGAACCCGCGCGTCACCGACGCGATGTTCCTCTCGTTCACCATCGCGCCGGTCGTCACGGCGCTCACCGCGCTCGTCGCGATCCCGGCGGGATACGCGTTCGCGCGACTGGACGTCCCCTACCGCCGGCTGCTCCTGCTGCTCTTCCTGATCCCGAACGCCTTCCCGCGCATCGGCCTCTACGTGTCGCTCGCGGTCCTCTACTACCAGATCGGACTCATCGACACGTACTGGGGCATCGTCTTCCTGCACATGATCGGGACGCTCGTGTACATGACCTGGATCACGACGGCCACGTTCCGCTCGATCGATCCGCACCTCGAGGAGGCGGCCCGCGACGCGGGCGCCTCGCCGCTGCGGGCGTTCTTCTCGGTGGTCATGCCGCTCGCGCTACCCGGGATCATCGTCGCCTCGCTCTTCAGCTTCCTCGCCTCGCTCGACGAGGCGCAGGGCACGCTCATCGTGGGGACGCCGCACTACATCACCATGCCGGTGCTTCTCTACACGCTCATCTCGAGCTTCCAGCGGCCGGTCGCGGCGGTGTTCAGCGTGCTGCTCGCTCTTCCCTCGCTGCTCCTGCTCGTCGTCGCGCAGCGCTACCTGCACAGCGAGTACGTCGCCGCCGGTCTTGGCAGGGTCTGATGGCCGAGGTCGAGCTTCGCAACGTGTCGAAGGTCTACAAGGACACGGTCGCGGTCGACGACGTCTCGCTTCACATTCGAGATCGCGAGTTCGTCGCGCTGCTCGGCCCCTCCGGTTGCGGGAAGACCACGACCCTCCGCATGCTCGCGGGATTCATCCGACCC
Organism: Chloroflexota bacterium; assembly: GCA_005889075.1. GTDB lineage: Bacteria > Chloroflexota > Limnocylindria > P2-11E > P2-11E > 3-1-20CM-2-70-9. Next base: position 62,876 of record VBDQ01000017.1, read on the forward strand.
GACGGCGGGCAGATCCTCATCGACGGGCATGACGTGACGGACCTGCCCCCGGAGCGCCGGCCCACGGCCATGGTCTTCCAGAGCTACGCGCTGTGGCCGCACATGACGGTCGCCGACAACGTCGCGTTCGGGCTGCGGCTCCGCAAGCTGGCGCGGAACGTGGTCGAGGAGCGGACCGCGCGCATGCTCGACGTCGTCGGGCTGCCGGGGGTCACGAAGCGCTACCCCTCGCAGCTCTCGGGAGGTCAACAGCAGCGCGTCGCGCTCGCCCGGGCGCTCGTGCTCGGACCGAAGATCCTGCTCCTCGACGAGCCGCTCTCGAACCTCGACGCGAAGCTCCGCGTGCGTATGCGCGACGAGATCCGCCGCATCCAGCAGGAGCTGCAGATCACGACCGTGTACGTGACGCACGACCAGGAGGAGGCGCTCACCATGGCCGACCGCATCGCGGTCATGAACAAGGGCGTGCTCCAGCAGGTCGGCGACGCGCTGGACATCTACGACCGGCCGGCGACCGCCTTCGTCGCCGACTTCATCGGGTCGAGCAATCTGCTCTCCGGCACGCTCCGCGTCGCGGGCGCGAGCGCGGTCGCCGAGGTCGGCACGGCGCGCGTGCCCGTCGATGCGGACGGCCTCGCCGACGGGACCGCAGTCACCGTCTCCGCACGGCCCGAGGACATGGAGGTGCTCCGCGCTCCGGCCGCGGACGCATTCGCGCTCGAGGACGCGCGGCTTGTGAACTTCGGCGCATACAAGCGGCTTCTCGGACGTCATCCCGCGTTCGGGCAGCTCGAGGCGCGCGTGCCAAAGAGCTTCCGGCTCGACAACGCGCCGGTCTACGTCCGGTTCACCCGCGCGCGTGCGTTCGCGAGCGACGAAGCCCCAGCGGACATTACGGACAAGGCGGCCCGGGACCCCGCACGCAATAGGTAAGGATCACGGCTCGGGTGAGCAGGTCCGAGACCGTCGCGGTTGAGTCGTCGCCTCCGCTGATCGCGAACAGCCGTGATCCATCGCGGGACCACCACACGTCGACGATGAACGCGCTCTCGGAAACCTTCGTTGCGGTGCCGTCAATCCGCCGAACCGTCACCGTGCGGGGAATCGTCAGCCCGCAGCACATCACGCTCTCGAGCACGACGTAGCGGTCCCGCGCTGGATGCCACGCGCCCAGCTGGATGGTCCCATTCGGCCCCGGGCGGTAGAGCTCGCGCGCAGCCGCGCTCGTAGCGTCGACGGTCGCGACGAAGGAGTCCCCGCCGAACAGGCTCCGTGAGCTCCAGACAAGGAGCGTCCGTCCATCGCCCGGGTCGAGACCGATGCCGCGAACGAGATCTCGCACGTCGCCCCCGACGAATCGGACCTCACCGCTCGACGTATCGAAGCGCGTCTCGCCGCCGGCGAGATTGACCAGCACGATGTGGTAGTCGCCTTCGCCCGCGCTCGCGCGGAACGCGAGAGCCGTGCCCGTCGCGAGGAACGCGACCGGCGTCGGAGGCGATCCGACGCGCCCGGGTTCCGACGCGACGATCCTTCGCATGCCTCCGCCGGACGTGGCGCTCACCCAGAGCCCCTCGACCGCCGGATCGCCGCCGATCCCGCCGGTGCTGCGCGCGAACGCAACGCTCGCGCCGTCCGGGCTGACGATCGCCGCCGCGACGGATGGGCCATCGAACAGCTGGTGCGCCATGCCTGCCGCGACGTCGAGCGCGAAGATCGTCTGACGGAGCTCGGGGTGGGTCGCGGTGACGATCACCGTGCGGCCATCTGCGGACGAGCTGACCGTCACCGCCGGAGCGGACTGCGAATCCGGCGGCACCGGCACGCTCACCGATGCGACCTCTATCGCGCGCGTGGCGCCGCCCACCGTCGGCACGACCGCGGCGTCGAGGTCGAGCAGGAGAACGCGGAAGCTCGCGACGCCGCCGCGCGCCGCGCCCGTCCCCGCGACCGCGTAGTGGAACTCGGCGGGCACACGTGCGGCCGTCGCCTCGATCGTGGCCGCCCCGGCAGGCGCCGCGGTCGGCGACGGCTGGGACGCCACCGACTGAGCCGGCGATGCGGATGGCGAAGGGACGGGCGAGCTCGTCGTGTCGGTTGGCGTTCGACTCGGGAGAGGGCGCGCGAGGGCGACGACGAGCACGACGAGCGCGAGCGCCGCGACAGTGAGCGCCGCGGCGGTGCGAATCTTCATGCCCGCTCGGGTGGCAGCCCACGCGCCGGTGTTTCGGAGGCGAGCTCGCGTCCCGCTGCTGCGAGCTCGCGCGCGGTGTTCGTGGTGACGATGTCGACGCCGCCGTTCACGAGGCGCGCGAATCGCTCGCGCCAGCGTGGCGTGTCCGCATCCAGCGTCCAGACGTCGAGCTTGATCCCCAGCGCGTGGACGATCTCGGCGGCCTCGGCCGCGTCATCAAGCATCCGCTCGAACATCTCGAGACGAACGTGCGCCTCCGTCACACCCGGGACCAGGCGCATGATCCCGCCGAAGCGGTCGCGAAGGTATTCGGCGGTGGTCGTGAGCCGGCTCTTGGCGAGGGGATGCGCGTCGCGGTACCCGTACGCGCCCAACGGAAGCGCGAGCTCGTTCTCGTCCTCCGTGTCGATGTAGCTGTGCGGATTGAGGCTGACCTGCAGCGTCGGGTCGACGCCGAGGATCCGCCGCAGGTTCCAGTCAGCTGGACAGCTGAAGTGCGCGCGGGCCTTGATCGGCTGGACCGCTCGGACAAGGGTCTCGACCTGCGGCCACGAATACGGAGCGAGGTCCTTGAGATCGAGCTCGATGCGTGTCGGATATTCGTGTGCGGCCATCAGCTCGACGGCTTCCGCGAAGAGGAGCGGATGGGTACCGTCCCGGAAGCGTGCGCGCTTCGCGTCGGCGGTCATCGCGTCGCGGACCAGGCCCTGTGCATCGGTGGCCCGATCGAAACGATCGTCGTGGAAGATGACGAATTGGCCGTCGCGAAGGAGCTGGAGGTCGATCTCGGTACGGAGGACGTTCTCCCGGCCGCACTCCTCTATGGCGAGCGGGGAATTCTCGGAATAGCGCCCGCTCCAGAGGGAGCGGTGGACCTTGAGCTCCACCGTCCTGCCGCGGTGCGAGAAGAACGAGTCGGGATTCGGTCCCCTGCTCACGTCAGAGCTGCTCCGCCCAGATCGGATTGGCGATCGCGCGAAGCTCGCCGGTCGGGCTCGCGAGCTGCGCGACGACGTACGGAGCGTGCGCCGGCACCGCGAATGTCCGATCCCATGCGGCGGCGTCGACCGCGGCCGCGGCGATCGTGCCCTCCGGTCCGACGAGCTGCAGGGTCGCGCCGGCGCCGTCGCGCACTTCCACCGCGATCCAGCCGGTGCGCGCCGGGTCGCGATCGAGGTAGAGCTGCGGGCCGCGTGCCGACTCCGACACGAACGCACGCCCCTCGCGCAGCGACGTGAGTATCGATTCGACAGCGCGATCCGCGCGCAGCCACGTCGTCGGCGTGCCCAGCCGCTGCGAGTGGCGCGGATCGGGATCGCGTCGATGAAGGTAGTGCGTGTCGCTGCCGCCCAACGCGGCGACGCGCCTCCCCCGGCGCAGGCACTCGCGCCAAAACGCGAGGGAGACCGAGTTCAGCTTCACCCAGTCCGAATTCCACACCTCGATCCCGTGAACAGGGGGGACGTCGTACTCCCACGGAGGGCCGAACGGCTTGGGGTGGCAGATGCTCACGACCGCGCCGCTCTCCGCCGCGGTGCGCATCGCTCGCTCGACCGCCTTCGCCTCCGGCTCTCGGAACTCCCACCAGCGATCGGTCCCCCACGCGTTCCAGTGACCGCCGTATGTCGTGACCTCGATGCCTGGGACCACTAGCGGCAACCCATCGCCGCCGGGCCCATAGGCGAGCTGATGCGCAACGTTGTTGTGGTCGGTGACCCCGAGGAAGTCGAGACCCGCCTCTGCCGCCGCGCCGAGCACCTCGGGCGGCCACGCGTCCCCATCCGAGTAGAGCGAATGGCAGTGAAGATCCCCTCTCAGCCAACCGGGGCGGGCGTCGGGAAAGGGATCCGGATCGACGCGGCGCGCGATGCCGCCTGTCATCTTCCAGGGAGACCGAAGGCCGGGGTCGAACCAGATCTCCACTTTCCAATCGCATCCGCGCGATCCGACCTTGTATGGGCCGAGGAGCACGTTCCACGTGCCCGCGCCGATCTTCCCCCTGCGGTAGGGCGGCGTGGCCCAGACCTCGTCGATCGTGAGCTCCATCTTGTTGCTTCCGCTCCAGCCGCGGAAGCCGGGGCTTCCTTCGGCGGTGCCGCGCTCGTCGAAGAGCCCGATGTCCAGCGTGTTGCCGCCGGTGATCGTCGGGTCCGAGTCGATCTGATCGCTGTACGAGTAACGGAGGTGCAGCTGCCGCAGGCGAGACGGGACCTCGAACGGAACGTGCGCGTACCGGCGCTCGTGGTCCTTCTCGAATCGACCGGTCAGAACGACGCTCGGTCTACCGAGGTCCGCGTCAGTCAATTCAACGCGGCGCCGCTCGACGCATCGAAGACGCGCACCGCCGCGGGCTGCGCACGTAGGAAGACACGCGTGCCCGGATCGGGACGCACGTCCGGCCCGGTCCGAACTTTCAACAGCACGTCGCCGAGCTTCACGTTGACGATGACCTCGCTGCCGAGCGGCTCCGAGACGAGCACCTCTGCCGGCTGCGCGCCCTCACGCGCCACCATGTCGAGCTCGATGGCCTCGGGCCGGAGGCCGGCCCGCAGCTCGGCGGCGTCTTTTGCGATGCGCGGCGCCTCGATGCGCCATCCCCCCTCGAGCAGCAGCGAGCCATTTTCGTGGCGCGCGGCGACGATGTTCATCGGCGGGCTGCCAATGAACTGGGCCACGAAGAGGTTCGCCGGTCGCTGATACACGGTGTCCGGAGTGCCGAGCTGCTGGAGCCGGCCGGCATCGAGCACGGCTATACGGTCGGCCATCGTCATCGCCTCGGCCTGATCGTGTGTGACGAAGATCGTGGTGACGCCGAGCTGCTGTTGCAGTGCCTTGAGCTCCGTCCGGGTGTGCGTTCGCAGCTTCGCGTCGAGGTTCGAGAGCGGCTCGTCCATGAGAAAGACCCGAGGTTCGCGGACGATCGCGCGGGCGAGCGCGACGCGTTGCTGCTCCCCGCCCGAAAGCTGCGCCGGACGCCGCGGGAGGAGGTGCTCGATGCGCAGGAGCTTCGCGACTCGGTCGACGCGCGACGCGCGCGTACCCGCGCTCTGCTTGCGCACGCGCAGCGGGTACTGGATGTTGTCTCTGACAGACATGTGCGGGTACAGCGCGTAGCTCTGGAACACGAGAGCGACATCGCGGTCCTTTGGTTCGAGCGTGACCACGCTTTTGCCATCGATCCGGATGTCGCCGCGGTCGAGCTGCTCGAGGCCGGCGAGCATCCGGAGCGCCGTCGTCTTGCCGCAGCCGCTCGGGCCGAGCAGGACGAGGAACTCGCCGTCGGCGACGTCGAGGGTCAGGCCTTGCACCGCGGGCGCATCGCGCGTCGGGAACTTCTTCCAGACGTCGTCGTACTCGACGCGTGACACCCTCTATAGACCTCTGGTGCTGCTCATGAGCCCACGCACCATGAGGCGGCGCGTCGCGAAGAACACCGCCATCACCGGAAGGACGTACAGCACGCCCATGGCCGCCACGAGACCGTACTGGACTTCGGTGTAGCCGCCCGCGCTGCGGAACGTCTCGTAGAACGCCAGCGGGATCGTCTTCATGCTCTGCTGGTCGACGAGGATGAGGACCATGAGGACCTCGGCCCACGCCGAGAGGAACGAGAGCCCGGCCGCCACCGCGATCCCCGGGCGCGCGACCGGCAGCACGATCTCGAAAAGCGCGCGCAGCTTCGAGCGGCCGTCGAGCCACGCCGCTTCCTCGAGATGGCGCGGCACCGAATCGAAGAATCCCTTCATGAGCCAGACGAGGAAGGGCAGCTCGATCGCCGAGTGCACGAGGATGAGCCCCAGGTACGAGTTCCGCAGGCCCAGCTCGCGCGTCAGGCCGTAGATCGGGACCATCGTCGCCGAGAGCGGCATGGTCTGGAGAAGCAGGACGGCGTACGTGATCCAGCTCTTGCGCCGGAACTCGATCCGCGAGAGCGAGTAACCGGCGAGCGACACGCAGAAGACCGTGAGCAGCATGGTCGAGACCGCCACGAAGACGCTGTTGCCGAGGGCCGTCGCGAACGCGTACCGGCTGAAGATCTGGATGAAGTTGTCGACCGTGAGCTGGGACGGCCAGCGGATGTAGGCCTCGGCGTGGGCGTCGAAAGCCGCGGTGAAGAGCCAGACGAAGGGCGCGAGGAAAAACACCGCGACGAACACAAAGGCGACGTTCATCAGGAGCCACTCGAGCCGGGAGCCGCCTTCGAGCGGGCGCACGCGCGGTGGGACGGCGAGCTGCGTCTGCGCCTGCGGGCCGATGACGCTCAAGCGCGGGCCCGCGACCAGCGGAGGTACACGATCGCGAATGCCGCGTTGAGCGCGAGCATCACGACGGCGATCGTCGAGCCGTAGCCGATCGCGTACGAGCGGAAGGCTTCGTGGAACGCGTAGAGCGCGATCGTCTCCGTCGCCGTGCCCGGACCACCGTTCGTCAACGTCTGGATGAGGATGAAGGTGCCGAAGGTCGACATCGTGATAGAGAGCAGCGCGAGCGCGGCGATCGGTCGAAGGCTTGGCAGGGTGTGGTCCCAGAAACGCCGCCAGGTGTTCGCGCCGTCGACCCGGGCGGCTTCGTAGATGTCGCTCGGGATGGTCTTGAGCGCGCCGAGGAAGATCAGCATGGTGAAGGCCGTCCCTCGCCAGATGTTCGCGATGATCACCGCAAGCATCGGAAACCGGCCCAGCCAGTCGACCGGGCCGAGCCCCAGCAGCCCGAGGCCGGTATTCAGCGAGCCATAGAAGAAGTCGTACATCGCGACCCACAGGAATCCCGCGATCACCGTCGGGTTCACCCACGCGAGCAGCACCGCCGCGTACGCGATCACCGCGAGGCGGTAGCGCCGCCGTTCCGCGTGGTCCAGCAGCAGCGCGAGCAATAGGCCAAGCACGAACTGACCGACGATCGCCGAGCCGACAACAAACACCACTGAGTTGATGACGACCGTGGCGAAGTCCGGATCGCTGGCAAGCCGCTGATAGTTCTCGAGCCCGACGAACCTGGGACGTGCCGCGTCGAGGCCGACCAGCGCCTTGTTTGTGAGGCTCGTGTACAGCGCCCAGAGCGAAGGACCTACGAAAAAGAGCGCAAGCAGGACGGCCGCGGGCGTAAGGCCGACAAGATACGCGCCGTTCCGCCGAAGTACGCCGGTCGCGGCCGGGGAGCGGGGACGAAGGGTCCCCGCTCCGACAGCGGTCTCTGTTATTGCGTGATGACCTTGTCTGCGCCGATGGCCTGCTTCAGGTCGTCGGCGTACCGCTTTGCGGCATCGTCCACGCTCATCTGCCCGGAAGCGACGTTGCCGGTGGCCTTCTGGATCACCCCGATGACCTTCCCGTAGTTGGCGTCGGTCGGGATGAAGCGCGCCTTCTCAAGCGCCTTCGTCGAGTCGACGAGATACGGTTGCGCCTTGAACTCCGCGACGTCGGCGGAGTCGCTTCGCGCGACCGGGTGCGGGTCTTCGATGTTCAGCTTGGCGACGGTGTCCTTGTTGTTCCACTGCGCGATGAAGGCCCACGCCGCGTCCTTGTTCTTGCTCTTCGCGGTGACGTACCAGACCGTGCCGGGGCCGCCGATGGTGAACGCCGGGCCACCGGTCGAGGTCGGATGGAGCACGTAGTGGACGTTCTTTTCGGTCGCGCTTTTGTCGAACGGAGGGTTCTGCCATCCGCCGTAGACCCAGCCGCCCTCGAAGAGCAGCGCGAGCGTGCCCTTGCCTTCGTTCTCGCGCATCGCCGTCCAGGGCTTTGTGCTCGTGAGGATCTCCTTTGGTGTGAGCCCGCCGCTGTATGTGCGCTGGTAGTAGTCGAGCGCCTTGCGGATCGCGTCGCTATTTCCGATCCACTTGCCGCTCTTGTCGATGATGTCGCCGCCGTAGGCCCACACCAGCGGCACGAATGAGTGGTTCGCGGTGCCGGTGTCACCGGCCTGACCCGCATAGAGGGCGTAGGGGATCACTCCGCTGACCTTGTCCTTGACGGCCTTCGCGCCGTTCAGGATGTCGTCGACGTTCTTGGGCGTCCAGTCGGCGCTGAGGCCGGCCTTGTCCATCGCGTCGCGACGGATGTAGAGCCAGCGCATGTCGAGCCCGTAGGGGATCGCCCAGACCTTGCCCTGGTAGCTGACTCCGTCCTTCACCGCCTGCGGATAGTTCTTCCAGTCATCCCACTGCGACACATATTTGTCGAGCGGCTCGATGTATCCAGCGTCGGCGAGCTCGCCGATCCGGTCTCCGCCGACATGGATGACGTCGGGGACGTCGCCGCCGCCGGAGAGCGCGAGCAGCAGCTTGGTGTAGTAGTCACCGCTCGAGATCTTCTGCAGGTCGATCTTGACGTCGAGGCCGGAGTACTTCGTCTTGAGCGCTTGCGCGGCCTGGTCGACGTATTTCGGCTTCGCACCAAGCTCGTCGGGATACGAGACGGTGATCGTTCCCGAGAGCGTCGCCGCCTTGTTGCCGCCTGTCGCAATTGGCTGCGCCGACGGACCGCACGCGACGGCGAGCCCTGTCGCCGCCATCGCCTGCAGGAAGACGCGACGCGAGATCATAGGCCTGCGTTCTTCCATCTTTTCCTCCCCGCCGCACGCGCGACGCGTGCGCGCGGGCGCGTTTCGAATCATACGCGCGGGTCCTGCCGGATAATCCGCGCTCATGCCCGCCGACTGGAAGCGTGTCGCCGCCGACGCGCGCCGCGTACTCGCGAGCAATCGCCAGCGCGGGATCTCGGCCTGGGGCGGCCGCCGCTACGACTTTGTGTGTCCTTCGCCGACGCGCTATCCCTTTCAGTGGTTCTGGGACAGCGCGTTCCACGCGATCGCCCTTGTGCAGGTCGATCCAGCGCTCGCGAAGCAAGAGATCCGCTGCTTGATGCAGGGCGCCCAGCCGGATGGATTCATCCCCCACATGCTTCTGTGGGAGAAGAGCGCGCACGAGGCAGCGCTTCGCGAGTACTCGATCGCGCTCGCCGATCCGTTCTTTACCGCGACGATCCAGCCGCCGGTCGTCGCGCGCGCGGTTTTGCGCATCCATGAGGCGACCGGCGATGCCGACTTCGTGCGCGAGGTCCTGCCCCCGATCCGCCGCTTCTTCCGCTGGCTCCGCTCACAGCGCGACCCCGACGACGACACGCTCGTGGCGATCATCCAGCCCGACGAATCGGGGCTGGACGCGAGCCCGAAATACGACGAGCTCATGGAGATCTCGGCAAGCCCGCCGGAAGAAGTCCTACCCCAGCTCAGGCGATCGATGCAGCGGCTTTTCACCGCGTACGCGCCGTACCGAAGCGAGCCTGCACGCATCGCGGTCCTCGACGTCTTCACCTGGGAAGACGTCATGTTCAACGCGATCTATGGCGACGGCTTGCGGTGCCTCGCGAAGCTCTGTGCGATCGCCGGGGCCCCGGAGCGCGAAGGGGACGAGTTCGCGTCACGGGCGAGCCGCGTGCGCGCGGCGCTCGAGGCGAAGTGCTGGGACGAGCAAGCCGGTGTGTTCTGGGATCTCGCGGGTTGGAGGGAGCGGCCCGCACAGGTGCTCACGTTCTCCACGCTCTTCCCGCTGATCCTCGACGACCTCGATCCAGTCAAAGCGAAGCGGCTCGTCGACGAGCACCTTGTGAACGAGCGCGAGTTCTGGCTGCCCTACCCCATTCCGAGCGTCGCGGCGAGCGAGCCGACCTTCGACCCCGAGTGCCGCACCGATACGACGTGGCGCGGACCGACATGGGTGAACGTCAACTGGTACCTCTACTGGGGTCTCCGCGCGCATGGCCGGCGCGACGTCGCAAGCGAGCTCGCCGAGCGGACGATCCGGATGATCGAGCGGGGCGGCATGCGTGAGTTCTTCGACCCGCGGACCGGCGAAGGCGAGGGCGCACGCGACTTCGGATGGAGCACGGTCGTCCTCGACCTCATCGCGGCGGAGCACGGCAGCGGCTGACCGACGCGTCGCGGCCGGAGCCGTCCTCGCGCTCGACATTGGCGGCACGCGCTGCCTGGCCGCCGTCGCGGACAGCTCCGGAGCCCTCGGGGCGAGCCAGCGGCTCAGCACGCCACGCGCGTCCGATGCAGAGGAGCTCTTCGGGGCGATCGCCTCGCTCTGCGAGAGGACGATCGGTGATCGCGGCCGAGTCATCACGGCGATCGGTGTCGGGTGCGGCGGTCCGATGCGCGAGGGATTGGTCTCGCCCCTTCACATCCCGGCCTGGCGCGACTTTCCGCTGCGCGCCCGGCTCGCGGAGCGGTTCGGCATTCCGTGCGTGGTCGACAACGACGCGAAAGCCATGGCGCTCGGCGAATGGTGGCTCGGAGCCGGACGATCGTCGCGCGCGATGCTTGGGATGGTCGTGTCGACCGGCGTGGGCGGTGGCCTCGTGATCGCCGGGCAGCTCGTCGATGGCGCGACGGGGAACGCGGGACATGTCGGTCACGTGATCGCCTTCCCCGACGGACCCGAGTGCGATTGCGGCGCGCATGGATGCGTCGAGGCGGTCGCGTCGGGGAGCGCGATCGCGCGGCGTTACGGCGGAGATGTCGCAGCGGAGGTCGTCGCAGCGCGTGCGCGGGCTCGAGACCCTCGCGCGGGCCAGCTGTTCGACGAGGCGGGAACGGCCCTCGGACGAGGGATCGCCGCCGCGGCCGCGCTCTGCGATCTCGACCGCGTCGTCATCGGGGGTGGAGTCGCGCTAGGTGCTTGGGACTTGCTGCGGCCGCCGCTCGCCGCCGAGCTCGCGGGCGCTGCGCGCCTTCAGTTCGTGCGGGACCTGGATGTGCGTCCGGCCGAGCTCGGTGAGCGTGCCGGCCTGCTCGGAGCCGCCGCGCTCGCTTTGGGTCTCGGGCGCGTGCTGGCGCCGCCTTGATCCATTGCCCACGCATCGACGATCTCGCAAAGCAGATGGACGACGATCAGATGCAGCTCCTGGATGCGAGACGTGCTGCTCGACGGCACTCCTACGAGATGGTCGACGCCGTCGCTTCCCTGTGTTCCAGCGTCTCCGGTGAGGAGCGCCGTGACCGCGCCGGCATCATGCCCCGCCCGAAGTCCACGCAGCACGTTCTCCGACCTGCCGGAGGTCGAGATGCCGAGCACGATGTCGCCAGCGTTGGCCAGGCCACGGACCTGCCGGGCAAAGACCTCGGCATAGCCGTAGTCATTGGCGATCGCGGTCACCGTCGCTGCGTCAGCATTGAGAGCGATCGCGGCAAGCGGCTCGCGCTCGCGGCCAGCCCGCCCGAGAAGCTCGGCGGCAAGATGGCCGGCCTCGGCCGCGCTGCCGCCGTTGCCGAAGGTGATGATCTGATTACCGTTTCCGAGCGCCTCGCAGATCGCGTCGCCAAGTGCCTCGACCGCTGGAAACACATTCGCGAGCATGCCCGCGCTCTCGAGATGCTCGTCGAGCATCTCGCGCAGCCGTTGCGAAGTCACCGCGCGTGCAGCTCAGCGACGGCCGTCGAGCCCGAGCATCTCGCGCATGCGCACGTAACCGACGACCGACTCGCGATAGAGCACGCCGACGAGGGCGCCCGTGCGGACGACCGGCAGCAGCGGAAGATCCGTCATGCCGAAGCGTTCGAGCGCGGTGGTCAGGAGATCGTCCGGCGAGACCGCGGGGAGATCCGCCGCGGGAGTCATCACCGCCTCGACGGGAGTCGTCGCCCATTGGTCCTGCTCGACCTTTCGCAGATCGCCAATGGTGATGAGACCCTCTATCCGATCGCCCGACATGACCGGGATCGCGCGCAGGTTCAGTGGCAGGACGAGGTCGCGGATGAGCGCGCCGACGCGCGTGCCGCTCGGCGTGGAACGGAAGTCGGTGCTCATGAGCTGGCCGACGCGAACCGTTCCCACCGTGGAAACGATTCGCTCCTGCTGCAGGCTGGCGGATGCCGCATTGAAGAGGAAGTAAGCGATGATCCCGAACCAGATCCCGTTAAAAGTTCCTCCCAACGCAAGGCCGAACAAGTTGTACTCGGTGCCAGGGGTGAAGAGAAAGAGAGCGGCGAGCAAAACAAAACAGCCGGCCACGATCTGACCGCCACGGGCGGCGATCGCGGTCGCCCGGATCCGGTCGCCACCGTAGCCCCAGATCGCCGACCGTAACACGCGCCCCCCGTCGAGGGGAAAGCCCGGGATGAGGTTGAACCCCGCGACGTACAGGTTGATGGTGCCGAGGTAGTCCGCGATGGCCCGCACGGCCTGGAGCAGCGATCCATCCGGCACGTTGGTGCCGATCGCGCTGCTGATGAGAAAACCGGTGATGCCGATGAGGACGCTCGTCGCGGGCCCCGCACCGGCCATGAAGAACTCCGCCCGCGCCGACGGCGGCTCGCGCGTGAGGTTGGCAACGCCGCCCAACAGGAAGAGCGTGATCGACGAGACCGACATGCGGAATCCGCGCGCGACGACGGAGTGAGCGAGCTCATGCGCGAGGACGGAGGCGAAGAAGAGGGCGGCGGTGATCGCCGAGATGATGAAGGTCTTCTGTGCTCCCCAGAGCGGGTATTGATCCGGGAAGATGCTCTCCGACAGCGACAGCACGACGAGAAAGAAGATGAGGATCCAGGAGACGTGGATCCGGATGTCGATCCCCAAAATGCGCGCGATCCGGATCGAACCGGGCATCTGCCGAGCATAGAACGAGAGGCCGCGCGAGGCGGCCTCTCGTCCTCAGGCGTTAACGCTCGTTCGAGTCGTTGATCTG
>VBDQ01000005.1 GCA_005889075.1 Chloroflexota bacterium
TACGTGGACACGCGGATCCTTCCCGGTGCGAATCCGATGGACGTCCGTGACGAGCTGCGCGGCGTCCTCAAGAAGGCCGGGATCGAAGGGACCGTGGAGCTCTTCCTCTATCGCCCTGGATTCGAGGCCAGGGGCGCGGAGCGCCTCATCGACACGATCAAGCGCTGCCACGCGCAGACGTTTCCGACACCGCCCACGATCGTCGGCGATCCCGTCACGAGCATGTGGCGGGACACGAACGCCTTCAACGAGCTCGGCATCCCAGCGATCAGCTACGCGCCCCGCGCGTCAAGCCACGCGACCACGAAGTCGTTCAGGATCGAAGACCTCACCGATGCAGCGCTCGTCTACGCCCGCTTGGCGATGGATCTGTGCAACCAGGAGCGCCCGAAGATGGTGCCGCTCGGCGCGCATCCCGACCGTTCCATCGCGGCGTCCGTCAACCGGCCCTCCCGGTAACGCCGAGGCTGGATGGATCCAGCTAGTCGATCGCGTCAAGCAAGAGGCGGGTCTGATCGCGGAGGAGCGCCGCGCGCTCGCGGGTTCGCGATGGCACATCCCAGGCTGCGAGCTTCGCGAATCCGGGATCGCCTGCGTCGGCCTCGGCCTGAATGAAGTCGGCGAGGAAGCGCAGCTGTGGGACGAGCGTCTCGAGCACTTCGGCGGGCTCGACGCCTCGGTACGCAGCGCAGAACCTGGCGAGACGCGACGCGCGCACCGGCAGCGGAATGACCAGATCGTTGGCGTTGGCCTTCGGATAGAGCGGTACCCAGGTGTAGGCCGACAACGCAACGTCCCAGACGCGGCTGCCTGGTCCGGCGCTGTCCCAGTCAAGCATGGCGATCGGACGGTGACCGTCGAAGAGCGCGTTGTACGGCGCCCAGTCGTTGTGACAGATGACTTCGTGCGGGCCCGGCGCGACGATGCGCCATCGAGCGTCTGGCGGTGCGGTGAAGGTGGCAAGCAGGTCGTGGTAGCGCCGCAGTAATCGGGCAGCTTCGATGAGGGTGACCTCGTCCTCGTAGATCCAACTCGGCATCGGGTCGGGCCACCCTTGGTGTACCTGGCCGGGGATGAACTTCAGGACGACGCGGCCTTGCTCGTCCATTCCGAGCGGTTCGGGCGCCGCGTCGAAGCCCACGCGGCGAAGGTGTGCGAGGAGAGCGTGCACCGCGGGTGTCCATGGCCCGGCTCGGCGGCGGACGGTGTCGCCAACTTTGACGGCGCCGCTCACGTTGCCGCCGAGAGGCTGTTCCTCCATGAACGCATTCTCTCGGCTTCTTGGCTGGAGGCTACCGCTCTGAGAACACCAGGCTCTTTACGACGACCGGGACGACGAGCTTCTCCGGGATCATCGCGCCGAGGTCGATGAAGTCGAGGTCCGACAGCGCGATCTGATCGACGCACACGAGCGGCGAGTGAACGTCGAGCTCGTCTTTGAGCATCTGCCCGACGATCCCGGCCAGATCCGCGTCCAGGACCACGACGAGCGGGCTCACGGCCAGCAGATCCCTGGTCCCCTCGGCGATGCCTGTGCAGAGCTCGCGCAGCGCACCGTAAGTAGCGCCGTGACGCCAGCGCACAGCGAGAGCGAAGCGGCCGTCTTCGCGATCGAGACGTGTCACGCCGCGGCGGATCTCGTCCGCGATGGCCCGCGCGTCGGCCCTCTCCGGCCGTACCGCGACGGCGGCGAGATCGCGTAGCGGCAACAATCCCGGATCGGTCAGAAACAGAGTGTCGCCGCTCACCTGCACGCTGTACTGGGACGCTCCGATGCATGTGGCGCGAATCGATTCGACCGGGCGCAGCACCTCGAACGACTCGAGGCGTCGCGCGATGGCGCGGCCGAGCCGGAGACCGAGGTCGCCGAATTCCCTCTTCTCCCAGCCGTTGATGTACTCGCCGACGCCGCCAGAGAAGACCAGAGTGTGGAACGGTCCGCGCGCGACCAGCGGCTCCGTAAGCCACGGCGCCGGGTCCTCGAACCGCTTGCCGAGTGGCACGCTGAGCACCAGATCCGCGATCCGTTCGGCGACCGCGTCAAGGGCGCCGTCGTCACGCGTGTCGCCAACGGCGACGCGGACGCCGGCCTCTTTGGCGACGCGCGCGCCGGCGCGAGTGACCGCGCGGATCGTTCCGCCGCCGTCCCACGAAAGCAAGCGCGCGCCGACGTCGATCGCGGCCGTCTCTTCGACGCGAGCACTGCGGCAGACGGCGAGCTTCGTCGTGCCGCCGCCAATGTCGACGTTCAGCACGACCGGGGTGGCGGCGTCGCGCGAGAGCGCGACCGCGCCCGATCCGTGCGCGGCGAGCAGGCTCTCGAGGTGATGGCCCGCCGTCGCGCAGACGAACTTCCCGGCCTGAGCGCTGAAGAGCTGCACGATGGCCGACGCGTTCTCCTTTCGCGCCGCCTCACCGGTCGTGATCACCGCGCCCGTGTCGACGTCATCCGGCCTCCAGCCCGCCCCGGAGTACGAGCGCTCGATGAACCTGCCGAGCGCGTCGGTGTCGATGCGGCGCTCGGAGACGTACGGGGTGAGCATCACCTCGGAGCGATGCACCGCGGTGCGCTCGACGACGGCGTAGGCGCTCGAAAGACGGATGCCCTGACGCTCTAGCCCGAGCTCCGAGAAGATGAGGTGCGAGGTCGTCGTGCCGATGTCGATGCCGACGGTCCGCAGGCGCAGGCGCTCGGTCGCGACGTTGCCGGCCTCGTCGTCCGGATCTTCGCCGCGATGATGGTGATCGGACCGATGCGGATGCGCCGAGGTCAGAGCTTGCTAGACGCGGACCGGGAACTCATCCATCCGCACCTTGACGCCGTTCTGCGCACAGCGCTCGAGATAGGTGCGATGGATCTGCGGGTCCTGGTCCTCGTACTCGATCTGGTTGCCGCCCTCGGTGACGTCCTTGTCGACGCCCTGGTTGTCCAGATATTCGGCCAGCTTCCACTTGTTGCCGCCCCAGCGGATGGCGAGGTAGCGGGCCGGGTCGCTTCCGGTGTTGAAGTGCTGGTGCCACCAGCGTCCGGGCGGGACGAACAGCGTCCCGGTCTTCCAGTTCACCTCGGTCCACTCGTCGCCGTTCTCGCGCCACATGTACGAGTAGCCCGAGCCGTTCAGGAGAATGACGTGATAGCCCGGTCCGTGCCGGTGGCACTTCTTGTACGTGCCGACCGGGAACTCGGAGACGTGCGACACCATCGTGTTGTTCGCGAACTCGAAGCGGATGTTCTTGCCGCCCGCGCCGCGTTCGAGCCAGTCCTTGAGCTGAAAGCGACGAACGTCGGCGACGAAGTTCGTCTCCCACACCCGGCCGGTGTAGAGCGTGCCCGCGCCGTCGAAGTACTCCTTGCGCCCGTCGTAGCGATCCCTGAAGACGTACGGGCAGTTGAACATGAAGTCGGTGTTGTGGAGGAGATTCATCATGATCGGCATCGTCGTGACGGCGAGCAGCCGTGCGGACAGCGAGCCCGAACCGTTGTGCAGGCGGTGCGTCGTGTTGAGCGGAACCGAGAAGAGGCTGCCCTCCTGCCATTCGAAGCTCGCAGGCTCTTCGCCGTCGTTCCACACCTCGCAGGTGCCGCGGCCGTTCAGGACGAAGAAGTACTCCTCGAACAGGTGCTTCTCTGGGGCGCTCGATCTGCCCGGATCGAGCTCGATGAGGTAGGCGTTATCGGTGTCCTCGGCGCCCGCCAGGCGGATGTACGCGCCGCGGGCATCGAGCCGCGGCCATTTGGCGAGATCGGCCGTGCGCAGGTCCGCTACCGCGACACCGGTATGGACCGGGATGCCTTCTTTCTCGAGGAAGAGCTCATAGGCACCTCGTCCCCAGAACGAAGGACGCTGCTGCTCTTTGCCGGTTGCAGGGGTGGTGGCTTCGCTCATCTTCGTACCTCTCGATTCGCGTGATGAGATCGCGCACTCACTCGCGCGTCCATCGTATCGCGATGAAATAATCGTTGCCCCGAGGAGGAGCCGCGTGCTGCAGGAATTCGCGAAGACGATCCATCTTGCCGCGACTCCCGATGCGGTGTGGGATGCGGTGAATGACGTCCACCGCGTCGCGTCGTGGCTCTCGATCGTACGCGAGGTACGCGACGTCGAGCCGCCCGGGCGTTACGCGGCGCTCCTCGAGGATCGTCTCGGCCCGTTCGCGATGCGCGCGGATCTCGATCTGACCGTCGAGCGACCGGACGGTCGACGCATGCGCGTGGGCGCCCGGGGCGAGGACCGTCAGGTCGCGTCCCGGATCGCGGCGACCCTCGAGCTCGCGGTCAACCCCGACGGCGCCGGAACGTCCCTCGCCGTCACCGGGCGGTACGAAGTGACGGGCCGCGTCGCGACGCTCGGCGCGGGAGCGATCCGCAAGAAGGGCGACAAGATCCTGCAGGAGTTCTTCGACAACGCCAGCAAGGAGCTCGGCGGGCGCGGGCCCGCGGCCCAGCCGGTAGAGTCGCCGTCGTGACGGCCTGCGTCTCTTAGCGATGCTTCGACGATTCGACGTCCATAGGGTCACGTCGGTCGCGGAGGCGGTGGCCCTGCGGCAGCGTTTCGGAGAGGACGCAGCGATCTACGCGGGAGGCACCGAGCTCCTCCTCGCGATGAAGATGGGCGTCGCACGCTGGCCGCACCTCATCGACGTGAAGCCGATCGGATCGCTTGCGCAGATCAGCGCGTCCACGGACACGCTCCGCATCGGTGCGACCGCGACCCACTGGGACATCGAGCGCAACCCGCTCGTCGCGGAGGCGCTGCCGGCGCTCGCGCAGCTCGAGGCGAACGTCGCGAACGTCCGCGTGCGCGCCGCCGGCACTCTCGCTGGAAATCTCGCGTTCGGCGAGCCTCACGCCGATCCGCCCTCGATGCTGATCGCGCTCGGCGCGCGCGTCCTCCTGGAAGGCAGGGCCGGCTCGCGGTCGGTGGCGGTAGCCGAGTTCATCACCGGGATGTACGAGACCGCGCTCGCGGCGGACGAGGTCATCGTCGCGATCGAGATCCCGCTTCCTGGCAAGAACGTGCGGGCCGCATACGTGAAGTTCCAGATCCTCGAGCGACCGAGCGTTGGCGTCGCTGCGCTCGGGACCGTGCGTGACGGCCGCTTCGTCGGCGCGCCCACGGTCGTCGTCGGTGCGGTCGACGAGATGGCGCGGCCGGTGCCGACGGCGCAGTTCGCCGGCGCGGACGCGCGTGACGCCGGAACGCTCGAGGCCATCGCCGACGCGGCACGCGCCGCGGTCGAGCCCATCGCGGACCTGGCGGGCAGCGTGGAGTTCAAACGGCACCTCGTCGGTGTCATCACGCAGCGTGCGTGCGCCGCGCTTGCAGCGGAAGCCTTGTAGGGGTGGCCACGCGCGAGATCCGTCTCCGGGTGAACCGCGGGGAGCGGCGCGTCGTGATCGAGGATCAGACATTGCTCATCGAGCTCGTCCGCGGCCTTGGTCTGGTCGGCACGAAGCTCAGCTGCGACTCGCAGGTCTGCGGCGCGTGCACCGTACTCCTCGATGGCCGTCCGGTGAGCTCGTGCACGACGCTCGCGATCGAGGCGGACGGCAAGCCGGTGGAGACGATCGAGGGGTTGGCCGACGGGACGAAGCTCCATCCGCTGCAGGAAGCGTTCATCGAGCGGTTCGCGTTCCAATGCGGCTACTGCACGCCCGGCATGATCGTCTCGGCGAAGGCGCTCCTCGACGCGCATCCCGAGCCGGATGTGGCCAAGGTGCGGCACTGGATGGAGGGCAACATCTGCCGCTGCACCGGCTACCAGACGATCGTCGAGGCGGTGCTCGACGCGGCCGACCAGATGCGGAGCGCGCGATGAAGCAGGCGCACCGCGTCGTCGGGACGTCCGCCCGGCGCGCGGACGCCGTCGCGAAGGTGACCGGCGGGGCGCGCTATACGGTCGATCTGTCGGTGCCGGGGATGGCGTACGCGTTCGTCGTCCGCTCGACGCGGGCGCACGCGGCCATCACGGGCATCGACCGCACCGCGGCCGCCGCGAGTCCGGGAGTGATCCGCGTTCTGATCGGAGATGACCTCCTGGCCGCGGGCCTGACTCCGTACTACGGCCATGTAGTCCTCGATCACCCGGTCCTCGCGATCGAGCGGGTCCGCTTCCAGGGCGAGCCGGTCGCGGTCGTGGTCGCGGAGACCAAGCGCGAGGCTGCCGAGGCGGCGGAGCTCGTCGACGTCTCCTACGAAGACCTTCCGGTCGTGATCGACGCGCAGGAGGCGCTCAAGCCGGACGCACCGGTCCTTCACGAGCGCCGCGGCGAGCGCGTCGGGGACGAAGGTATGGACGAAGGCGAGAAAGGCCTTGTCGGCAATGTGTGCGCGATCGCGCGCGTCGAATGGGGCAACATCGACGAGGCGTTCGCGGGCGCGCATCTCGTCGTCGAGGGCGAGTACCGCTATCCGATGCTCTACGGCTACGCCATGGAGCCGTACAACGCGCTGGCGTTCTTCGACCAGGGCGACCTTGTCGTCTTCTCCACCGCGCAGCACGTCTACATGGTCCGCCGCGACCTCGCGCGAATGTTCCACCTGCCGCTCGCACGCGTCCGCGTGAGTGCGCCGTACGTCGGCGGTGGATACGGCACGAAGTCCTACACCAAGGTCGAGGGGATGACCGCCGCGGCCGCGTTCTTCACGGGCCGCGCCGTGAAGCTCGACCTCAGCGTCGAGGAAGCGATGCTCACGACGCGCTCGGCCTCAGCGCACATCCGCGCGCGCTCGGCGTTCACTGCGGATGCGGCCCCTATCGCATTCCGGCGCTGCGCGTTGTCGCGCGCTCCGTGTTCACCAACACCGTTCCCTCGAGCTCATTGCGCGGGTTCGGCGCGCCGCAGGGAAACATCGCGGGCGAGCTGCAGATGGACGAGGCGGCGGCGAAGCTCGGCATCGATCCGGTCGAGCTGCGGCTCCGCAACCTCGTCGGGCCTGGCGAGGAGTTCATGCCCGGTAAGCGGCCGCTCGACGCGGACCTCAAGGACGACCTCCGCTGCCTCGCGTCGTCCCTGGAGTGGCCGGGAACGAGCATCGGCCGCTCGATCGGACTCGGCGTGTCAGCGTCGGACGCGGGTGCGTATCCCACATCGACCGCGGCGGTGCGCATCCACTCCGATGCGTCGGTCACGCTCTTCACCGGTTCGACCGAGCTCGGCCAAGGCTCGCGGACCGTGCTCGCGCAGATCGTCGCGGAGGAGCTCGGCGTCGCCCTCGAGAGCGTGGGCGTGGTGAACGGCGACACCGGCGTCGTCACGTACGAGCGGACGACCGGAGCGAGCCGAACAACGACGATCACCGGCCGAGCGGTGCAGGAAGCGTGTCGGGACGCGCGCCAGCGTGTGCGCGACCTCGCGGTGCAGGCCTTCGACCTGCCGAGGGGCGACATCGAAGATATTCCGGGCGGCATCCGCGCGCGCGGCCGTGACCTCAGCTACGGGGAGGTCATCGAGAAGTGGTTCGGCGCGGGCGGTGAGGTCCTCGGGCACGGAGCGGTGCGGCGCGCGGAGGGCTTCGCGAAGATGCCGCCCTTCTACGAGATCGGCTGCACAGGTCTCGAGCTCTCGGTCGACCGCGAAACCGGTCAAGTGCACGTCATCAAGCTGACAACGGTGGGCGACGTCGGATTCGCGATCAATCCCGCGCTCGTTCATGGCCAGGACGCGGGCGCGGCGATGATGGGTCTCGGCGCGGCGCTGCACGAGGAGCTGATCTACGAGGGCGGGCAGCTCGTGAATCCGAACGTCGTCGATTACCGCGTGCCGCGCTTTGCTGACATTCCCGACGACATGGTCCACCTGCTGGCCGAACGCGCTGATGGATCCGGTCCGTTCGGCGCCAAGGGCGCCGGCGAGGGTGCCGGGAACACGGTCGGTAGCGCGACCGCATCGGCCATTGGACGACTGCTGGGAATCTTCCCGCATGAACTACCCGCGACGCCGGAGCGAGTCTGGCGGCTGATCCGCGAGGCCGAACGACGCGGCCGCTCGCAGTAGAAACAGTCCAGCGCGAGCTCGGCACGCGGGCTGCCGGTGTTCGGACCATCCAAACGGAAGGAGATGACGATGTGCTACACGTGCGGCTGCAAGATGCCCTACGAAGATCACGGCGATCGACGGAACATCGTCGAACAGGCGCTCATTGACGCGGGCAAGACAAAGGAGATCAAGAACGAGGGCCGGATAAAGGCCAAAGAAAACATGCTCGAGCTCATCCGCGAACAGCAGCGACGCGGTGAGCTGGAAGAACCGCGTACCAACTACGCGCAGGAAGCCACGAAGAAGGCCTGAGTCAGCAGAAGTAGTGAAACCCATTTCGTGGATGTCCTGCGATGACAGTCGCGATGCGGAGCTCATCGATCGGCGTGACGGCGATAAGCTGATCGCCCGCGCCTTGTCACTCGTCAAGCGTCGGCACGGCGGATACATGCTTCGGACGGAGCGATCAGCATCGATGGCGTAGCCGGAGTCGAGAAGGGCGCGACGCAGCGGGCCCCGTTGGCTCGTCGGGCAGTCAGCCGATAGAGGGCAGTCCCGGTAGTCGGCCAGCCGCGGCCCGTTTTTGTTGCCATCTCTTTGGAATGGCCCTCAGCGTGCAGGCGATCGTGCAAGCCAAAGCTGTGTCTGTGACATAGGCACGTTCTCCGCGAGCACGAGGAGAGCTGTGAACGACTTCCGCGCGGTCTGGTTGGGGTGATCGGCGCACCAACGAAAGACGACGAGCTCCGCGCCCGACTCGAGTCTGCGAGTCGGCTTGGCGCGTTGGGCACAGAAGCCCGCGACCTCGCGGAGCTGTTCCGGGCGCTCTATGAGGAATCTGCGCGGGTGGTGGACGCGACGGTCTTTCTCTTCGCCATGTACGACGAGGCGAGCGAGACGGTGGAAGTCGTCCGCCAGATGGACCGCGGCGAGGAACACGAAGGCGGGTCGTTCCCGCTAGGCAAGGGCTTCACGAGCGAGGTCATTCGAACGGGCCGACCGAAGCTCATTCGCCGCTGGTCCGCCGAAGGACCACCCGTCCGCCTCCTGTACGGGACCGAGTCGGCAGAGCTCGTCGCGCCGCAATCCGGCCTCGTGGTCCCGATCCTCTCTTCCGATCGGGTCCTCGGGGTGCTTTCGGTCCAGAGCTACCAACCGGAGGCGTACGACGATCCCGATGTCCTCAGTCTCAGCGCCATCGCCGCGCAGGCCGCTGTCGCGATCAAGCGGTTACGGGCGACGGAGCAGCTTGCGCTGGAGCACGAACGTCACGCTCTACAGCTCGAGGCCGTCCTCGCGAACATCAACGATGCGCTTCTGATCATCGACGGACGCGGCGCGATCGTCCGGCTGAACCGCGCGGCCCGAGAGCTCCTCTGTTTGGACAGCCTGAGTCTCGTCTTGGGCCAGCCACTCGAGCGTCAGCGGCTCGAGCAGTGGCCGGAAGCCGCGCGTGAGATCACCGAAGCGCTGCTGCCCGTCGTTGATGCCCTGCGCTCGGGCGCCGGCATGGAAAGCCTCGAGATCGAGCTGCGGTCCGGGGAACGGCGCGTCCTCACGGTAAGCGCGTCGACCCTGCGTTCGTCAAAGGGTCAACTGCAGGGTGGCGTCATCGCGCTCCGCGACATCACCGGCGAGCGCGAGCTCGAGCGGCTGCGAGAGGACATCTTCGCCATGGCCTGGCACGACATGCGGACGCCGCTCACGCTCATCAAGGGTCATGCGGAGATCCTGCTCCACCATCTCTCTTCCGGGGGCGGCGACGCCGAGGCGTCCACGACCGCCGCCGCGACGATCGTCAAACACACCGAGCGTCTTGCGGACCTTCTGACGACGCTCTTCGACGTCCACTGTCTCGAAACGGGACTGCTCTCGATCTCACGGTGGCCGACCGATCTCGCCGTTCTCATCCGCGAGGTGGCCGAAGGTGTCCGGGCGACAACGCGACACGAGATCAACGTGTCTGCCGAGGGTGGCGTGATAGGCGATTGGGACGAGCGACGGATCCGTCAGGTGATCCTGAATCTCCTGTCCAACGCTCTGAAGTACTCGCCTGAAGGTTCGACGATACGCGTGTCGCTGGTCACCGACGGACAAAGGGCGACGGTCTCGGTGAGCGATGAAGGGATCGGCCTCGATCGCGACGAACTCGGTCAGATGTTCCGCCGCGGATACCGCGCCGCGCCGGCGCGACGGGTGAAAGGGGACGGACTCGGACTCTACCTTGCCCGAGGTCTCGTTCAGAAGCACGGAGGGCGCCTGTGGGCCGAGTCGCCCGGCCGCGGTCAGGGAAGCACCTTCAGTTTCACGCTGCCGCTGGCCGACGAGCAGATCATTGATCGCGCCGTGGAGCGATCCGCATGAGGATGCGGCTGATCGGCTTCAGCTGCGCACTCGCCCTGATCGCCCTCGCCCTCGTCCCGATGCTGCCACCCTCGCGGGCGCTGACGAACGCACCCGAGAAGATCGACCCGGCGCTCCAGACCATGATGACCGCCCGCCCGCTCGCGCTGTTGCCGGTCATCGTCGAAATGCAGCCGCCCACCGCGAGTGTCGGGAATGTCGATCGGGCCAACCAGGCGCTCGATCTGCTTCGACTGAACGGCGCGGCGGCGGTCGGGCTTCCGCTCCTCGGCAGCGCCGCCGGATTCGCGAACGCCGCGGGGATCGATGCGATGAGCCTCGTGCCCACGGTCGCGTACATCCATTACGACGCGACGGTGGTGCCGGATGTCGTTGTCCCTGATGCGGCATCAGATCGCGCGCTCGATCCGCCGCCCACGCCGCTGCCGAGCATCAGTCCGCTCGCGACTCCGACGCCGACACCGACGCCAGCGCCGCCGGATCCGACGCCGCTTCCAACTCCGACGCCAACGGCTGCCCCGACTGCGACGACGCCTCCGCCAACGCCGACGCCCACGCCCACGCCGACGCCGAGCCCGGATCCGACGCCGCTGCCAACCGCGAGCCCGACGCCTGCCCCGACCGCGACGCCTGCTCCGACGGACACACCGATGCCCGTGGCGCCGACAGCAGCGCCTGCAGCGACCGCACCCCCGAGCCCGGCTCACCAACGCCGACCGCATCACCGCTTACCCAGGGCACGACGGTCTATCCGCAGAGCGTTAATGCGGATCAGGTGGTCGCGAGCGGGACGACCGGAAGAGGCGTGACCGTCGCTGTCCTCGATTCAGGAGTCGCGGCGGATCCCGATCTGACGCAACCGTCCAATCGGATCCTCGCATCGGTCAACTTCGCGGACACGCGCACGACGAGCGATCCGGGAGGTCACGGGACCCACGTCGCCGGGATCGTCGCCGGCAATGGCACCCGCTCCGGCGGACAATTCGTCGGCATCGCGCCGCAGGCGAACATCGTCGACGTGAGAGTGCTCGGCAGAACGGGGAGCGGCCGGATCTCTTCGGTGGTGGCGGGGATCCAGTGGGTCATCGGTCATCGTGCGGCCTACAACATCCGGGTCATCAACATGTCCTTCGGCGCGCCCGTCACGGTGTCTTACCGAACGGACCCCCTCTCGGCTGCGGTTGAGATCGCTTGGCGAGAAGGGCTCGTGGTGGTGGCCGCAGCCGGGAATGGCGGACCGACACGCAACAGCGTCCTGAGCCCGGGGATCGACCCGTACGCGGTCACGGTCGGCGCGACCGACGATCAGGGGACGACCAGCCCGCGGGATGACGCGCTCGCCGTCTTCTCGTCCTGGGGCAATGCGGATTCGAACGCGAAGCCCGATCTCGTCGCACCCGGGCGGCACATCGTCTCGCTTCGCGTCCCCGGAAGCGCCCTCGATTCGATGCTCCCGACAAGTGTTGTGGCGGCCCGGAACGGGGCGACCTATTTCCGTCTGAGCGGAACATCGATGGCGACTCCGGTGGTCTCCGGGGCCGTCGCGCTCCTCCTGCAGCGCCAGCCCAGCCTGACCCCGGATCAGGTGAAGGCGCTCCTTGTCGGGACCGCTCAGCAGTTCGGACAAGACAGCACCGCGACGCTCCCCGATCCCACCGCGCGCGGCGCCGGGCTGCTCGATGCGCTCGCGGCCGTCTCCAGCAGCGGGTTCAGCGCGACTACCTCAGGCGGAGCTCTACCGACTGCGCCTCTGTCCGAGCCGGCTATCGCTAACCGCGGCCATCGGCCTGCGGATGGGTTCGCCCGCACTCTCCTTCCGGTCCTTCGCCAGTTGCCGCTTCGCTGGAAGGACCTGACGCTTGATGGCATCGCGTGGCAAACGCTCACCTGGGACAGCGTTGCCTGGGACAGCGTGGCCTGGGACAACTTCGACTGGGACAGCATCGCGTGGGACAGCATCGCCTGGGATAGCGTGGCCTGGGACAGCATCGCGTGGGACAGCATCGCCTGGGATAGCGTGGCCTGGGACAGCATCGCGTGGGACAGCATCGCGTGGGACAGCATCGCGTGGGACGCGTCGAGCCACGACTGAGATTGAGATCGCGGTCAAAGCTTAGAAACGCTCGAGGAGCGGAAAGCGCGGCGCGAGGACGTAATTCAGCTGGATCAAGACGATCAGCGTGACGCTCACCCAGATCCGACCCCGAACGAGATGAGCAAGCTCACGCTCCATGGCGTCCTGGAAGAGATGCGCTCGTAGGCCGTACTCGAGTCCCGCGAGCAGCGTCATGCCGAGCAGAACGATGTTGAGCCAGTACTCGACGAGCGCGAGCGTGAGCGTGGGATGGTGCGCCAGGAGCGCGGTCGAGAACGGCGCAAGCGTGACCGCGAAAAGGAAGACGAGCTGGATCCACGAGAAGTGCCGGTTGCTGCGAGCCAGCTGGCCGAGTTGGGTTCCCTGTCCGACCCAGAAGATGCCGAGCGTCGGCCAGGTTGAGCACCAGGAGCGTCATGCCGACCGCGAAGATCCCGTCGGAAATGCCGGCCAGCCGATCGAGGTTCGTCCCCGCCAACTCGTTGTACCGGTGCCTGCCGCCCGGCCGGAGACTCACGAGAGAAGGTTCTTGTGAAATCGCCCGCGCTGCATGATCACCGAGAGGTGTGCGCCCTGATCGAGCAAGAGCGCGAGGTCTCTGACCGGATCGCCGTCGACGACGAGCACGTCCGCGCGAGCGCCCGGCTCGAACACGCCCAGCCGATTCTCCTCGCGCACGATGTCCGCGCCGACGAGGGTCGCCTGGCGAATGATCTCGATAGGAGAGAGGACTTCGGAGCGCACGACGAATTCGCGGCTCTGCTCCTGCTGCAGCGATCCGAGCAAGTCGCTTCCGTATCCCACGGAGACACCCGCGCGCTTGCAGATCTCGAGCGAGCGTAGGCCCGCCTCGAGAACGCGGTCATTCTTCGCGAGCATCTCCGCGGTCATGCCGAGCGCCGCGCCGCGCTCCTTCATTGCCACGTACGTGACGAGGTTCGCGACGAGGAAGCGCTTCTTCGTGGCGATGAGCGTGGCGGTGGCATCGTCGATGAAGTTGCCATGCTCGATCGTTCGGACCCCGTTTTCGACCGCTCGCCGCATCGCTTCCGGCGTGTAGGCGTGTGCGAGCACGTACCGGCCGAAGCTGTGCGCCTCGGACGTCGCGGCGCCGATCTCTTCGGGCGTGAGTTGCAGCGACTCCAGCGGGTCGTATGGCGACGCGACGCCGCCTGAACACATGATCTTCACCTGGTCAGCCCCCTGCCGGAGCTGTTCCCTCGCGGCCGCGCGGACCGCATCCGGTCCGTCGGCGATCCGCGACACGTAGCGCAAGGCGTTCGACGTCGGGGGCGATGATTCGGCGTCGGTGCGCCTTCGGAAGTCGCCGTGGCCACCGGTCACGCTGATCGGCTGGCCGGAGATGAACAGCCGCGGACCGGCGAGAAGCCCATCTTCGATGGCTTGCTTCATCCCCCAATCGGCACCGCCGGCGTCGCGTACGGTGGTGAACCCACGGTCCAGCATCGCCCGCGCGAGGACCGCGGCGCGCGCGGTCATGAGCGTCAACGGGACCGACTCGAGCGCACGAAGGGAGACCTCGCTCAGGAAGACATGCGCGTGACAGTCGATGAGGCCGGGCATGAGGGTGCGACCACCACAGTCCAGGATCTCGGCTGATCGGCTTCTTATCGGTGTATCGGCGACCTC
>VBDQ01000142.1 GCA_005889075.1 Chloroflexota bacterium
TCCCGACGACGAGCTCCTTCCCGGTCGACCTCGGCTACCACTGGACGACCCCGACCGGTGCAAGTGTCATTTGGGACGGCGCGCGCACGCAGCTGCCAGGGGATCTGCTCGCGGGCCAGTCAGTGCAGGTGAACGCCGCGATCACCGCACCGAAGACCGGCGGCAACTATCTGCTCAAGCTCGACCTCGTCCAGGAAGGCGTCTCGTGGTTCAGCACGCGCGGCGTCACGACCGGCAACGTCGCGGTGAGTCTCGCCGGTCCGATCGTCGCGAGCTGGGGCGTGACGTATTCACCGAGCGGCGTGAGCGCGGCTATGAGCGGCACGCGAACGACCGTGCCCGTCACGCTCACGAACACGAGCAACTTCACCTGGTCCGCCAGTGGCGCGAACCCGGTCGACCTCAGCTACCACTGGTGGTCGCTCGCCTCGAACCGGACCGTGCTGTGGGAAGGCCTCCGCACCAAGCTCGCCGCGGATGTGCCGCCGGGCGGTTCGGTCACGCTGCAGGCGAACGTCGCGTTCCCGAGCACGACCGGCAGCTACCTGCTGCGCTGGGACCTCGTGCAGGAAGGCGTGGCCTGGTTCAGCGGCAAGGGCACCGCGACCGGCGATCAGTTCGTCAGGGTGGCGCAGCTTGTCCAGCCGTTCTACGGCGGTTCGCTGGACGTGAGCGCGACGCCGTCCACGATGGGTGCTCGGCTAGTGCCGACCGTGCCTCTGCGCGTGCAGAACCTCTCGAACTTCGACTGGGGCGCGAACGTGAACCTCAGCTACCACTGGTATGACGCGTCCGGGAAGGTCGTCGCGTGGGATGGGTTGCGCACCTCGCTCTCCGGGATCGCTGTGAACCAGGTTGCGTCGGTGCAGGCGCAGGTCGCCGCGCCCGCGCAGCCGGGCACCTACACGCTGCGCTACGACATCGTCCAGGAAGGCGTCGCGTGGTTCTCGGGGCAGGGGATGCAGATGCCCAGCGTCGCGATCACCGTCGCGGTCCCGCAGTTAGGCGCACTCTACGCGCCGACAAGCACGCAGGTGACGGGTGGGGTCGGCGCCACGATCAACGTACCGGTCACGGTCTGGAACGTCGGGACGATGACGTGGACGCCGGGTCAGGTGAACCTGAGTTACCACATCACGAGCCCGTCGGGCGCGGTCGTGGTCTGGGACGGCGCTCGGACGGTCCTCACAGACCCAAGGGGTTACGCTCAGCGCGCAGTAGGCGAGGCGATCAGGGGAGGCGGCGTGCGACGTCTTCGCGAACTCGGTCCGGCGGCGATCACTCTCGTGTTCCTCTGTGCGCTCGTCGTCGCTGCGCGAGCGGACGCCGCCGTGCCGCTGCGCATCGGCTGGCTTCCCGCGGGCGAGCTATCGGCGCCGCGCGCGTACGCCTCGTCCATCGCGCTTCCGACCGGTCAGATCCTCGTCGTGGGCGGTCTCGATCGCGACGACTCTCACCTCGTGCGTTCCGGCTCCGAGCTCTACGACCCGCTGACCGGCCACACGAAGGTGCTCCAGACGCCGCTCGTCGGACGGGTGAACACCTCGGCGACGGTCGGACTCGGTGGCCGCGTCGTCATCGCCGGCGGCTCCGAATGGCGTGGCGACCACTGGGACGTGGTCGATCGTGTCGACGTCTACCTCACGTACGAGCAGAAGTGGATCGCTGCGGAGCGGATGCTCCAGCCGCGCACCGGCGGACGCGCCACCGCGCTCGCCGACGGTCGGATCTTCGTCACCGGTGGCTACGACGGACCACGACTGATCGCGACGAGCGAGATCTACGACCCGCTCGTCGATCGCTGGACTCGTGCGACCCCGATGCCGCGAGCGCGCGCCGACTTCGCGATCGCGACGCTGCCCGACGGTCGCGTGCTCGTCGCCGGCGGCCTCGATGGTCGCGATTCCGTCGAGACGCGCACCTCGCTCTATTACGATCCGGCGACCGGTCGATGGAGCGAGGGGCCGACGCTGGTCTCGCCGCGCGTCCTACAGGCGCAGGCGAAGCTCCCGAACGGCGATCTTCTGATCGTCGGCGGTCAGGGCTATTCGTCTGGGACCGCCGAACGCTACGACGTGAAGCTCGGTGCTTTCTTCTTCGCCGGCACGCTCAGCACACCGCGCATGGTCGCGCAGGCCGCGGCTCTTCCAGACGGGCGCGCGGTGGTCACCGGCGGGTTGCCCGAATTCCCCGGACCTCGATTCTTCGCGCCGACCGGCAGCACCGAGATGTGGGATCGGGCGACGAACAGCTGGAATGATGTCGCGCCAGTCGGCAGCGCGCGCGCGTTCGCAGGTCTCGTCGCCGTGTCTGGCGGAGTGTTCCAGATCTCGGGCGCAGCGAAGGACGACAGGGCTGTCGCATCGGTAGAGCGTTTCGTCTGGCATTGAGGCGGTCGCGGTAGCTGCGAGCGCCGGCTTCAGCCGAGCTACGACCCCGCGATGGATTTCGCCTGTCCTACCGACCACATCAAGAATGCCGGCCACGCGGAAGTGTCGGGCGGAAGCGACGGTATCTCGATTCCCGCTGCCGCGAAGAGTGCTCGGCGCTCGTTTAAGAGCCGCACGGCTTCGAGTGCGTTCTGCAGGTCGCTCTGCTTGGTCCCGCTCCGGGTGACGTCGAGAATCAAGTGCAGCACCCCGAACGTCGCGGTCCACCGAGTCGCGCGCTTCGGCAGCGGGCCAACCACCGCACTCAGCTCGTCGCTCTTCGAGAGCGAGTAACGGTCCGCGTTCACTACGCGAGAACTCTTCACGAGCCCTGAGAAGCGCAGTGGCCCGAGTTCGGTCAGCACATTGCGCTTGCGATAGCTTGTCTCCAGCGAGAGCTCCGCAGCGGTCATCTCCTGGTGCCGCTGCGTGAGGAACGCGCGCAGCAGCTCCGCGCGCGCTCCGACCCCACATACGGCTCTAATTCGCAGCGAGAGCAACGCCGGGCGCGCGAGATTCTCGAGCAGCGAACGGTGCCGTGAGTGGAATGGAAGAGGCTTGGCGCGGCCGGC
>VBDQ01000112.1 GCA_005889075.1 Chloroflexota bacterium
CAGATCGGCGAACCAGCTCCAGCCGTACGTGGCCTCGAAGGTCACGCTGAGCGAGCGCGGCTCGAGCTCGCCGAAGACACGTTGGAAGTCCTCTGGGCGGCTCGCGATGCGGCGGCTGAGGATCACAGTCCCGTCGGCCAGCGCCGTCACGACTGAGCGCTTGCGGTGGAGATCGACTCCGAGATACACCATGTCCTGGGCCTCCATCCTGTCGTTCGTGATCTGGCGGTCATTGAACCGCTGTGAACACGGGAGCGGAGGCCCGCTCCTTCATGGCATCAGACGCCCTACAAAGTCAGGGTCGGAGGAACGACCCTCCCCTACCTCCTCAGTTGGCGCGAACACTCGGCCTCGCCCCCTACACGACAAGCCCGGGCTGAACTGGAGGACTGAGACCCTTGCTCATGAATTCCGTTCTCCTAGACCGATCGTTGTCTTCAGCTGCCTGAGGAAGCGGACGCTAGCCCCTGACGGATTAGATCGCCGGACACCCCGAACGAATCGAGGACGGGCGTGGCGCTCCCGGGCTGCCGCACCAACGCAAGAAGTACGTGCTCCGGGCGGACGTTCTCGTCTCCAGCGCGATTCGCTTCGTCAGCCGCGAGTTCGATAATTTTCCAGGTGCCGGGCGCCGGCGTAACCGCCGGAACTTCGACCCTGTCGCCATGACCGGTCATCGCCTCTACGGCTCGACGCGCCTCTTCTAATTTCACCCCGGAGTCCTCAAGCACCTTGGCGGGGATGCCGCCGCATGTGAGCAAACCGAGCAGCACATGTTCTGGGTCGACGATGTCGCGGTGAAGGCGCGTGGCTTCGCTGCCCGCCATCGCGAGTACGCGCTTGGCGCGGTCGTCGAAGCGGCTTATGGGTCGTCGTCGGGGCTTGCTCTCCTCGCGCATCCTGATCCCTATTTAGGCAAACCGCTCATTCGACCAATCTTAGTTCGCTCCGCGGAGCCGTCATGGCCGCGCATGATCATCATCGATGCGCGTGCCGTCCGCCGGTCGATGCGCTTGAGGAAGGGGCGCTCACGATCTACGTCGACGGATCCGGCGCTTCCACGCCCATCTCCTACGTCACACCTGGGCCACGAGCTGGATGAAGCAGCCGTCGCGCAACAGTCGTGCGTCTGGTCACGGGGAGAACTCGGCTCGCGACCGAACGGAATCGGATTCCCGAAAGATCAGAGGAGTCGAACGCCCTACAAAACGAGGGTGAAGGAACGACTCTCCTCTTACCGACCGCAGCGCGGCGTCAAACGCCGGGGCCCGCTCGCCGAGTTGGGCGCGCGTCAGGACGGAGGTGCTGTGGAGGAATGCGATGTATTCGTCAACGGACGCTCGAACGGCATAGGCGCGGTGCGCTCCTCACCCTCGATCGTGAAGACCGGACGCCTGCACGGCCGCGATTGCGTGGGGCGTTTCCGGGTGATGGGCGAGAGCGGCGTAGCGGTCGGTTATCGCCCATACCGCCTCGCGGTACGGCCCGTGGACGTTCTCATTGTCGACGATTGCCAGGTATGCGCCGGGTGCGAGGGACTCACGAAAGCGCGGCAGAACGAGGCTGGGATCCATCCAATGGAGGCTGGCGCCACATACGATCAGCCCGTAGGGCGGATCGAGCGGCGCATCCTCTGCTCGACCGGCAATCCACCGGATGCGTCGGTCGGAGCCGGCGGGAAGATTGCGACCTTCGGCGATCATCGCGGCCGATGGTTCGACCGCGTCGATCCGCTCGGCGAACGCGGTCATATTGCGCGCAAGAGCTCCGGTTCCTGCGAGCGCAGCTGGTTAAGGAAGAACCGGACGTCGACGCGCGCCAGCTGTTCCGTCGTGTACCGAATGCCCTCGGCGGTGCAAGACCACTCGTTCGCGGCTGGACACGTTCCAGCGCCGGAGACGCCTCCCGAGCCGAAGCCTAGTGACTAGCTAGAGCCTCGATGATGCTCGGATGATGCTCGTCGACATGGCGCATAACGAGCGCCGCGACCCACTCGACTGACTTCCGTACTGCGCCGTGCTTCTGACTCGTCTGGGTGAACGCGATGATATCGAGCTGAGCGTCGGATAGCGAGCCAATCAGATCGCAGAAGTTCGAGGTCGCGACGCGTATGTAGCGGATCGTTTCGCCCTTTGCCGGAAGCCCGAGGCGCTGGCTGCGACGCGCGTTGAGCGCATGCGTCACATCCCACTCAAAGTTGAAGGGGTCGTCCCCGGCGAGCGCCTGGGTTATCCATCCAGACGGTCGCACGATCCCTTGACCGATGTGATGGGCGACGTAGCCAATAGGCCAACCTTCGCGCGGGCAGGGCCAAGCCCACTGCGTGTCCGAGAGAGGGCCGATCGTCGCCAGAAACCCAGAGAATTTCTCCTCGAGTGCGTGCCGGAGTTGCGCGGCGCGGCCGATCGGCACGTTCATCGCCGCGGGACACAGTAGGCCGAGTAGAGACGTGACGTGCTCGGGACAGCCGCCGCTTGTATCTACTGCGGTTCCCCGGCACGAGCCAGGAGCACATCATCCCAAGGGCTTCAATGGACCGTTCACGCTGGAGAAGGCGAGCTGCGCGACCTGCGCCACGACCACCTCGGACTTCGAGCGACAAATGCTGCGCGGTCCGCTAATGCCTGTTCGGATCATCCTCGACATGTACACGCGCGATCCGAAAGACCGGCCGAAGACCTTGCCACTTCGCATCACGTTCAAAGACGGACACGAGGAGAGGCGCGAAGTGCCGGCGGAAGCTCACCCGTGCCAGGTCGCGCTGCCCTTGTTCTTCAAACCGCCGTTAGGCAATGGTCCGTCAGACCAAAAGGCCGTTTCACGAAAGAGTTGGGTGTGCTTTCGACACGGTCCTTCGAAATCGATGAGCGCTAGGCGTTGTGAGCGCGCTCGTACGTTAGGAACACGGTGTCTCCATCGAGAGTCCGAACGGCGACGAGGCGCATGGCATTCTTGCCGCTTGTTTCGCCGAAGAGGCGCTCGCCGGCGCCGAGCACGACAGGGAAGATCTTCAGCCGCAGCTCGTCGACGAGGTCGTGCTCCATCAGCGTGCGCACGATCCGGATGCTGGCCGGGACGACGATCTCCCCGCTGACCCTCTGTTTCAGATTCGAGACTTCGTGAAGCACGTCGCCCTTGAGGACCGTCGCGTTGTGCCAGTCGGGATGTTCGAGCGTCGCGGACACGACGTACTTGGGCAAACTGTTCAACCGGTGCGCCAACTCCCCACTCCGGGATGGCCACCGCGCGGCGAACCAATCGTAGGTCCGCCGACCCATCAGCATGGCCTCGGTGCCCAGAGCCTCGTCGAGCGCGAGCTTGGCAAGCTCTGGACGGTCCTTGATCAGGCCGACCCAACCGCCGCGCGGGAAGCCTTCGTCACCCGCCGGGTCCTCGATGACGCCGTCGAGCGAGACGTTGTCGCTTACGACGATCTTCCCCATTTCGCTGTCCTCCGTCTTCGGTACTCGCTGACCACTCGGCGCTGCTCGAGCTACGCCTCACAGGTCTCGGCTACGTGGGTGGGGTGCGCTCCTCACGTACAAGCCAACATCTGTGCCGGCAGCCGCGCCGTGATGCTCACGGGCGACGCCGCGCGGTCGCAGCACTCGGGCTTTGCGTTGCGCCTGAAGTTTGGCCATCACCGCCGTCTTGCGAGCCGTGACGGCTCCGGGCTGCACGGTCTCTCCGCACTTCGTGCACTGCAACACGTGAGTCATGCGACCGCCGCACCCGTGCTCGTAGACGATGGGTGCACCACCAGCCGCGGCCCAGCGATCACCCCACTTCGTAAGGGCGATGATCACCGGCACGAAGTCGAGTCCCTTCTTCGTCAGGTGGTAGGTCTCGCGTCCATCCCCCTCGTCCCAGGTCTCCATGAGTCCTGACTCCACGAAGTGCGCGAGCCTGGCGGCGAGAATGTTCGGCGCGATCTCCAGGCTCTTCTGGAATTCGCTGAATCGCGTCATTCCGGCGAATGCCGCGTTCCGAATGATGAGCAGGCTCCAACGCTCGCCCGCGATCTCGAGGGCCCTGGCCGCGGAGCAGACCTGGTTCTCATATGTGCGTCCAAGCATGACGCCGAGTGTAGCAGAGATCACTTGCATAATGCTAGCGAGTAGTGCTAGCGTGATGCAAGTCAGCCGTCAGCGGATGGTCACACCGCGTGAACGACAGAGGAGAGCGCCATGAGCAGTCAGGACTACGCGACGTCTATCACGGTGGATCGGACACCGGCGTATGTGTTCGATGCGATCACCGACCCTCGCCGATGGTGGTCGGGGGAGTTCGAAGGTCCGACGGACGAGGTGGGTGGTGTCTTTACCTACCGCTACGAGGACTTGCACATCTCCAAGCAGAAGGTAACCGAGCTCGTGCCCGGCAAACGGGTCGTGTGGCTTGTTGTCGAGGGCGGCCCCACCTTCGTCGCGGCCAAGAACGAGTGGAAGGGCACCCGCATCATCTTCGACATTGCCGAGAAGGGCAACGGGACCGAACTCCGCTTCACCCACGAGGGCCTCATCCCCCGACTCGAGTGCTACGACAACTGCACGGATGTGTGGAGCTCGATCATCAGAGACGACCTTCGGACTTTGATCGAGGCGCGCATGCCGCAGTCACGTCAGCTCGAGCGTTACGAAGGATTCGAATGAACTCGCAGCACTACACGGCCTCGTTCAGCGTCGCTCAGTCACCGGCGGCGGTCTTCGCCGCCGTCACCAATCCTCGTGCGTGGTGGTCCGAGGAGATCAAGGGCCCGACCGACAGGCTCGGCGCCGAGTTCAACTACCACTATCAGGACATTCATCGCGCTAGGTTCAGGATCACCGAATTCGTGCCGAACACGAAAGTCGTTTGGCACGTCCTCGCCAACGAGTTCAACTTCGTTAAGGACAAGACCGAATGGACGGGCACGGACGTCGTCTTTGAGATCGCGGACAGGGGCGACGGCACGGAGCTGCGGTTCACGCACCTCGGACTGACGCCCACGTACGAGTGCTACGACGTCTGCTCCGACGCATGGGGGCACGTACGTGCGCGGCAGCCTCCGGGATCTGATTTCAAAAGGCAAAGGGACGCCGAACCCGATCGGCGAGAGCGAGCTGGTGGAGACCAGCACCAAGCACGGCTTGGTCAGCGTGTCGGCTAACTCGCTCTACGCACCGCCCACACGGGCATAGGCCGCGATGACGAGGGCGGATCCGCCAATGAGTACCGGCTCGCGATCGCATCTTACCAATCACGGCAGCGTTCATTGACATCCTGCGCGGCGTCGGTGACGCGCCGGCTCGGGTCTGACTCGTGCGAGGCGCGTCGTCAGTGAATTCGCGGATTTCCGAACAAATCCTCGATCCAGTTCTTGAAAAAGTCAGGGTCGGAGGAACGACCACTCCCTTCTACAAACCGATCTCGAAACGCCACGGTCCGCGAAGCCGAACGACCGGGCTTTCGATCATGATCTCGGTGGCGTCGTCCTCCAGTTTCTCAGCATTCACCGCGCAGGGCTCTCCCGACGACGGCGATCCGTCCCAGCTGATCCCGCCGTGCCGGCCGTTGACCCACACCGTCGCGACGCGATCCTGCTCGGCACGCGGCTGACGCTAACGAGCCAGCAGCACGAATTCGGCAGCAGGGTCGTGCGCAACGCTAGGTGCTCCATCGACCGTGAGGTCGGCGCACGTCCGGGTCTCCTCACGCCTAAACAACGCGTCCTCCCGCTCGCGCCAGCGATTCCATTCCGGTAGTCGCGCTTGACCATCACGTTCCAGACCTCGGGTCAGGCGCAGGGCACCAGGAGCTTCTACCCAAATCAAATAGGTCAGATACGGGCGCACAATCCGCGAACCCGCTCCTACGCCCTCGGCCAAGATGATCGGATTCGGCGCTACGTCGCGCCATTCCGTGTATTGGTCCTTTACCCAATCGAAGAATTGGTAGCGCGCGGGGCCACCGCGTGTAAGCGGCGCGAGGATTTGCTCGACGAGAAGGGCCGCTTCTCGATCGGGACCAGTCCATGACGGGGTGAGGTCGTCCAGACAGATCACGGGTGCGGTCAGGACGTGCGCGAGTCGCGCTGCGAACACCGACTTACCGGATCCCGCGGGTCCGTCGATCGCGACGATTCGGCTCGGCCCCGCTCGTGGCGACCGCACGCGAATCCACTCTGCGAGGTCGAGATATCGCACGACGCCCATCGCCGACGGACGCTACCGGATGAGCCGTCAGCTAGTCGCGGAGCGCTGGCCAGCTACCGAATCACTCATCCGACCGCGGGGTCTGATTGCTCATCGCGAGCTCCCCGACGGTCACCCATAAGGTCAGAGCGTTGGCGAACCAGTAGGTCGGCCTCCTCGCGCAATAGAGCCGGCACATTCCAGCCCGCGAGCTTTTGAGCGCCCGGGTCGCCCCCGTCTGCGTTGGTCCGGACGAGCTGCGCGACCAAGCGCAGCTGCTCGGGCAGAACATCTAAAACCGCACCCGGCTCGACATCCCCATACGTTTCGCAAAAGACGGCGAGACGCGCGGCCTTCTGCTCGAGCGACAGCTCGCTTCTCTTCGGATACAGAGGGACCCAGGTATGTGCCGAGCTGGCGACGTCCCACACCCGGTTGCCTGGGCCCGTGTGATCCCAGTCAAGCATCACGACCGGGTCGTGCTCCCGGAAGATCGCGTTGTAGGGCGACCAGTCGTTGTGGCAAATGAGCTCATGCCTCCCGGGCGCGACCTGATGCCACGTGGCGTCCGGTGGCGGCCGGAACGTCAGGACGGCATCGTGATAACGGCGGAGTAGCTCGGCGGCGCGCCTCAACGTCGTGATGTCTTCGAACATCCAGGGCGGCATCGGCTCGGGCCATCCGCCGTGTATTTCACCCGGCAGATACGCGAGGACCGCGCGGCCGCGTTCGTCAACGCCCAGGCTCCGCGGCGCGGCGGTGAATCCGACCGCTTCAAGGTGCGCCAGAAGCGACTGGACCGCTGGAGTCCACGGGCCGGCCCGACGTCGCACGGTATCGCCGACTCTGACTGCCTGACTGAGGTTGCCGCCGAGCGGGATCTCCGTCTGGACGATCGGTGAATGGCCGTTCGCGGAAAGGCGCTCGACGCTGCGCCAACTTTGCGCATATTCGACTCTCACGCCCTCCAAATGGGAGAACGGAATCGGCGCGATGTCCTGGCCGAGACGGCGCGCGACAAGCGCCGCCGGCAACACGATGTTGCCGCCGTGCGTGATGACCAAGGCCGTTGTGCCGTCTCGCAGACGCCGCGCGATCGACTCCCAGGTCGCGAGCTGTTGGCGCGCAAAGCTCAGAGCATGCTCGCTACCGGCGATGAGCTCGAGGACGTCCTGCAGGGAGCGCAAGGTGTCGTACTGCTGCTGGGTGAGAGCTTCGTCTGGTGACCCCCCGAGAAGCTCGCTCGTCTCGTCCACACGGCCGGCGATCTCGACCGCTGTTGCGCGCGCGCGGTCGCGTGGACTGCTTACGACGAGCGCAAATTCCTCGGCGTCGCGGCGCAGTCGTCGCGCGGCGGCGTGGCCGGCCGCAGATAAGGCACGCCCGGATCCCTCTTCGCTCCCCCGTTCGGCGTGGCGACGGATTACCAGTGAGACCATCGCCGTACTCCCACCTGCTCACTCGTCATTAGTGAGTGTGCGGCTAAGTGTCACTGAGTGTTGTCCTCCAGGACGGGACGCCGAGCTGCGGTTTGAACCCCGAGATGACCGCGTTCGAGGCGTCCGGTGGTGCTTGGGCTAGGCCCCTTCGCGGACGGCGATGACGGTCTGATCGCCTTGGCGGAGAGTGAGCGTGCCGCGGTCCAGCGCATCGCCGCCGAACTCCGCCTCGGCGCGGCTGTCTTCGAAGAAGAACGACCGGTCAGCGGACGCCAGCATCTCCGCGTCCTCGCTCCACGGCAGTCGCGCATACAGGCGGTCGCCATCGATGCGGATCGCAATGGTGCCCAGCTCCGCGCTGCGGTAGCTCCCGACGTACCGCGCGAGGGTGGCAGCCGGCACCGCGCTCGTGTCGCGCTCGGGCGCGACGTAGTCCGGCCAACCCGCGACGTCCCCGACCGCGTTCAATGCTTCGCCGACGAAGACCATCGCGCGGTCAGCGTTTGTGAGCACAACGGCACCCTGACCGCGGTCGGCGTCGCCCACAAACCGCCCGGAGAAGCCTCGATTCCCGCCGCTGTGCGCGAAGCGGATCGAGCGGCCTTCTACCTCGATGGCGGGTCCCAGACCCACCGGTCCACCGTTCGGAGGAGTGAACATCTCGCGCGCGAGCTCGGGCGAGAGGAGCGAGCCGCGTGCCCCGCGCCGTGCCTGCTGCAGGCCGATCACGAATCGGCCGAGATCTTCGGCGGTCGTCCACAGACCCGCGGCGGCCATCTCCGGGTAGGTATTCCAGCCGCCACTCACCGGAGCCCCGCGCTCATGGGCAGTGGCGGCGCTGGCGCGGAGCCCCGAGGGTAGAGGCTGGGCGAAGGTGCTGTCGCGCATCCCGAGCGGCGCGAGCACGAGATCGCGCATCAGCTCCGGGAAGGGCTGGCCGACGACCTCGGTGAGCAGCAGCTGGACGATGGTGGTGCCCCCGCCGGAGTAGCGGAACCGCTCGCCCACTGGGCTGTCAACCCGGACCGCAGGCGTGTTCGCGGGAGGTTCACCCTCCAGAATCTGACGCAGGCTCGGGAGTTCGACGCCGCTGGCGTAGCCCGGGAATCCGGACACCGTGGTGCCCGCCGTGTGGCTGAGGAGCGCCCGCAGCGTCACCGGCCGCGCGACAGTGAACTCGTTCTCGGGGACACGCCAAGACCGCAGCCGCTCATTGACCGGTTGGTCCAGGCTGAGCGCGCCGCGGTCGACCAGCCGGAGCACCGCGAGCGCGGTGACCGGCTTGCTGATTGAGGCTGCCTGGAACCGCGAACGCTCGTCGACGCATCGGCCACTGCCGCGTTCGAGTTCGCCGTAGCCGGCGGTCCACGCCACCTCCCCACCCTCGATCACGGCGATTTGGACGCCGGGCACGTCGTGGTGTCGCATGCGATCTTCGATGGTCCAGGGCCCGGAGGGTCGGCCACGCACGCGGACGATCGGGATGAGCCCGCGCTCGACCGCATCGCGAAGCATCTGCCGATGCTAGTGGGCCTTGCAGCTCACCTTACCGACCGAGTTCGCTTCACCTGGCAATCTCGATAGCTCGAGATGCTTGTCTCGTTCGCGGAGCGTACGGATTTGGCGCCTGATGGG
>VBDQ01000042.1 GCA_005889075.1 Chloroflexota bacterium
CGCAGCGGAACGAAGATGCACCACTTCAGCTACGTGGGTGACGCCGACATCGGCGCGCGCGTAAACATCGGCGCGGGCACGATCACGCTGAACTACGACGGCGTCCGCAAGAACCGAACCATCGTCGGCGAGGATGCCTTCATCGGCTCCGATACGTTGCTGCGTGCGCCGGTCACGGTCGGTGCGGGGGCGACCACGGGTGCAGGCGCCGTCGTGACCAAGGACGTGCCCGAGGGGATGGTGGCCGTCGGAATGCCGGCCCGTGCCATCAAGAAAGCCGACCGGCGCAAGAAGGCGGGCCAGTGACCGCGATCACGATCGAGCTGCTCTTCATCGAGCTCGTGCTCGTCGCCGTGCTCTTTTTCCTTTCGGCCAGCGAGACCGCGATCCAGACCATCCGGAGACCTCACCTGATCGAGGAGCTCGCCTCACGCGGCCGTCGTGGGCGCCGTGCGGGGACGATGGGACAGCGTTCGACGGCGTACCTCGCAGCGCTCCAGGTGATCGAGTTCCTGATCGTCTTCGCGTACGCGGGCATCGCCGCGGCGTTCATCGCCCCGCGCCTCTCGGAGGTCCTCCAGTTCTTTTTCGGCTCGAGCGCGCCGTCGCTGGTGGGCGCGGCCGCGGTGGCGGTCACCGTTGCCGTGCTCTCGGTGATCGCGATCCTCCTCGGCTTTTTTGTCCCGCGCGCGATCGGCGCTCGACACGCGCAGTCCGTCCTTCTCGTCCTGGTGTGGCCGCTCGAGGTCCTCGTCTGGATCACCCAGCCCCTCGTCGGCGTGCTGTTCCTGCTGACGCGCATCCTGACGAGCCCGTTCGGCGCGAACCCTCAGGGCGCGATGCAGGTCACCGAGGAGGAGATCAAGACCCTCGTCGAGACCGGGCAGGCGCAGGGCGTGTTCGAGGAGCGCGAGCAGCGGATGATCACGTCGATCTTCAGCCTCTCGGAGAAACCGGTGCGCGAGGTCATGGTCCCGCGGACCGACATCGTCGGGATCGACGTCGATACCCGACCCGGCGAGATGCTCGAGCGCATCACGAAGGTGGGCCACTCGCGGATCCCGATCTACGAGGGTTCTGCCGACAACATCGTCGGCATCCTCTACGTCAAGGATCTCTTCCGGCGGCTCGCGCGTGGCGAGAAGGACGTCCAGATTCGACCGTACCTGCGGGCGGCGCAG
The DNA here is from genome assembly GCA_005889075.1 of Chloroflexota bacterium. Taxonomy (GTDB): domain Bacteria; phylum Chloroflexota; class Limnocylindria; order P2-11E; family P2-11E; genus 3-1-20CM-2-70-9. Next base: position 1,182 of record VBDQ01000042.1, read on the forward strand.
TTCGTGCCCGAGTCGAAGAAGATCGCGGACCTGCTGCGGGAGATGCAGCGCGACAAGGTGCACATCGCGATCGTGGTGGACGAATACGGCGGGACGAGCGGCCTCGTCACCATCGAGGACCTGGTCGAGGAGATCGTCGGGGAGATCCGCGATGAGTACGATCTCGAACCGGAGCTCGTCATCCCCGTCTCCGAGAACGAGGCACTTCTCGATGCCCGCGTGCCGTTCGACGACGTCCGCGAAACGTTCGATCTCGATCTGCCCGAGTCGGACGCGACCCCGAACTACGACACGCTCGGAGGATTCGTCGTCGCCCAGCTCGGTAGGTTCCCGCGACAAGGTGAGGCCGTCCACGCGGGCGGCGCGCGGTTCGTCGTCGAGAGCGTGGAAGGCCGGCGAATCCGCCGGGTCCGCGTGGTGAAGAAGGCGCCGCGCGCGGAGCCCGTCTGACCGACACGCTCGGCCCGGGTGACGAGGATCTGATCCGCGTCGCCGCGCTCGCGCGGCAGCGCGCGTACGCGCCGTACTCGAAATATCGGGTCGGAGCCGCGCTCCGCACCAAGCGCAACAAGATCTACGGCGCGGCCAACGTCGAGAACGCCTCGTACGGGCTCACGGTCTGCGCCGAGCGCTGCGCGGTGTGGAGCGCGGTCGCGTCAGGCGAGACCAAGGACTACGACGCGATCGCGATCGTGATCGACGAATCCACGCGGATCGCGCAGCCCTTCAGCCCACCATCAAGCCGGACCGCCCGTCCGAGGCGGATGCGAAAGGGTTGCGCTGCTGCCGCCGCCGCGTCGATCCGCCGTTCGGTCTCCGCGTCGAGGTCGTGCACAACCGTAACGTGCGGTGCGATCGCAGCGCACGTCACCGGGTCGTGTGCGCGGCGAAACGCGTCTAGCCATTCCGCGAGAGGAGGCGAGAAGAAGATCACGAGCGCGCGCCGGGGCGGCACCGCCCTAGCGGTTGGGCGTCTGGGCATCAGTGAGCGCGCGGTAGAACGCAGATGCGTGCGTCATCGCGAGCTCGTGCAGACCCTCGGTGATCCGCTCTTCGCTGTGGATCCCCGCCGACTCGAGACGGATGACGCCGTAGTCGCGTACCAGCGAGAGCGGGAAGGGACGCGACAGGCTGGCGTCCTGGACCCGGTCGAGCAAGAGCGCCGATTGGTTGCGATTGAGGACGCCCCAGCGCGAGACGACTCGCCGGTCGGTGAGCACGAACCACCGCACGCTCCAGGGCAGCCAGCGTACGAAGATCCAAAGGGTCAGGAGAGCGAACACGATGAGCGCGGCCGCGGCGGGTCCGGGCTGCGCGATCCCCGATAGATAGAGCGCGACGACGACGAGCAGCGCGTCGACGATCACGAGGGGCTCCCACAGGAAGAGCGGGCGGGTCGCGATGATCACCTGCTCGCTCGGCTCCAGGATCACGCCGTGGGGGTCCGCCACCGCGCGCGGATTCTAGGTTGCGGCCGCTCCGGCCGGTTCCGGCGCACCAGTCGCGGTGGCCACCAGGCGCTCGAGGAGCTCGAGCGCATCGGGCGCCGCAGCGATGGGCGCGATCCCGCGGAGCACGTGCAGCGCGCGGCTTCGGCTCGCCGCGATCTCTGCCTCGATCAGGTCACGCACCCCGAGCTCGTCGAGAAGGTCGCGGATGCCCTCGACATTCTCGGCCGGCAACGGCGCGGGTGGCGCGAACAGCTCGGCCAGCCGCGCTCGCGATTTCGCGGGCGCGCGCTCGAACGCGAGCACGACCGGCAGGGTCTTCTTCCGCTTGGTGAGGTCGTTCATCTCGACTTTGCCGGTGCGCTCGGTCGAGGCCCAGATCCCGAGGAGGTCGTCGTGCGCTTGGAAGGCCTCACCGAACGCATCGCCGAAACGCGCGAGCGCACTCCGCACGACGGTGTCGTCCGTGGCGAGGACGGCGGCCCCTTCCGCGGCGGCCGCGAACAGCGAGCCGGTCTTCTTTGCCGCCATCGCGCGGTGGCGCTCGGGGGTGACATCGGTGCGCGTCTCGAAGGCGATGTCGAGGAACTGGCCCTCGCAGACCTGGACGCACGCGTTGTCGAGGAGCCCAGCGAAGGCGAGGATTCGCGCCGGCGGCAGCCCCCGGAGGCGCTGCACCGCAAGGCGCGACACGGCGAACATGCCGTCGCCGGCGTTGATGGCCTGCGGGACTCCCCAGACGCTCCAGACCGTCGGCCGGTGATGGCGTGCCGGATCCTGATCCTCGATGTCGTCGTGGATCAGCGTGAAGTTGTGCAGGAGCTCGATGGCCGCCGCGGCGGGCAGCGCCTGCCGGGCGTCGCCGGTCATCGCCTCGAAGACCAGCGTGCAGAGGACCGGCCGAAGCCGCTTGCCGGAGGGACGCCGCTCGGCGTCGAGCCCGAGGTGGTAGAGCATCATGCCGTAGAAGGGCCCGAGCGCCGGATCCGTCGCGTTGAGGAGCGACCGGATCTCTTCGTCGATCGCCGCGAGGTGCGCGTCGAGTGTTCGCCCCACCAGATTTCGATGATAGCCATTGAAGGGGGCTTTGCCCCCCTCAAGACCCCCCGCAGCCGGGGGCTTGGGGGCGCAGCCCCCAGTCGCTTCGTACCATTGACTCGACTGTGTCATCTCGCACGTACCGTGCCGAGGCGATCGTTCTCAAGACCAACGACTTCGCCGAGGCAGACCGAATCCTCGTCCTCTTCACGCGGCATTTCGGCAAGGTGCGCGTCGTCGCGAAAGGCATACGAAGAGCGACGAGCCGCATGGCCGGCCACGCGGAGCCGCTGACGCACGCGACGTATCAGCTCGCGCGCGGCCGCGAGCTCGACGTGCTCACTGGAGCTGAGGCGCGGGCGATCTATCCGGACATGCGCGACGACCTCTCGCTGATCGCGGCGGGGTGGTACGTGGCGGAGCTCGTGGATCGCTTCACCGCGGACCGCGTTCCATCCGCGCCGCTCTTCGACCTCTTGGAGACCGCGCTGCGCGGTCTCGACGCCGGCGTCGACGCGCCGGTGGTGTGCCGGTGGTTCGATCTCCACCTCCTCGATCGCTCGGGGTTCCGTCCCGAGCTCGGTGAGTGCGCGCACTGCCGTCAAAGCCTCGCGGAAGAGACCAACGGATGGGAGCCGGCCGTCGGCGGGGCGCTCTGCGCGAGCTGCGCAACGCAGCTTCCAAACGTTGCGGCGCTCACCGTCCGCGCACTCAAGTCGCTTCGCTACCTCCTCGTGAGCGATCTCGCCTCGGCGGCCCGTCTGCGGCTCGATGTCGGACTTGCGCGCGAGCTCGACCGGCACCTGCGCGGCTTCCTGCGCTACGTGCTCGACCGCGACATCGCGACCAGCCATCTTCTCGACGAGCTCCGCGATCTCCGGCGCCCCGCTCCGGTTTCGTGAAGACGGCGTTGCGTGAGGACGTAGCCGAAAAGCTCACCTCGCTCGCCAAGCGGCGAGGCTTCGTCTTCCCATCGAGCGAGATCTACGGCGGCGCCGGCGCCACGTGGGACTTCGGTCCGCTCGGCGTCGAGCTCAAGCGGAACGTGAAGGACGCGTGGTGGCGCGCGATGGTGCAGTACCGCGACGACGTCGTCGGCCTCGACGGCGCGATCCTCATGCATCCCCGGGTCTGGGAAGCGTCCGGCCACGTCGAGAACTTCATCGATCCGCTCGTCGAGTGCCGGAATTGTCGCCATCGCTTCCGCGTAGACGACCTCCCCAAGGGCGACGAGCTCATGGACGCCTGGCGATCAAAGCGGCTCGACCTCTCCGATACCGCCTGTCCCAACTGTGGCGAGCGCAAGCTCACCGATCCGCGGCGCTTCAACCTCATGTTCAAGACCTTCGTCGGGCCGGTCGAGGATGAGGCCGCAGTCGCGTGGCTGCGCCCCGAGACCGCCCAGGCGGTCTACGTGAACTTCGAGAACGTCCAGCAGGCAACGCGTCGCCGCCTTCCGTTCGGGATCGCACAGATAGGGAAGGCGTTCCGCAACGAGATCACTCCCGGGAACTTCATCTTCCGCTCGCGCGAATTCGAGCAGATGGAAATGCAGTACTTCTGCCGGCCGGATGACGCGCCGCGGCTATTCGAGGAATGGAAGGCGGAGCGAATGCGCTGGCATCGCGAGCTCGGCCTTCCCGCCGAGCGGCTGCGGTTCCGCGAGCATGCCGAGAACGAGCGCGCCCATTACGCGGCCGCCGCGACCGATGTCGAGTTCGAGTTCCCGTTCGGGTGGAAGGAGCTCGAAGGCATCCACAACCGCACCGACTACGACCTGCGCCGCCACACCGAGTACTCCGGAAAGAAGCTCGAGTATTTCGACGACACGACCAGCGAGCGCTTCGTCCCCTACGTCGTCGAGACGGCGGTCGGAGCGGATCGGACCACCTATGCGGTCATGTGCGCCGCTTACGACGAGGAGCCGGACAAGGAAGGTATCCGCGTCGTCCTACGGTTCCGGCCGCAGATCGCCCCGTACAAGGTGGCGGTGCTCCCGCTCTCGAAGAACGAGCGCCTCGTCCCGACCGCACGCGAGGTCTGGGCGCAGCTGCGACCGAATTTCATCAGTACCTACGACGAGACGCAGGCGATCGGACGCCGCTACCGCCGGCAGGACGAGATCGGGACCCCGCTCTGCGTGACGATCGACTTCGAGACACTCGAGGATCGGCAGGTGACGATCCGGGACCGGGACTCGATGGCCCAGATCCGCGTTCCGATCGTCGAGCTGGTCCCGGCGCTTACGGAGAAGCTCCGCGCCTGATCTCGCGGCCGCAGCCCAGACCGCGCTCACGGCACTTCTCTTCGCGGTGGGGACGCGCACGCCGTTGCTGGCACTGCTCTCGCTTCGGCGCGCGCGCAACCTCGGCGCGGTCCTCGCGCCCTACGCTGCGCTCGCGGTCTTTGCCGTCTTCGTCGACGATCCCGCGGTCCTCGGCCGCTCGTGGACATGAGCCTTTTCGCGTTCGTCGTCGGTGCCGCGGTCGCGGGCGCGATTCCGACCGTTCGCGACGCGATGCTGCCGGTCCTCGACGGGGCTCGCTACGTCGCGGTGGCGATCGCGCTCGTCGCGGCATTCCTCGCGAGTCCACAGATCGCCGATCCGCGCGCATATCTGGTCGCGGCCGGCTGCCTGGTGATCGGTCCGCTCAGCGCGGCGGCTGCGGCGCGGATCTTCGGCGGCGACCCCCTGGCAGCGGTGGTCGGAAGTGGCACGCGCGACCCCGCGGTCGCCGCGGGCCTGGCGGTTGGCGCCGGGCTTGTCGGCGGCGGCACCGTGGCGCTCGCATACGCGGTGTGGCTTGCGCTAGCGACCGGAGTCGGGAAGCTCCTCGTCGGCGGTCATACGAGACGCGAAGCGGCGCGCTAGCAGGGTCGCCGCCGAGACAAGGGCCGCGGTGGCCGTCTCCCAGAACATCTGCTTCGCGCGCGGGCCACTTTCGACCTCCCCGATCTCCTTGCGGAGCGACTCGCGGAACCGCTTGCGCGTGCGACCCTTGAGACGATCGAGCCGGCCGCCAAGCCGCTGGATGACCTGATCGAGCTCGGTCTCCGTGCGGCTCCGGCGGAAGCTCTTCACCCGCGATGCGACCGCGAAGCCCAGGACGGCGATGACCGAACCGAGCGTCCCGAAGAACGCGACAGGCTGACGACGTGCGAGCCGGCGCGGATCGACGTCGCGCGAGATACGCGTCCGCAGCTCGGTGACGTCGGCGTCGATGGCGCCACGCAGAAGCGACAGCTCGCGCTCGGTCCGTGCCGAGCCGCGAAGCTTGGCTAGCTCGCGGTCCGTCCGAGCAGGCGCGATTTCGCCCACCGAATGGTCTCCTTCACCGAGTTGATCGTCCGCGTCGGGCCGCGCAGATCGAGGCTTCGGTAACCGACATAGCCCGTCAGTCCCGCTGCGAGGCCCATCACCGCCAGGACAACGAGCGCAGAGGCCCAGAGCGGGAGCACCAAGGCAAGGAGCGCGATGACGAGGACGACGAGTGCGACGAGGAAGCAGAGCGCGAAGACCGCCGCCACGCCGAACCACTTGGCGGCCGCGACATTGGCCCGGACGATCTCGGCGATCTCCTGACGCGGAAGCTCGAGCTGTCTGCGGATGTAAGTGCGCAGGTTCTCGCGAAGTCGACCGAGCAGACTGCGATAACCAGGCCGTTGGTACACGGCCCGCGACTGTACCGCAGCGATGCGCACGAGCCGTCCGCCGAGCACGTTTACTGCCAGCCACGTTGTCCGAACACTTCAGGGACGACGAGACGAGCCCAGTGCGTGCGCTCTCGACAGGCACGCTTGCTTGACCCCCTGCTTACGCTTGCCGCGCGCCGCGCCGGGGGAGGTGCTCGTGGGTTTGGTCATCGACCGCCTGACGGCGGAGGAAAGAGACCTCGTCAGTTCCTTCACGACGAGAGCACCGCAGCTCACGCCGCAGTCGCGCGCGGTCGTTGCGGCGAGCATCGCCAAGAGGCTCCGTCCGCGGGTGGATGGCGCGTCAGCCTTCGCGATCGACCTCGAGTTTGTGAATGCCGTTGCCACGGCGATAAGGAGCGGGATCTCGATGCCGTCGACTATCGATCGAAACGCCCACGCCGAGCGGGGCGTCGTCGATGGCCAGGACGTCATCGGCCGCCGCTACGTCCTCAGCCGCTTGGACGACCTGGTCGGCGGCGGAGCGCTGGATCGGCCGTCGGCCGAGCGCGTCCGCGCTGTCATCGAAAGCGAGCTTGTTTCGATCGAATCAGCGCGCTCCGCGCCGAGCAGCGCTCAGAGCGTGCCAGAGCCCGGATTGAAGCAGGCCCCGTCGGCGGTCGGACCCTCAGGGCCAACGGCACTCGATCTCGTTGCCGGAGCGACGCGCACGTTCGCGACCGAAGAGACCCCGAGCCTGCTCCTGTATATCGGCGCCTTCCTCGTCGTGGTGGCCGCGTTCATCTTCGTGAGTGTCTCGGGCGACCAGATCTCAGATCTGGTCAAGCTCGTCCTCATGATCGTCGGGACGACCGGGTTCCTCGCCGCCGGGATCGTTTGCCACCGCTATCCACGCGTCCTTCCCGCGGGTAGGACCTTCCTCGTCATCGGGGCGCTCATCACACCGCTTGATCCGGTCGCGTACTACGTGCTGGTTGCGCGAGTCTCGCCCCTCGATGCGCCGACGATCTGGACGCTCGGCTCGTTGGTCTCGGCTGCGCTCTACGCCGGGTTGCGGCTCGGCGGTTACGGGATCGGGTACAGCTACCTCTTTTACGCCGCGGTGCTCAGCGCGGTCCTCGGCCTCGAGGCGCTGGTGAAGCTGCCCGTTTCGTGGGCCGCCGTGCCGATCGCCGCCATGGCTCTTGCCTTCGAGCGACTCCACCTATCGAGAACGCAGCTTGTCGATACGGTCGTCGGGCCGCTGTCCCGGATGACGATGGTCGTCGCCGCTCTGGCCGGCGCCGCGCTGGCGATCCCGATCGCAGCGAGCGCGCCGTTCGAAAGGGCCGCGCTGCCGGTCGAGATCGTGCTGCTCACGGGCTATTACATGCTTCGCGCGAGCCGAGGCGCGGCGTGGGAACAGAGGCTCGCGACCGCCGGACCGGGCCTTGCCGTGGTCGCGACCGTCTATTCGGCTGGGGCGGACCTCGCCGTTGTGGCGCTGGCTTCGGTCGTTGTGGGGTCGGCCTATGTGGCGCATGAGCTCGCGAGCTCGATCGACCGCGGTCTGGGGACACTCGCTCCGTGGATGGAGCCGAGGCTCACGACCCTCGGTCTTGCGTTCCTCGTCGCCGGTCTGCTCCCGCTCGGAGCGTTCGGGCGCATGCCGGCAGTTGGCGCGGCCGCGTTCCTGATCGCGGGATTCGTCGCCGCCGCGCTCTCGCTCGTTTGGGACGAGCGGAGCGGCCCGTTCGCCGCGGTTCGCGGGGAGTACGTCCTGATCCCTGCCGCTGCCGCGATCGCCGTCGGCTATCGGTTCGCCCTCGGCGCGTCGGGCCTTCTACCACTTGGGCAGAACGGCGTCGTCGATCTTGCCCGTGCGTACGCTCCCTTGTCGTTCACCGCCTGGCTCGGCGTGGTGCCGCTCCTGCGGTCTCCGATGCACGCGCGGATCGCCGCCGCGCTCGCCGGGCTGCTCAGCGCGTTCGTGAGCGTCGGCTCCTTCCCGGATGCACGCGTCCATACCGTCGTGAACGCGCTCTACGCGGTAGCCGGCGCGGGCGTCGGTGTGCGCATCGCGAGCCGGCGGACGGTATGGATCGCGGCCGCGGCCGCGATGCTCTGCGCCTACGGCGCTTATCGCTGGTCCGGCTTGCCGCCGGTGTTCGCACCGGTCTTCGCCCTGGCCCCAGCGGTCTCCGCGTTCGCGACAGGTTATCTGCCCCAGGCACGGTCGACACGCATGACGTTCCTGCAGATCGCGACGGCCGCCTCGGTCATGGCCGCCGGAATCGGACTCGCTTTGGACACGGATCGCGCGCCTTGGGACGCGGACGTATGGCGGACCGCGATGCTCGCGATCGCCTTCGCAGGAATATCGGGCGGAGTCGCTGCCCGTCAGATCCGGTCGCCCGAGATCGGGCTCGCGGCGGGCCTCGCTGTGCCTGTGCTCATCGACATGGCGGTCTTGACGGCGCACCCGACCCTGCCTGAGGAGCTCAGCGCCGCATTCGCCGTCTACGGGTTCGTCGCCGCGTGGGTAATACGCCGATCGACGCACAAGGGGCTCGTTTCGCTCACGCAACCGGTCGAGTACGTCGCGTCGGCGCTTGCCATCTTCCCCACCGCCCTGCGCGTCGCGGATTTCGCGACGCTGCTCGCGAGCCTCGGCATTGCCTTCGCGCTCGTCGGCGCGGCCGCGCGATGGCGCTCGGCTGCGATCGAACGCGTGGCATTGCTCGCGTTCTTGTGGCTCTCGTTCACACGGATCTTCGTCGATCCGCGGATCGACGACATCCGGATCGGGGCCGGCGCTCTTCTGCTCGCGGCGTGTGTGGCCAGCGTTCGAGTGCCGCGGCTCATTCGACTTCCCGAGGTCGCGCCCGCCGAGCTCGTCGCCGCCGCGCTGATCGTCCTCCCCACAGCCGTCGTCACCGTGCTCGATCCTGGCGCGGATCACTTCGACTTACCGATCCCGCTGCTGCTCTGCATCGAACTCGGTGCGCTCTACGCCGTCGCGGTCGTCTACCAGCGGATCGCCTTGCTCCGCGCGGTCACGGCGGTCTCGTGCGTTGCCGCGATAGAGTTCCTCGCGCTCGCGAGCTATGGAGAGTGGTATGCCGCGCTGCTCGGTAGCGCCATGATCAACGCGGCGCTCGCGATCGCGCGCCGGTGGCCTCAAGGACGGACCCTCCGCGAGCACGCCGTGCTCGGCGCCCTGGGTGTCGGCGTCCTGTTCCTCCCGAGCCTGGGCGACTCGATCACGCATCCGACATTTACCGCGACGGCGGAGGTGGTGGCTGCGGGGCTCGGTGTTCTCGTCGCGGCTGGCCTGCTCGGAGAGCGATGGATCAGCGCGGCGGCGCTGGCTGTGCTGACGATCGAGAGCACGGTCATCGTCCGGTTGCCCGAGCGGCTCCAGATTCCCGGGGTCGCCGCGGGAACCATCTTGTTCGCGCTCGCTATCGCGTTTCCACGGTTCCGTCGCGGTGGGCTTCCGGCCGCGTTCTCGACCGCGTTCGAGGCGCTCGGCGTCTGGCTGTACCTGTTGCCAACCTTCCTTCTGACGTTCACGCCGGCGGCCGCGGTCCAGCACGCGATCCTGATGGCGCAGCTCGTCGTCCTCACGCTTGCCGGGCTCGGTTTCCGGCGGCGATGGCAGATCATCCCGGCGATCGGGATGATCGGAATCGAAGCGCTCCGCGGCATTTTCGAGGTCGTGAACCGGATTCCGAGCTTCGCCACGTTCGCGATCGCAGGCGCGCTCTTGCTCGCGATCGGTTTCTTGCTGCTCCTCAAGCGCGAAGCCTTCGAGCGCCGGCGCCAAACGCTCACCAGCTGGTGGGTCGCGTGGCTCGCGGCATCCTCGTGACCAATCGGCGGTGATCCCGCTCCGCGACCTTGATAAGCGCACCGGCATCCCGGTCGTCACCGCGCTTCTGATCCTCATCAATCTCGCCGCGTGGATATACGTCCTTACGCTCGTCGACCAGCGCTCCGCGATGGAGGCTTTCTACCAACGTTGGGCGTTCGATCCAGCCGTTCAGCTCAGGGTGTTCGCAGGCGGCCAGATCACGGCCGACGCGCTCCTTCCCTTCATCACGCACCAGTTCCTGCACGCCGGATGGCTCCACATCGCCGGCAACATGCTCTTCCTCTGGGTGTTCGGAGCGGCGGTCGAGATGCGGGTCGGGCGCGTCGCGTTCTTGATCTTCTATCTCTTTGCCGGTTGTATCGCGGCGATCGCCCAGGGACTCGTCGAGAACTCGATCCTCGGTTCGACGCATCTGGTCGGAGCGTCCGGAGCGATCTCCGGGATCCTTGGCGCGTACCTGACCCTGGTACCGACCGGGCGAGTGCGCGTACTGGTCCCCGTGGGTCTGTTCATCACTCCGATGACCCTGCCCGCCGTCCTCGTCCTCGGCGAATGGCTGCTGCTGCAGCTGATCTCGGCGTTCAACGTCCTCCGCGTCGTCGGCGACGAGACCGCGCACGTCGCGTACTTCGCCCACCTCGGAGGTTTTGCCGCCGGCGTCGCCGTCGTGGCGATCCTGAAGCTCGAACGGCGCGTACGCGGCGCAACCGCAAGACCGGTGGCGGCGGCGCTCCGGAGCTGAACGCGCGCCGACCCGTCGAAGCCCGAACCGCGCCATCTGTCAGAATTCGAGGCTCAGCAGGAGGTCGGGATGGTCCTTCGCAGCGCCACGCGCAAGACCGCGACGACCCGGCGCGCGGCGACCGCGCGCAAGAAATGGGTCTACCTCTTTGCCAACGGCAAGGCCGAAGGCAACGCCAAGATGCGCGACCTCCTCGGTGGGAAGGGTGCTGGACTCGCCGAGATGACCAATGCCAAGCTCCCTGTCCCGCCCGGCTTCACGATCACGACCGAGGCCTGCAACGCGTACTTCGCGGCCGGCAAGAAGGTGCCGCCGGGGCTGTGGGACCAGGTCGAGCGCGCTCTCGCCGTCGTCGAGCGGGCGACCAAGAAGAAGCTCGGCGACGCAAAGAATCCGCTCCTCGTCTCGGTGCGCTCGGGCGCGGCGATGAGCATGCCCGGGATGATGGACACCGTCCTCAACCTCGGGCTGAACGACGACACGCGCAAGGGCCTCGCCGCGCTGACGAAGAACGAGCGATTTGCGGCGGACGCCTACCGGCGGTTCATCTCGATGTTCGGCCGCATCGTGCTCGACATCGCCGCGGAGAAGTTCGATCACGCGCTCGAGGCGAAGAAGAAGGCGGCCGCGGTCACGAGCGATCCCGATCTTGGCGCGACCCAGCTCGATGACCTCGTCCGCGAGTTCAAATCGATCGTGCAGCGGGAGACCGGCAAGCCCTTTCCTACCGATCCGCAGACCCAGCTCCGGCTCGCCATCGAGGCGGTGTTTGGATCCTGGTTCGGGAAGCGCGCGGTCGACTACCGGAACACCTTCAAGATCTCGAATGATCTCGGCACAGCGTGCAGCATCGTCACGATGGTCTTCGGGAATATGGGCGAGGACTCCGGTACGGGTGTCGCGTTCACGCGCGACCCCAACACCGGCCAGAAGGTCCTCTACGGCGAGTACCTCACGAACGCCCAGGGTGAGGATGTCGTCGCGGGCCTCCGCACGCCGTCGCCGATCTCGCAGATGAAGAGCGCTCTCCCGAAGGCGTACGCGGAATTCGAGACGATCGCGAAGCGGCTCGAGAAGCATTACCGCGATGCGCAGGACCTCGAGTTCACCATCGAGCGCGGCAAGCTCTACATGCTGCAAACGCGATCGGCCAAGCGGACCGCGGCGGCGGCCGTGAAGATCGCCACCGACATGGTGCGCGAGGGCCTCATCACGAAGGACGAGGCGATCAGACGCGTCGATCCCATGCAGGTCGAGCAGCTGCTCCTGCCGCGCTTCGATCAGAAAGAGGTCGACCGCGCGCGCGGCGCGGGGCGTTTCCTGGCAAAGGGCCTCAACGCCTCGCCGGGCGCGGCAACCGGCCGGGCGGTCTTCGACGCGGACCGCGCGGTCTCCCTCAAGGGACAGAAGGAGCTTGTGGTGCTCGTCCGACCGGAGACGAGCCCCGACGACTTCCACGGGATGGTCGCGGCGACGGGGATCCTCACCGCACGCGGCGGGTCGACGTCGCACGCGGCGGTCGTCGCGCGCGGGCTCGGCCTACCCTGCGTAGCTGGCGTCGCGGCCCTCGACATCGACCTCGTCAAGCGCGAGATGCGCGTCGACGGCAAGCTCGTGCGCGAGGGCGACCAGATCTCGATCGACGGCACCACCGGTGAGGTGTTCGCCGGCGAGCTGCCCACGATCGAGCCCAAGTTCCGCGAGGAGAAGGAGCTCATCGAGCTGCTTTCGTGGGCCGACAAAAAGCGCCGCCTCGGGGTATGGGTGAACGCCGACACTCCCGGCGAGTGCAAGCTCGCGCGCGAGCTCGGCGCCGAAGGCGTCGGCCTCGCACGGACCGAGCACATGTTCCGGCAGGCCGATCGCCTGCCGATCGTGCAGGACATGATCATGGCCGACGATCTCGCAGGCCGGCAGAAGGCCCTCGACAAGCTCCTGCCGTTCCAGCAGGGCGACTTCCGCGAGATGTACGAAGCCATGGACGGTCTGCCCGTCGTGATCCGCCTGATCGATCCACCCCTTCATGAGTTCCTCCGCGAATACGCCGATCTCAACGTTGACATTGCTGTGGCTCGCGCGAGCGGTGATGACGGACCTGAAATCGAAAAAAAGGCAAGGATCTATCGCCGACTGCAGCAGCTGCACGAGGACAACCCGATGCTCGGGCTGCGCGGCTGCCGCTTGCTGCTGGTCTACCCCGAGATCCTGGAGATGCAGATCCGGGCCATCCTCGGCGCCGCGATCGACGTCTCCGAGCGCGGGATCAAGGCGAAGCCCGAGATCATGATGCCGCTCGTCGGAACGATGGGGGAGCTCGATCGCTTGCAGGAGCAGGTCATGCAGGTGGCCGAGACCGTCTTCACGGAGCGCGGCAAGCGCGTCGCATTCAAGTTCGGCACGATGATCGAGATCCCGCGTGCGTGCCTCATCGCCGATGAGATCGCGGGCAAGGCCGAGTTCTTCAGCTTCGGCACGAACGACCTCACGCAGATGACGCTCGGCTTCAGCCGTGACGACATCGAGGGGAAGATCGCGATCGACCGCGGGCGCAAGACCCGCAAGGATCTCAAGATCGGCATCTGCGGCGAGCACGGCGGCGATCCATCGTCGATCGAGTTCTGCCACCAGGTCGGGCTGACCTACGTCTCGCCGTCGACGTATCGCGTACCGGTCGCGCGCCTGGCGGCCGCGCAGGCGGCGCTCGCGGGAGCTGGACAGAAGGACCGCTAGCTCGGGGGCGCGACGCGAGCCGCGCGGAAGACGATGTCCCACGTGCGGAACACCGACACGACGATGAGCAGCAGCGCGCTTGCGGCGAGCAGCTGCAACGGCCATGTCTGTCCGGCAAGGAGCGCGAGCCCAGCCGCCAGCGTGGCGGCACAGCCCGCGATGAACAACGCGATGCGGAACCAGCGATTGCCGATCAAGATCTCCTGGCCGAGTGCGGCGAGCGACTGTGGGATGAGCGGGAACAAGGACAGAGCCATCGCGACGAGGTATCCGAGGAGGATCGTTCGCGCATCCTGGCGCAGGTCCGCGTAGTGCTCGTCGCTGAGCAGGCGCAAGTGGACCGATACGGCTACGAAGAGGAGGCATCCCTCTCCTCCGCGCGCGGAACATAGCACCGGGCGTCGGGCATGAGCACCGCGCGGCGACACGTCCGATTAGGCTAGTTCCGCATGGCGACCGGAGTGGCGCGCGAAGCCAAGCTTTCCCGCACGCGGTCGGTCGAAGCCCTCCGGATCCGGGAGCGGAGCGAGGAGCTCGAGGCCCGTACGCTCTCCGAGAACGCGACGCGCTCGGCGGGCGGCCATCGTGAGCGGCCCGAGGCTCCGTCCCCGACACGCATGGCGTTCGCCGTCGACCGCGACCGGATCGTCCACAGCAAGGCCTTCCGCCGGCTCAAGCACAAGACGCAGGTCTTCCTCGCTCCGATCGGCGATCACTACCGAACTCGCCTCACGCACACGCTCGAGGTGACTCAGTTGGGGCGATCGATGGCCCGCGGTCTCGGCCTCAACGAGGATCTCGTCGAAGCGATGGCGATGGGCCACGACGTTGGGCACACGCCCTTCGGGCACATCGGCGAGGAGCTCCTCGCAGAGTTCCTGCCCGAGGGCTTCCGCCACAACGAGCAGAGCGTCCGCATCGTCGAGCGGATCGAAAACAACGGCGCTGGCCTGAACCTCACGCACGAGGTACGCGACGGCATCCTCAAGCACAGTGCGCCGACGGAAGGCGGCGTCGAGACCGCACCGTGGGGTCGACCGGAGACGCCGGAGGGATGGGTGGTCCGCTACGCGGACAAGATCGCGTACCTGCACCACGACATCGACGACGCGATGCGCGCCGGCATCGTTCGCGAGGAGGACATTCCGCAGGACTTGCGCGCGTCGTTGGGCCGCGACCGTGCCGAGAGGCTGGATACGATGATCTACGACGTCATCGTGACCTCATACGGCAAACGCGACGTGACGATGAGCGACGAGGTGCTCGAGGCCACGAACGCGCTCCGCAAGTTCATGTTCGACAACGTCTATCTGGCTGGCCCGGCAAAAACGGAGGATCGCAAAGCGCAGGGGGTCCTCTGGGAGCTCCTGCAGTACTTCGAGAAGCAACCCGAGCTGCTTCCACCGGAGCATCAGCGCATCGCGAAGACCGACGGGACCAAGCGCGCGGTCGCGGACTACGTCGCGGGCATGACCGACCGCTATGCCCTCGACACGTTCGCCTCGATCTTCATCCCTACCGTCTGGAGCCATTTGTAGCCTGACGCAAGGCGGGCGCGATACTGCCCTTGATGCCCGGGGACTTCGATCTCGTCAAAGAGCGCGTCGATATCGTCCAGCTGATCGGCGAGCGCGTGCGCCTGAAGAAGGCGGGCCGCGGCTTCGTCGGCCTCTGTCCCTTCCACAGTGAGAAGACGCCGTCCTTTCACGTCGATCCGGACCGTCGCACGTACAAGTGCTTCGGGTGCGGCGAAGGCGGGGACATCTTCACCTGGCTCGAGAAGCAGGACGGTCTCGAGCCGGCGGAGGCCCTGAAGGTCCTGGCGGAGCGCGGGGGCATCGAGCTTTCGTCGCGGCGCGTCCCGGAAGAGGTCGAGCGCGAGAGGCGCCTCTTCTCGGCCAATGACACCGCCCACTTCTACTTCCGGCAGGCGCTCCGAGGCCACGAGCGGGGAAAACAGGTCGGCGGCTACTTGACGCAGCGGGGGATCAGCCAGGACAGCATCGACCGCTTCGGGCTCGGATACGCCCCTGATCTGGCGGACGGCCTCCTGTCGTACCTCAGGAAGAAGGGCTTCAGCGACGACGAAGCTCTGGCCGCCGGGCTCATCGGCTCGACCGAGCGCGGGCTCTACGACTGGTTCCGGGATCGCCTCATGGTCCCGATCAAGGACGGTCGCGGCCGGATCGTCGCCTTCGGGGGGCGAGCGCTGCGGACCGACCAGCGGGGCAAGTACGTCAACTCGCGCCAGACAGCCCTTTTCAACAAGAGCGCGACGCTGTACGCGCTCGACGTCGCCCGGGCCGCCATACGCAAGGAGAAGACGGCGGTGATCGTGGAGGGCTATTTCGATGCGATCGCCATGCACCAGGCCGGCTTCGGCAACGTCGTCGCGTCCATGGGCACGGCGTTGACCGAGGAGCAGTACCACGTGCTGGACGCCATGAGGATCGAACGGGCGATCGTCGCGTTCGACGGGGACGCCGCCGGGCAGCGCTCCGCGGAACAGCGGGGCAGCGAGCTCGCGGTGGGAGTCCAACGAGCGGTCCGCCGCGCCGGGCGGGGCACGGTCACGGCCAGGACCGGCGTCGCCGTCTACGTGACGGTTCTGCCGGATGGGACCGATCCGGACGATCTCGCCGGCTCCGATCCCCCAAGGCTTCGAACCCTGCTCGAGCAGGCGAAGCCCGTGCTCGAGTTCGTTATCGATCGCATCGCCGGACGGAGCGAGCTCTCGCATGCTGAGGGGCGACGCCGCTTCCTCGCTGAGACCCTCCCGCTTCTGGCCGGCGAACCCGACCCGCTCACCCGGGAGCTGTATCTCGGGTCGCTGTCGCGCCTGACCGGTGTGGAACAGGAGGCGCTGCGTCGCGAAGCTGACGCAGTGCCGCCTCGAGCTGCCGACGCGAGGTTTGCGACCGTCGCGAACCCTGTCGCTGGGCGAACGAACGAGACCCGGACGAAACAAACGCCCTCTCTCGAGCGTTACCTAATGGCACTGTTGACCCGTTTTCCGGAGGAAGCGGCGCACATCGATCTCGCACCTGCCGACTTCGTCGATCCCGATCTGGGAGCGCTTTTCGAACATCTCGCGTCGGGAGAGCATTCGGCCTCTGATCTGCCGGCTCACTTAGCCGCCATCACAGCGGCACTTGGCGCGCTAGCGCCCGAGCCACCGGACGAGGTCGACGCCGCTCAGGCCATTGAGATCGCCGCGCTCAAGCTCCGGGAACGGAACCTGCGGCACCGGCTCGACGACACGCGGGCACAGCTCGCGCGTGCCGGCGAGGCGGACATGGGAACGCACGGCGAGATCGCGGGCCTGGCGGCCGAGCTGGCGGAGGTCATGAGGCGCCAGGAGCGGCAGACCGTACTGCACACGGCGGATGTGGAACAGAGGGACCAATGAAAGCGACCACCAAAGACAAGGAAACGACGACGACGACCACCACGACACCTGAGCGGGGCATCCATCCGGAGCACCGCGAGGCTGCCGAGCGCCTCATCGCGCGCGGTCGCCAGCAGGGCTACGTCACCCAGGAGGACATCGTTCGGGCTCTTCCCGACGCGGAGCCCGGCGAAGTCGAGGAGCTCCTCACGACCCTTGACGACAACAACGTCGAGATCCTCGAGGCCGAGCGCTCGCCGACGTGGGCGCAGGTCAAAGAAGAAGAGGAAGAGGCCGAGGAGCTGCAGCGTGAGGACTCGATCGCCTCGGTCCTCGCAAGCGACCTCATCAGCGTCGACGACCCGGTCCGCATGTACCTCAAGGAGATCGGCAAGGTCCCGCTCCTCACAGCCGAGGAAGAGGTCAACCTCGCCAAGTCGATCGAGCTCGGGGAGCAGGCGCTCGTTTCGCCCGCGCTCTCGGTCGTCCACCTCTACGAGCTCGGTGTCGAGGTCAAGAAGCGGATGGCTCTGGGCCGTCCCAAGGAATACGTGGACGAGGCCACTCGCTTCACGGTGAAGGCGCTTCGGTTCACGCTCGAGGACGAGGAAGGCGGGAAGGAGCTCAAGCGCGTCGCGAACCGGCTCCTGAAGCTGCGCGACCCGCTCGAGGCTGAGGCGAACAGCAAGGAGATCAGCTACGAGGCGAAGGTCCTCATCGAGGAGACCGTCGGGCTCATCGATGCCGCGCGTCGCGACCCGGAGCGACTCACGTTCCGGATCCTCCCGCAGTACGCGAAGATCCACGGTCCGGCCGAAGGGGCGGAGCGGCTCGGCGAGCTGGTCATGCTCGGCCAGGAGCTGCGTGACATCCTCGTCAAACACCTCGACAAGCTCGTGCAGCAGGACAACGACGAGCAGCGCGCGCTGCGCCGTCTCGCCGACGAGCTCATCCAGAAGGGCGACGACGCGCGGCACAACCTGACCGAGGCAAACCTCCGTCTCGTCGTGTCGATCGCCAAGAAATACATCGGACGTGGCATGAGCTTCCTCGACCTGATCCAGGAAGGGAACATCGGACTCATCCGCGCGGTCGAGAAGTTCGACTACCGGAAGGGATACAAGTTCTCGACGTACGCGACCTGGTGGATTCGCCAGGCGATCACCCGCGCGATCGCGGACCAGGCTCGGACGATCCGCATCCCGGTCCACATGGTCGAGACCATCAACAAGCTCATCCGCGTCTCGCGCGGTCTGCTCCAGGAGCTCGGTCGCGAGCCGACCGCGGAGGAGATCGCCGAGCGAATGCTCATCACCGCGGACAAGGTCCGCGAGATCGTGAAGGTCTCCCAGGAGCCGGTCTCGCTCGAGACGCCGATCGGCGAGGAAGAGGACAGCCACCTCGGGGACTTCATCCCCGACAACCAGGCCCTCGCCCCGAGCGACGCCGCGAGCCACAAGCTCCTCAAGGAGCAGGTCGAGAGCGTGCTCGAAGGCCTCACCGGTCGCGAACGGCGCGTGCTTCAGCTGCGCTTCGGTCTCGAAGACGGCCGCACGCGCACGCTCGAAGAGGTCGGCCGCGAGTTCAACGTCACGCGAGAGCGCATCAGGCAGATCGAGGCGAAAGCGCTGCGCAAGCTGCGCCATCCCTCGCGGAGCCGCAAGCTCAAGGACTACCTGGAATAGAGGAAAGGGGCGCCGAGAGGCGCCCCTTCTCATTTCTGCTTCGACGCGCCCCAGCGTTCGTAGCTGACGAGCTCCGAGAGCGGCTTGCGTCCGCGCATTGGTCCAGTGGGGCGCGGATCTTCGCGAGACTTCGGGCGACCGATCATCACGATCTGACGCGCGGTCAGATCGTCAGGTATGCCGAGGATCCGCTTTGCCTCTGCATCCTGCGCCGGGCCGCCGAACCAAGCGGTGCCGCCGCCGTACCCGAGCAGCGTCGCGCCCGTGAGGAGGCGCTCGGTGAGGCGACCTTCGTCGTACGCGCCGAACATTGGTTCCGCCCCGTCGAGAACGATCGCGATCCCGAGCGGCGCGCTCGCGAGCCAGTTGATGGGTGGGCGCAAAGCGCCGAGCTTTCTCAGGCGATCCTTGTCGCGCACCACGATGAACCGCCACGGCTGGCCGTTCTTCGCGCTTCCTGTCCAGCGCGCGAGCTCCAGGAGCTGGTGGACGACGTCGTCAGGCACCGGCTCGGGCGAGTACTGACGAATCTGCGATACGCGACGGATGGGCTTCAGATCGCTCAGCACCCGGAGCATACGCGTGGTCAAGTGCGATGATGCGCGGATGAGCGAGGTCGACTCGGGTGAGCTGGAGCGCCTTGGTTCGGCCCTCCGACTTGCGGAGTCCGCGCTCGAGGAAGCTCTCGAGGCGGCGGAGAACCTCGGCAATTTCGACCGCAGATTCGACGTGCCGCGGGCGGTCGGCGGCGCGCAGCGACTCATCGAGAACGCCCTCGAAGCCGTCGACGCCGCGCGGAAGCCGTAGCATCACGTCCATGCGAGCTCTTCTCGGCAAGCGGATCGTCGACGTAGACGTCGGTTAGACCGCCTCGATGGCCGCCAGATTCGGCCGGGTCGTGATCGACGTTGGCGCGGGTGATGGCGGCTATGCGGTTCATCGCGCGCGAGGCGAACCGAATACGTTCGCGATCGCTATCGATGCGAGCCCCGACGCACTCTCCGATGGTGCATGGCGCGCGCACCGCTTGCGACTCTCGAACGTGGCGTTCCTCGTCACGGCTGTCGAGCAGCTGCCCGGCGCGCTCGACGAGACCGCCGACGAGATCACCGTCCACTTTCCTTGGGGATCGCTTCTTCGCGGGATGCTCGCGGCGGACTCGAGCATCGTCGGGCGTCTCGCGGGCTCCCTGCGCACCGAGGGCGAGCTCCGCCTGTTGGTGTCGGCCGTCGAGCGCGACGGCTACTCCAAGGTCACGCCTGCGAGGCTTCTCGAGCTTGCGCCACGTTACGAGGCGCTCGGCTTGGATCTCGTCGAGTCCGGTTGGGCGACGCCGGCGGATATCGCTCGGTCACGCTCGAGCTGGGCGAAGCGGCTCGGGCCGCGACCAGCGGTGCTCGCGATCTTTCGGCGTCACCCGCGGATCCACTCACAGAGCCGCTCGACACAGGTCGGACCCGGCATGGCCGGAAATCTAGACTCGGAGGGTCGCCACTCCGTTTCCGCTGGAGGTCAAATCAGGATGTGCCATCCGGAGGTCCCGCCAGGAACGCCCGTGCCCGACGTCCGGTCCGAGGAGACGTCGATCCCGCTCGGGAGCGAGTCCATGCCCGCGCTCGTCGTGTTTCCCGAGCACACGCCCGCGCCGGCGATTCTCGTCATCAACGACATCTCGGGTCGCAGCCCCTTCTACGACCACCTCGCCCGGCGGATCGCACAAGCCGGATTCGTCGCGACGACACCCGAGTATTTCTTTCGCCAGGGCCCGCTGGCCGAGCCGACCCGTGAGGCCGCCGGCGCCCGCGCGAAGAAGCTCGATTTCGTGCGGTGGGGCGATGACATGTCCGCCGCGCTCGAGTGGCTCCGCGCACGACCGGAGGTGAACGGCACGATCGGAACGATCGGCTTCTGCATGGGCGGCACGCAGGCGCTTCTGCTCGCGGCGCGGCGCGACGACATCGCCGCCACCGTCTCCTACTACGGCTTCCCTGCTGATGCTCGGACGTCCGCCTCGCCGATCGACACGGCTGGGCGGATGCACGGTCCGATCCTTGGTCACTGGGGCGACCAAGACGCCGGCGTCGGCATGGAGAACGTCGCGAAGCTCGATGCTGGCCTGCGATCGGCTGGGGTCGAGCACGAGTTCCACATCTACCCTGGGCTTGGCCACGGTTTCCTCAAAGCGTCGCTCGAGGGTGAAGGCACGCCCGGCTACGACCAGGCGTGCACGTCCTGGAGACGGACGCTCGAGTTCTATCGCCGATGTTTCGCGCGCGAGACGGTGCTTCGCTAGCTCGCCGACTTCACCGCGACGATCGTGTTGGACTGCTTGTCATGGAAGCCCTGGTGCCGCGGGTCCTGCGAGGTCGTCCAGAGTAGGTAGATGTAGTAGACGAGCACGATGAGGCTCACCAGGCCGGACAGACCGCCGACCCCACTAATGGTGAAGAGCGAGTTGAAGACTGACGGTCCGAAGAGGTAGAGCCACCGCATCGTCGCTTGATTCCAACTGAGTGTTCCGCCGTCGGCGGCGTTCACGGTCACCAGCCCGAACATGCGCTGGCCGGGTGACGCCCGCCAGGCCGTCCACGAGTAGCCAAAGTACGCATAGCCCAGCACCGCATAGATGATCGCCCGAACGACGCTGCCCACGACGGACACGTCGCTGTACAGCGCGCCGACCACGAATATGCCAACGATCGCGAGGACGATCGCGTCGAGGATGTACGCGATGACGCGGGTCGCGACCGACGCAGGTGCAAGGGCGCTGGTCATTGCTTCCGTGGCCATCTAAGCCTTCCCTCCGTATCGGCGACCCGAGGCCGCCATCGCGCGGGAGCATACCCTGCGAGCGCGGCCCGACCAGGCCCTCAGCGTCTCGTTTTCGGCTCATCCCAGGCCACGTCGGCCGGAAGGGCGTCGCGCAGCACCGGCTCGAGCACGCTGACATACGCTGCGATGCGGCTCGCGACGCGGCTGAGAAAATCGCCGTCGAGCGTCTGAAGAGCGATGGGCTCCCAGACGCGCGCCCAGCCCTTGTCCCATGGCTCGATACGGGCTTCGGCGCCCAGCGCGCGCTCCACCGTCCTGCGCTGCGCCTGAAAGGCGGCGAGGAGGCGCGCGTTGGTCAGCGGATCGGCCTCGAAATGCAGCCCGAGCTCGATCACGTTCAGCCGACTCCGGATCCAGGCCTCGTAGTGCAGCGCTCGGTTGCCGTACCACATCTGGCTCATGGAGAAGCCCTCGGACGCGCGAAAGCTCGAGAGCTCCGCCGGCAACGTAGATCGGACGGCAGCCGGAACGCGCCGCAGGAAGTCGCGAGCCTGCATCAGTGGGTGAGGAAGCGAAGGGCGAGGTCCCGATCGGACGCCGCCGCACGGTGGATGACCGTTGCGCTCACGTCTGCGGAGAGTAGGTGCCAACTGAATACGGAGTTCTTTAGGCACAGATGACACGAAGCCCGGAGAGTTAGGCGGCGTTTGCCTCGTCGGCGAGCTCGGGTCGCGCAATTGATCGAACTCCCGCGTGAACTTCGCGGTGACAGTTCGCGCACAGCATCACGCACTTAGCAAGCTCCGCGAGGATCAGGTCCCATGGTCGTGCCATGCCGTCCCGCGAAATACCAAAGCTCTTTTCGCTGGCATTCCAATGGTGGAACTCGAACATCGAGGACAAGACGACGCGCCCGCAACCAAAACATGCCCCTCCCATGTGCTCGATCGCGCGCTCCTTCTTTGCGAGCGCCAAAATCCGTGCCGAACCCGAACGCGTCCCTGACGCGTGTCTGCGACGATGGCAATTGGCGCAGAGGAGGTCGCATTTCTCCGCCTCGGCGAGAAGGCGGAGCCATGAACCGTTCATGTTTCCGATGCCGAACTCTTTGGTTCTCGCGTCTCGATGGTGGAATTCCAAGGCGGCGCTGCTGGTCCCATAGCCGCAGTCCTCACATTTGCCTCCCCGGAGAGCGATGAGCCGCTCTTTCCGCTCTCGCCGCCGCTTCCGGAGATATCGCACCCAAGAGTCCGTGCGTCTCCGCTTACGGAATGCATCGGCGTCGTCGCTCGCACCGGCCGGCTTCTTGGACGTGTTGTGCTCACCGAACGGCGAGCACTCCAGACAGAACTTTCGTCGATACAGGGATCGCATTACTCCATTGATGCGTAGCTTGAAAGGAAACTCACGTCCGCAGGCCACGCAGGTCTTCATTTGGACTGGACGCGGTGTGATAAAGCGAGGACTTCGGCGCGCTTTAAAGGGCCGACAGGCGACGCAATACAGGCGTCCGTGTAAGTGACGCCACTTTCCATCGATGAAAACGCGATCAGCAAAGGAAACGCCGCACTGTTGGCACGTAAGAACCACAACTGAACATTAGTTCTATCTGCATCTCCCGGTCAAGGGTTTGGCAGCGTCTATGGCAGATCAGCGAATGGCGCGCGCCAGCGCTGACCATGCGCTGAGAAGATCTGCCGCCGAGGCTCGACTGCACAGCAGGTCGCGATCGAATGGTCGAACCGATCGCATCGCATCGGTACAATTGGTTTTCCGATCCGGCATAGCTCAGCTGGTAGAGCAACGCCCTGTTAAGGCGATGGTCGGAGGTTCGAGTCCTCCTGCCGGAGCAGCTTTCTTCTCATCAACTCAACGACGGTGCCCTACTAACATTCCGGCGCGATGCCCGCAGGCCGCTTCCTCGAAGACTTCAAGGTCGGTGATGTGTACCGATCGCCAGCCGGCCGGACCATCAGCCAGGCCGACAACACGCACTTCAGCCTGCTGACGAACAACGCGAATCCCATTCACACCGACGCGCATTACGCGGCGCAAACCGAATTCGGCCGGCCGCTCGTCAACAGCTTCCTCACGATGGCCGTCGTCGCCGGGCTCATGGTCCCGGACACGAGCCAGAACGGATTCGCGCTCGGCGTCGAGGAGGCCTCGTTCCCCGAGCCACTCTTCGACGGCGACACGCTCTACGCGGACACGGAGATACTCGACGTGCGCACCTCACGCTCGCGACCGGGGTGGGGAATCGTCAAAGCGCGCCAGCGAGGCATCAAGCAGGACGGCACGGTCGTGCTGGTGATGACGCGCACCTTCATGATCCCCGACCGCACGCATGCGATCCGCGGCGAGCGATTCCCGACCCCGCGCGACTGATGGACTTCTCGCCGAGCGAGGACCAAGAGGCGATCCGGTCAGCGGTCCGGCAGCTCTGCGCCGGCTTCGGCGATGAGTACTGGCGCGAGATCGACCGGAAGGGGGAGTATCCGGAGCGGTTCGTACGCGCGCTCAGCGAGGCGGGCTGGCTCGCCGCGCTCATTCCAAGCGCGTACGGGGGTGGCGGTCTCGGAGTGAGCGAGGCCGCGGTCATCATCGAGGAGATCAACCGTTCGGGGGCGAACGCTGCCGCGGCCCACGCCCAGATGTACACGATGGGGACACTCCTCCGTCATGGCAGCGAGGAGCAAAAGCGCAGGTACTTACCGCCGCTCGCGAAAGGAGACCTTCGGCTCCAAGCGTTCGGCGTGACCGAGCCCGAGGCGGGTTCGGAAACGACCCGGATCAAGACGACCGCGGTCAAGAGAGGCGACCGGTACGTCATCAATGGCAAGAAGGTCTTCATCTCGCGCGCGCAGCACTCCGATCTCATGCTCCTCCTCGCACGCACCACGCCTTACGACGAGCTCGACGACAAGACGAGAGGGCTGTCGGTCTTCCTCATCGACCTCAAGCGCGCGGTGAAGGACGGCAGGATCCGCATCAGGCCGATCGACACGATGCTCAACCATCACACCACGGAGCTGTTCATCGAGGAGCTCGAAGCGACCGCCGCCGATCTCGTTGGGCAGGAGGGCATGGGCTTCCGGCAGATCCTCGATAGCTGGAACGTCGAGCGGATCCTGATCGCATCCGAAGCGATCGGAGACGGGCGGTGGTTCGTCGATCGAGCCACGCGGTACGCGACCGCGCGCGTCGTGTTCGGGAAAGCGATCGGCGAGAACCAGGGCGTGCAGTTCCCGATCGCCGCCGCCTACGCGCGCATCGAAGCGGCCTCGCTCGTCCGGGACAAAGCCGCTTGGCTCTTCGACCGCGACAAGCCGTGTGGCGCCGAAGCAAACATGGCGAAGCTCCTCGCGTCGCAGGCATCGTGGGACGCGGCGAACGCGGCTATGGACACCTACGGCGGCTACGGTTTCGCCGCCGAGTACGACATCGAGCGGAAGTTTCGTGAGACGCGGCTGCTCGTTGTCGCTCCGATCAGCAACAACCTCGTGCTCGCCTATCTCGGGCACAACGTTCTGGGAATGCCGCGCTCCTATTGATGGAGCGAGTGTGGGTCGTGCGCTCCTTGATGTT
The DNA here is from genome assembly GCA_005889075.1 of Chloroflexota bacterium. Taxonomy (GTDB): domain Bacteria; phylum Chloroflexota; class Limnocylindria; order P2-11E; family P2-11E; genus 3-1-20CM-2-70-9. The sequence goes on from VBDQ01000042.1 coordinate 26,083, forward strand.
CGTGCCGGGGCACCGGCAACGAATGATCGAGCGCGCCCTGGGGCGAGGCGAGTTCGGCTCCAACGAGCTGGATGTCGCGCTTCTCGATCTCGAGGACGGCGTGCCCGCCGCCGCGAAGGCCGAAGCGCGGACGCTCGTAGGAGCTGCGCTCGTCTCGGGGAGGCCCAATGGCCCGGCGCGGTTCGTCCGGGTGAATCGCGTCGGCACGGTGGAACACGCCGAAGACGTCGTCGCCGTGCGGACCGCCGGTGTCGACGGTGTCGTCCTACCGAAGGTGGAGGCACCGGCCGAGGTGTGGCAGGCGGTGGAAGAGTTCCCGGGCACTCCGCTCGTTCCATCCATCGAGTCCGCGAAAGGCCTGCTCGCAGCTGCTGGCATCGCCGCCGTCGACGGCGTCGTCGCTCTTCTTTTCGGCGCGGAGGATTTCGCGCTCGACCTAGGCCTATCGGCACGACGCGAGGGCGAAGCGGCCGATCTGGCATACGCGCGGTCCGCCGTGGCTATCGCCGCCGCAGCCTCGGACCGTCTCGCGCTGGACGGCATCTGGCCCGACCTCGAAGACCGCGAAGGCCTCAGACGCGACGCCCTCGGTGCACGACGAATGGGCTACGCGGGCAAATCGTGCATTCATCCGGACCAGATCGAGACGATCAACGAGGTCTTCAGCCCGTCGCCTTCGGAGGTCGAGCATGCCCGTCGGGTCGTCGCGACGTTCGACAGAGCGACTGCGAAGGGCCTCGGCGCGGTCGCGCTCGAGGGAAAGCTGCTCGACGCGCCGATCGTCGAACGAGCGCGGCGAACGATCCGCTTGCACGACGCGATCGCCCGCAAATAGGAACGCCGCCCGAGGGGATGGGCGGCGTTCTTGATGGAGAAGCGAAAGGACTCTTAGCGGATCGGTCCCGCCGAGCCTGTCGGCCGCGGACCCGCGCTCTGACGTGGCGAGCACGACGGCTGGGCGGTCGACAGGCTCGTCAACCCCACCACCCCTGCAGGCGAGCTCGTGATCATGCGACTGATCAGCGAGGCCGACGCGTCATCCTCGCGGAGCAGTCCTTCTCGCCTGAAGGGCTGAAATAGGGGCGTCTCGTTCACTTGCGTCACCTGTATGGCTAACGAGCCGTCTGGCGGCCAATTAGGCGCCTCGCTACTTGGCCGACACATCACCCGTCGTGGTGATTCGGGGGCTAAATGGAGCGGCCCGCCTTGCTGGCGGGCCGCTCGACGCAGGGGGGTCGGGGAAGTCGGTTAGTTAGTCGTGACCTTCCGGATGCTCGGTCGAGGTCCGGTGGCTGTTGGTCTCCTTCTTTGGAGCCGAAGCCGGCAGCGCCGCAAGCTTTGTTTTGGCGTCGTTGAACGCCGCCGTCATGCGGGTGGTCGCGTCGTCCGCGATCGCCTTGGCGTCGGTCTCGGTGAAAGTGACCGTGTTCGTGTTCGTGGTGTTCGACCGCGTCGTCTCGTGCTCGTCCTTGTCGTTATCGGCTTCGTTCTCGCTGTCCTGATCCTCTTGGGTCGCGCACGTGTTGGTCGAGTGGATCGCCTGGACAGCGGCCTGGCGAATCTGCTTCAGCAGCTTGTCGGTGCTTTCCACGATCTGCGTCGCCGCGCTGCCCCGCTCGTCACGGCGTGTGTGCATGAGCGCGGTGTGGTCCTGCGAGAACGTCGTGTTCACCCTCGTCACTCCGTCGCGGAGCGCCGTCGTGTCGCAGGACGCTGTGGTCGAAGTCTTGTCGTCGTTGTCGCTGTCCTTTTCTGTGTCCTTGTCGGTCGCGACCTCGTTCGTCTCGTTGTTCGGTGACACGCTTGACGACTGCGTCGCCTGGGTCACCGTGATGGTCGTCACACCGTTCTCGGTGGACGCGCTTACGAGAGCTCCGGTCGTGCCGACGACCAGCACGGCGGAGATCGCGGCGGCCTTGGACTGCAACAGGAGCGCGAGGAGTTTTGCGAGCATGGTTCTCTCCTTCCCTGTGCACTGCTTGAACGCGCCTCGTTCTGGGGCGTTACTCGCAAGGCGATACATTCGTCGCGTGTTGCGACAAACGCTTGTTCTGTGGCCGTATTTGGTCACCGCGGTCGTCGTCCTGGTGCTTTTTGTGTACCTCGGGATCTCGCTATGGGTAGCCAACGGCGTTACACGCGTCGAACGCCTTCCTCTCGATCCGCCCGCCACGGCGATCGCGGCTACCCACGAAGACGTCGCCTTTCGCAGCCGGGACGGACTCCTCTTAAGGGGATGGTGGTTTGGGGTTGCCGGTGCGGATCGCGCGGTCGTAATGGTCCATGGTCGCGCCCGAAATCGCGTGAACTCCTCGTTCCATCCCGCCGACATCGCCCGGATGCTCCTTCGCCATCGCTATTCCGTTCTGCTCTTCGACCTGCGAGCCCACGGCGAAAGCGAGGGGACCCGCTACACCCTCGGAATCGAAGAGCCGCGCGACATCCTGGCCGCGATCGATCTCGCCGCCACGAAGGCGAATCTCGCGCGCACCCGCGTCGCGCTGATCGGCGAGTCACTCGGGGGCGGGAGCGCGCTCATGACGGTGCAGGCGGATCCCTCGATCGGCCCCGTCATCACCGACTCGGCGTTCGCGGATGGCAACGCCGTCGTGAGCGAGTCGGCGACGATGTACACGAACCTGCCCGCCATCTTCACGCCAGGCATCGTGCTGACGGCCCGCGTCTTCCTCGGCCTCGACGTCTCGAAGGCCACGCCAGCTAGGGTCGTCGCGGCTCGTCCCGAGCGGCCGTTCCTCTTCATCCACTGCGTCAACGACGACACCGTGCTCGTCCATCACGGTCTGGACCTGCGCGCCGCGAGCACGAACCCGGGCACCGAGCTGTGGCTCGTGCCGGACTGCAATCACGTGCAGGCGTACATCACGCATCCAATGGAATGGGAGCAGCGCGTGATCGCGTTCCTCGATCGGGAGCTCGGCCCCGAGCGGCCGGCATCGAGCTCCGCGACTATCCTCGCGACACCATGAGCGGAGGATGACCATGCAACGAACCACACGCGGGCGGCGCGTGCGCTGGGACGACATGACGCGCGAGAAGATGGTCGCCGGCGTCGAACGGCGCTTCCTCTATGGAGAGAAAGCGATGCTTGCCCAGATCTGGATCAAGAAGGGAACGGTCGTGCCTCGCCACGTGCACGCGGCCGAGCAGCTCTCGTACATCGTCGAGGGCACGCTGCGCCTCAGGCTCGGTGAGGACCTCGGCGAAGTACACGACCTCCATGCCGGCGAGGTGCTGGTCATCCCGTCGAATGTCCCGCACGATGCGGTCGCGCTCGAGGACGTCTACGACCTCGACGTTTTCAGCCCGCCCCGCGAAGACTGGATCAAGGGAGAGGACGCCTACCTCAGGGGCCGGTAGCGAGAGTGCCCCTCGATCGTGACCTGTTTCGCGCGATCTCAAGCTCGTTCCCGACGGGCGTCGTCATCGTGGCCACACGCGATGCGAGCGGGGATCCCCGGGGGCTCACGAGCCAGGCGTACGTCGGACTCTCGACCGATCCGCCGCTGATGCTCGTCGCCATCGACAAGACATCACGAACGCTTCCGGCCCTGAGGCGGACCGGCGCGTTCGTGATCAATTTTCTTCGCGAGGGCAGCGAGGATCTGGCGACGCTCTTCGCATCGAAATCGGACGAGAAGTTCCAAGCCGTCCGGTGGACGCCCTGCCCCGAGGCGAGGGGATCGCCCATCATCGCCGACGCGTCCGTCGCCTACGCCGGATGCCTGCTGACGGAGGCGATCGATGGCGGCGATCACTGGATCCTGATCGGGAGTGTCGAAGCCGGAGAGGTCCTCGGCGGGACGCCGCTCATCTACTACCGCCGCACGTACGCGCGGTGGCCCGAGGAGCGGCCCGCCCCGCGGATCGACGGCGCATGACCGACCGAACCGAGGTGCTCGAGGCGCGCGGCTTCGAGCTCGTCGGACACAGCGATCTCGACGGACACGGCGACGGCATGCAGATCATGCGGAGCCAGGATGTGCTCTACGTCGGCCACATGGGCGACTTCGCGGTGGGCACGAGCGTGGTCGACATCACCGATCCGGCAGTTCCGCGCGTCGTGTCCCAGACCACTGTTCCCCGTCACACCCACGCTCACAAGACGCAGCTCGCGGACGGGCTGCTCCTCGTGAACAACGAGCGCTATCCGTACCAGGTTCGCGATCCTGCGAGCGCCGGCATCCGCGTGTACGACGTGACGCGGCCACGGGAGCTCCGTGAGGTCGGCTTTCTCGCGGTCGACGGTCTTGGCGTCCACCGTATCTGGTACGCCGGCGGACGTTTCGCGTACGGATCGGCGCAGCTCGCGCGGTACCGTCGGTACGTTCCGATTACGGTCGACCTGGCGGACCCCTCGCATCCGAGGATGCACTCGGTCTGGGCCTGGCCGGGTGAGCAGGACCGACCGGGCCAGGAGCACGACGCCACGGATCCGGTGCGCGACGTCAGCTGCCACCACCCGATCGTTCGCGGCAACCGCGCATACGCGGGCTACTTCGATGCGGGCGCTGCGGTCTTCGCGGTGGAGGAGGGGCGCCTCGAGCTGCTGGGCTCAGCATCGTGGACGGAGCGAGCTGGCGGGCATCCCCACACGCACACCGCTCTACCCCTCGGTGACCGCGGGCTGCTCGCCGTCACGGACGAGGCCATCGAACCGGACTGCGGCGGGGCGCGTAAGGACATCCACCTCGTCGACGTGAGCGACGAGAGGCGTCCGCGGGAGGTCGCCACGTTCCCGGTCCCCCAGGGCGACTACTGCTCGCGCGGCGGCCGCTTCGGGCCGCACAACCTCCACGAGAATCGGCCGGGGACCTTCAGCAGCGACACGATCGTGTTCGCGACGTACTTCAACGGGGGCCTTCGGGTGTACGACACTTCGGATCCCAAGCACGTGCGCGAGATCGGCTGCTTCGTGCCGTCGGCACCGCCGGGTCAGCGGGCGATCCAGTTCAATGACGTGCTGGTCTCGGACGACGGCCTGGTCTTCGTCACCGATCGCGTCCGCGGTGGGCTCTACGTGCTCCGCTGGAGCGGTGCAGGCGCGTGACCGTCGCCCGCGCCGCGCGTCCGTTCTCAGAGGTCCGCAGGCTGATGCTCGACCGGGCACACGGACGTGTGCCGAACACGAACCCATTCGAGTTCACGGACCCGCTCGAGGTGGAGCGCGCCTTCGCCTCCCTCCGCTCGCTCGAGCACGGCGAGTGGACGGCGGTGTTCGGCGCGCTCGCCAGCGAGCGGGCAGAGCGCGCCAGCCGTGCGGAGGGCCGCCGCGACGCAAACGCGGCGAAGGCCGAGTGGCTTGCGGCGTACAACTACGAGCGGGTCGCCCGATACCCGGCGCCGAGCTCGCCCGAGAAGGCGGCCGCCTACGCCCGTGCACGCGACCACTACGCCAAAGCCGCGCGCTACTTCGACCCACCGCTCGAGTCCGTGCGGATCCCGTTCCGTGGTCGACCTGGGGAGGGCGATACGATCGTCGCCCATCTGCGCCGGCCCGCCGTCGCAGAGCGACCCCCCGTGGTGGTGACCTGGGGCGGGATCGACTCCTATAAAGAGGAGCGTCGCGCGGACCCCTTCGTTGAGAGGGGACACGCGGTGCTGGCGGTCGACATGCCGGGCGCGGGCGAAGCGCCACTCCGTGGCTCGCTCGACGCGGAGCGGATGTGGGACGCGATCTTCGACTGGCTCGCGGACCGCGGCGATTTAGACCCATCGCGCATCGGTCTTCTCGGCGGCTCGACCGGCGGGTACTGGGCGACGAAGCTGGCCCACACGCACCGGCAGCGCATCCGTGCGGCGGTGAGCCACGGCGGCCCCGCGCATCATGCCTTCGAATCCGCCTGGATCGAGCGTTCGCGAGCCTCGGACTATCCATTCGATCTTGTGGAGAGCCTCGCGTGGACCTTCGGCTTCGCGACCGCTGACGAGTATGTCGCTTTCGCGCCACGGCTCTCGCTCCTCGAGCAAGGGATCCTCGATCGCCCCTGCGCACCGCTCCTGCTCGTGAACGGGACCGAGGACACCGTCTTCCCCCCGGCAGATCAGGAGCTTCTCCTGCGGCATGGCTCGCCGAAGAGCGTCCGGCTCTTCCCCGGCGGTCACATGGGCCTTACGCCACAGACGATCCCGACGATCGTGGCGTGGCTCGGCCGCGAGCTCGCGCGCGACCTGCGATAGTCGGCCGCGTGCGTTTTTGCACCTTCGAGCTCGTGACCGCCGAGGCCCTTGATTCGTCCGATCTCGCGATCCGCTCCCGCGTGAACGGAGTTTTGAAGCAGGACTCGCGGACCCGCTTCATGGTCTTCAAGATCCCGAGACTGATCTCGGAGATCTCAGCCGGATGCGAGCTGCGGCCTGGTGACGTCATCATCACAGGCACACCGCCCGGCGTAGGTTTCGCGCGAACCCCGCCGGAGTACCTGCGGCCGGGCGATGCGGTCGAGGTGGAGATCGAAGGCATCGGCGTGCTGCGCAACACGGTGCAGGGGAGGAGCTAGCGATGCTCGAGGCGTTCACCTGGTACAAGCAGTCGGCGTTTCGCTGGAAAGGCGAGAAGCTCGTCGTGTACATCGATCCATGGGGATTGGTTGGAGATCTGCCACCCGCCGACCTCATCCTCATCACCCACGCCCACGGTGATCACTATGAGAAGAGCGACATCGCAAAGGTAAAGGCGAGCAAGACCGCGTTCGTCGCGCCAGCCGACGTTGCCAAGGAGCTGTCCGGGAAGGTCGCTGCCGTGAAGCCAGGCGACCGCGTTGACGTCGCCGGGGTCAAGATCGAGGCCGTCCCGGCCTACAACGTCGACCCCGCGCGGCTGCAGGCGCATCCGAAGGCGAACAACTGGGTCGGCTACCTGATGCAGCTCGGCGGTCGTACCTATTACCACGCCGGCGATACCGACCGGCTCCCGGAGCTCGAGAAGATCCGGACCGATGTCGCCTTTGTCCCGATTGGCGACGGCGGCTTCGTGATGACGGTCGACGAGGCCGCGGGCTTGGTGAAGGCGATGAAGCCGAAGCTTGCCGTCCCGATGCATTACGGCTTCTATCCGGGCGTCGGCGTCGCTAGCGACGGCGAAAAATTCAAACGAGCCGCCGCCGGAGTCGATGTGACCGTGATGAAGCCCCTGAACGAGTTCGCGAACAAGTAGCGGGGAGTCCTGTCGGACGCGGGTCCTGTCCCGGGGTCGGGGCTGCGCGCTCGCCTACCGGTCCGCTCCGCCGCTGCTGGTTAGGCTGCCTGATTGGCGCGGCCGGCATGACGGCTCGCGCGCAACCCGCTCCCCCGTGCCACCCGCGTCCGATGTCCCCGTCTCCGCGCACTCGTATGCTCAAAGAGAGAAATGGCGACGACGGCGACGCGCATTCAGTCCATTAATCCGGCGACTGAGGAAGTCCTCGCCAGCTTCGACGCCTTCACTCCGGATCAAGTAGATGAGGCGATCGGGCAGGCTGACGACGCCTTCCGAGCGTGGCGCGCGCGCTCGTTCAGCGAACGCGCTCTGCCGATGCGCAAGCTCGCGAGGATCTTCCGCGAGCGTGCCGATCGCTACGGGGCGCTCATGACCAGCGAGATGGGGAAGCCCATCACCGAGGCCCGCGCGGAAGTCGAGAAATGTGCCTTCGGCTGCGAGCACTTTGCCGAGCACGCCGCGCGGTATCTCTCCGACGAGCCGATCGAGTCGAACGCCCGCCGGAGCATCGTCGCGTTCGAGCCTCTCGGGGTGATCCTCGCCGTCATGCCGTGGAACTTCCCGTTCTGGCAGGTCATCCGTTTCGCCGCGCCGGCGCTCATGGCCGGGAACGCCGCGGTCGTGAAGCACGCGTCGAACGTGCCCCAGAGCGCGCTCGCGATCGAGGAAGCGTTCCGTGATGCGGGCTTTCCAGACGGACTCGTGCGGACCGTTCTCGTCCCAGGCGGCGCGATCGAGCCGATCATCGCCGACCCGCGCATTCGCGCGGTCACTCTCACCGGTAGCTCCGACACCGGCTCGCGCATCGCGGAGCTCGCTGGCCGGGAGCTGAAGAAGACCGTTCTCGAGCTTGGCGGCTCGGATCCCTACATCGTCCTCGCTGACGCGGACGTCGACGCGGCGGCGAAGACCGGCGCGCGAGCGCGCAACCAGAACAACGGTCAGTCATGCATCGCGGCTAAGCGGTTCATCGCCGAGCGGGCGGTCGCCAATGACTTCGAGCGAGGCTTCGCGAAGGCGGTGGAGGATCTCGTCGTCGGAGATCCGATGGATCCAAAGACCCAGGTCGGCCCGCTCGCGCGGCGCGATCTCCTCGAGACGCTCGAGCGGCAGGTCGATGAATCGGTGCGGGCGGGTGCGCGCGTTCTTACTGGCGCCGAGCGCGTCGGACGTCGGGGGTTCTTCTACCGTCCGACCGTGCTCGCGGATGTCACCGAGGAGATGCCGGTCTTCAAGGAAGAGACCTTCGGGCCGGTCGCCGCGGTCCTCCGCGTCGCCGACGCCGACGAGGCGATCCGGGTCGCGAACGATTCGGCCTACGGCCTTGGGGCGAGCCTCTGGACGCGGGACATCGCGCGCGCCGAGCGGCTCGCGCGGCGGATCGAGTCAGGCAGTGTGTTCGTCAACGGCATGGTCGCATCGGATCCGCGCCTGCCGTTCGGCGGGGTGAAGCGGTCGGGATATGGCCGCGAGCTTTCAGCCTTTGGCATCCGCGAGTTCACGAACGTGCAGACGATCTGGATCGGA
>VBDQ01000113.1 GCA_005889075.1 Chloroflexota bacterium
CCCGTCGCGAACGGGCTGACGAGCGCGCTGATGGTGGCGAGCGCAATGAGGATCGCGCGCATCGAGCGGACTCTACCTGAATTCATCTAGCGGAACTCCCAGCGATGCGGGAGCCGCGCGACGCCGACCTCCCGTGATGTTCCGATGACGCGGAACTGCAGACCTTTCTGGTGGTAGTCGTAGTAGCGGTCCTGCGGGTCGATGATCCCGATGTCGACGTCGAACGCGCCCGGCAAGAGCGCAAGCTCGTCGATCGCGAAACGCGCGATGCCTTGCTTCACCACCGGCACCGGGACGCCGTCCATGAGCGTGTTCGTCCCGTACACGCCGGTGCCGTCGTCGCGGTAGAGGTACACGCCGAACACCGCGTCCGAGACGCCGTTTGAGTTGCGAAACCCGATCTCGATAGTCACCGGCTTCCCAGACTCGAGCACGACACGTTCGGTCCCATCCGGACCAAGCACGCGGGCGCTCGTGATCTCGATCTCCTTCGAGCCCCAGCGCGCGCCGATCTCGCCTCGCTTGGCGCGCTCGGCCTGCTCCTTCTCCCCCACCTTGAGGTGGTACGCATTGATGACGTCGTGCGGCGCGCCCTCCGCCGCGACCCGACCCTCGTCGAGCCAGATGGCTCGATCGCAGAGCCGCGCCACCGCGCCGAGGTCGTGGGACACGAGGACGATGGTCTTGCCCTTCGCGCGGAACTCGCTGATCTTCGCGAAGCATTTGTGCTGGAAGTACTCGTCGCCGACCGCGAGAACCTCGTCCACGAGCAGCACGTCCGGGTCGAGGTGCACCGCGACCGAAAAGCCGAGCCGCATATACATGCCGGACGAATAGGTCTTCACGTTCGCGTCGAAGAAGCGGCCGAGGTCGGCGAAGTCCTCGATCGCGGGCATGACCCGGTCGACCTCGGCTCTCTTGAGCCCGAGCAGCGACCCGTTGAGGTACGCGTTCTCGCGGCCGCTGAAGTCGGGATGAAAGCCCGCGCCGATCTCGAGCAGCGCCGTGACGCGTCCGTTCACCTCGAGCATGCCCGCACTCGGCTTCGCGGTTCCGGCGAGGAGCTTGAGCAGCGTGGACTTACCAGAGCCGTTCGCGCCGACCACGCCGAACGCGCCGCCTTGATCGACGGTGAAGCTCACGTCACGCAGTGCCTGGACCTGCTCGCTCGCCGCGTACTGGCGCAGCACCGTTTCCTTCAGCGTGCGGCTGCGCTCGCGCCGGAGCCTGTAGGTCTTCGAGAGGTGCTCGGCACGGATGGCCACAGTCATGGCTCGCTGCTGACCGTCGGCACCCAGCGCGACAGGTCTGGCGCGGGCCGCCTCTGGCTCGAATGAAATAGTCGGACGATCCAGATGTCGCTTTGCGGGCGACTTCCCTCATATGCGTACCAGACTAGGTACGGGGTTGTTGGTAGAGGTACTCGGCGCAGCACGACCTGGTCGCTGCGGGCGATGACCTTGCCGGCACTTGGGTAAGCGCGAAGCAGTTCTCTCACGCGAGCGAGGTCATACTCAAAACGATCGACCCACGACAGTTCTGCATTGCGCTCCAACCACGCCGTCTGGCGCGCAAGGTCAGCGAGAGCATCGGTGTGAAAGTGGAGTCGTCGTGCCAAGGCGGGCGCTCAGCCCGCTCGGGACCGCCGTCGCGCCATCCGGCGGCGAGCTGCGTCGAAGACCTCGCGGATGTCGGCCTCGCTCGCCTCACGCACGTCGCCGGCTTTGATTTTCTCCCACGTGGCCCAGGCCTGAGCCTTCTGCCATTCCTCTGCCGCGCTCAGCTCGGCGCGATCCTCGAGTTCGGTGAGATGCTCGTCCAGAAAGACACGCGCAGCCGTGGCGACCTTGAGCTTCCGCTTCTTGGCATGGAGCGCGAGCCGCCTGCGCTCGGTGGCAGAAAGTTGGACGCTGAGCGGCCCGACCCGCTTGGGGGCAGTGGATTTCACTATCACACCTTAGTACGCGGCACCTACTTGCGCGCGGTCACCATGTAAAAGAACCCGAGCAGGTCCGCGATCGGCGTCCCGTCGAGCGCTCGAAGGAAATCCCCGTAGCGCCAGACGAAGCGCTCGTGCCTCCCGAACGTGTACGGCGGATAGACGCCCGCGGAGACCAGGCGCACCTCGCTGAGTCCGGCGCCCCGCACCAGATCGCGCCACGCGCCCCTGGTCAGGTCGCTCTCGTAGATGCCCTCCGCGAGATGGTCCTCGTGCGCCATGCGGCCCCGCTCCGCCCACCGGTACAGGCTGACCTTGCGCGGGACGATGTCGGCGTAGAAGAGTCCGCCCGGTTTGAGAACCCGCGCCATCTCTGCAAGGACCACCGCGGGCTCGCGGAAGTGCTCGAGCAGCCCGCCCGAGAGCACGACGTCAAACGATCCCGAAGGGAACGGCAGCGCACGCGCATCGCCGAAGAGGGAGTAGCCCTCAACCTTCGCGCGGCGGTAGTTCTCGCGAACCGCCCGGATCGCGTATGGGGCGTAGTCGAGCGCGACGAGGCGATATGGCCGCTCGCGCCCGAGGCGGATAAGGAGCCGTCCCGAGCCTGCACCGATCTCGACCGCGACTCCCCCGCGCGGCAACAGCGGCCGAAGGTGGGCGATCTTCGTCTCGTCGATGAAGTTGAAGATGTCGCGCTTGGTCGGGTCGTAGAGCTCGCTGTCGCCGATGGGCCGATCCCACGCGGCAGCGTCGCCGTCGCGGTAGCGGGTCTCGTGCTCGTCGTGAGCGTGGCTCACGGGACATACGCTAGCCCGGCAGCGCCTCAGTCCTTTTGGAGGTTATCCGCGTGGGATCTATCAGGGAACGGTGTAAGTGAACGGCATGGCCTGGTCGAATCCGCCGGCGCTCAAGTCGCCGACCTTCGTCACCATCGTGATCTCGTCCGAACGCTGGCCCGAGCCGAATGGTGCAGCCTGCAGGGTGGCAACTGGGACGACAATGTCGCCCGAACGCGCGTTGCCGGCAGCATTGGTCGTTACGGTCCCGATCTGAATAAAGCCGCACGAGAGCGCGATTGTTGGCCCGCAGGTCAGGAAAATCCCATAGGTCGTTTCGGGCCGTGCGCCCCGCAGCGTCAGGTCGATGGTTAGCGCGCCCGTGTCATCCTGCCCGAATTTCACGGACCCGGCGGTCGCTCCCACGTTGTCGCATGGACCTCCGGGCCCGAAGCCGCCGCAGTCGTTCACGAGCTCGACCTTTGTCTTTTCTTTCGCGAAGCCCTGCGTAGCCGCGAGCATCTGGAGCGCGACGATGGCAGCAAGCACAAGTAACGGTCGTCCGATGTTCATAGCGTCCCCTCCCCGTCGGCCCAGGAGCCTAGTGGCCGATACACTCAAGGGGAAGGGGCGAGCCGCAGGCCTCGGGTCGGTCGACGCAACTGCGAGAAAAATTTGGGGCGTCGCCGAGATACACGCGCGTGATCGCCATCACGAACACGCATGCAAGGGCGACCGGCCAGCGCCAACCGAACGCGAGGACAAGGAACGCGACCCGCGCGACGTGCCCGCTCGGGAACGAGTACGGCGTCGGCGACTCGAGGAACGGCAAGAGCTGGATCGAACGTGAGAGCTCGTGTGGTGGCGGCGCCTGCGGGACGATCAACTTGAGCGCTGTCTCTATCGCGACGACCGCCGCGATCAGTAGCGGCAGCCACCAGCGCGGGCGCCGCGCACGCCACCAGACGATCGCGACGGCAAGCGCGACCACTCCGGTGACCTCGGCCTGCCCGAAGATCGAAACGATCGACGCGAGGAGATCGAGCCAGCCCGCGTGCGGGGTCTGGACAAGATCCAGGAGCTGGCGATCGAACGAGTGAACCGCGTCGGCGAGCGACTGGATCAGAGCGCCGACTCGAAATCGTCTTTCGCGCGATCGAAGTACGCGAAGCCGATCACGAACACGAAGACCGCGACGGCCGCGGAATACGCGAGCGCGTCCCATTGCGGTGCGAGTCCGTCGAGCAGCGCACGCTGGTACGAAACGATCGGGGCTGTCATCGGAAGAACACGGAAAGCGCGCTGAGCAGGTAAGCAAATCCGAGGTTCATCACGATCTGGAGCGCGACGAGTAGCGGCAGCCACACCAAGCCTTCGGGGTGCCGCGGCCCGAAGAGCGCCAGCACCGCGAAGAGCACGACGAGGCTGAGCAGGAAATTCGCGAGTGCCGAGAGCACGCTTGCGGCAGGCAGAAGCTGCAACGGCATGCGGACCTTTTTCACGAGCGCGCCGTTCGCGAGGATCGCCGCGGAGCCTTGCTGCAGCGATGTCGCGAAGAACGTCCATGGCAGAAGCCCGACGAAGAGGAAGATCGCGTAGGGCTGCTCGCCGCTTGCCGTAATCGGGCGCGTCCGCAGCACGACCCCGAAGAGGAGCCAGAACACCAGGAGCTGCAGGAGCGGGTTCACGAAGTTCCAGGCGAAGCCGAGGACCGAACCCTTGTAGCGAGCGCGCAGCTCGCGCCACGCGAAGTCGGCGAGGAGCTCGCGCCGGTCGACGAGCGCGCGCAGGTCCGCGATCACGAATGGAAGAGTATTCGCGGCATGCCCCAGCGATCGACGGTCACGCGCGACGGCGTCGAGCTTGTGTACTGGAACTGGCCGGGCCGGGAGCCCGCGGTGCTGCTGCTCCACGGCATCGGTAATTACGGGCGCTACTGGAGCTTCGTCGCCGACGCGATGGCCGGACGCCTCCGACTGATCGCGCCGGACGCGCGCGGGCACGGCGAAAGCGGGCGGCCGGCAGATGGCTACACGTCGGCCGAGTTCGTGGCCGACGCGCTCGCGATCCTGGATGGGAACGCGATCGAGCGCGCGGTCGTCGTCGGACACTCGATGGGCGGAAGCCACGCGATGGATCTTGCGGGTCGCTATCCCGATCGCGTCCGCGCGCTCGTGATCGTCGACGCCAGTCCGGAGCCCCTCGCCGAGGGCAGCATCCGCGCGACGAGGCTGCTCACCGAGCGCCCGCAGCGCTTCGGATCGCGCGAAGAGGCGCGTGCCTACCTCGTGCGCACGTCGCCGGGGTATCGCGACGAGATGTACGAAAACCGCGTCCAGTGGGGGTTCCGTGACGACGCTGGCGCGCTCGTCTGGCGCTCCGATCCGAACGCGCTCCGCAAGATCATCGCGGCACGAACGAGCCTGCCCGAGCGATGGGCGCTCCTCGAGGCGATCCAGTGCCCCACCCTCGTCGTCCGCGGCACGCGTTCGAACGTTCTCTCCGAAGAAGTCGCTCAGCGTATGGCGAGCACGCTCGCGGACGGCTTGCTGATGGAGCTCGACACCGGGCACAACGTCGCGCTCGAGCGGCCGCGTGAGCTCGCCGATGCGGTCTTCGCGATCGCGGCGCGCCGATAAGTGAGCGACTAGCTGAGGTCTCAGCTAGCCTCGCGCGGAACTATCGCGGCGCGGCGACGTTTCCACCCCATGCGGCTTCTCGGCGCGCTCCTTGTCCCGCTGGCGCTCGCTGTCGCGGCGTGCGGCGACGCTGCCGGCCCAGGCGGAGATCCTTCGCCCTCAGCACCCCCCAGCAACGTCGTGGTCACGGCCACCGACAACCAGAAGACGATCACCGCACACGTCGGGGATCACATCCAGATCGCGCTCGGGACGCAGTACGACTGGAAGCTCGATCCGCCCGATGGCGTGGTGCTCGTGCACCCGCCGGTCCAGAACTATCTCTTGGTGCGCGGGACCCAGGCGATCTGGCTCGCGAATGCAGTGGGTCGCTCGACGATCAAGGCGAGCGGAGGCGTGAGCTGCCCGAGCGGTCAGGCCTGTCCGCTGCTCCTCGCGGTGTTCAGCGCGACGGTCGAGGTAGTGCCTTAGCCGACCCGCCCGAGCGAATTCGCCAGCTGCGCTCCGAGGGCTACGATCGCGATGACCAGGCCGACCACCAGCACGACGATCCTCACGATCTCGTCCGCGACCTCTTTCCCACGGCTGTTGTGCCCATCCACCACGCCCAGTAAACGCCGCGCTGCCGGAATCGGTACACCTGCGAGGGGGAAATTCCCGACGATCGTCACTCGATGCGAATCGTCTTCATCCGATCGCCGATCTTGATGCCGTTCACCACATCGATGCCGGACGTGACCATACCGAAATTGGTGTACTGATTGTTTAGGAACTGCGAGTCCTTCTTCGTGACGAAGAACTGCGAGCCGTTGTTGATCGCGGGATCTTGTCCGCGCGCGATGCCGAGCGCCCCGATCGCGAAGGGCAGATCGTTGTACTCGGAGGGGACCTTCTCGCCGCCAGTGCCGTTGCCGAGGGGATCGCCGCCCTGGACGACCCAGTCCTCGACCCGGTGGAAGGTCAGGTTGTCGTAGAAGCCGGCCCGCGCCTTCTGTGCGAAGCGCGCGACGGTCTGAGGTGCCTTGTCCGCACGAAGCGTGAAGCTGAAGGAGCCGCCCTTGACCAGCTCGACCGTCGCCTTCGTCGCCGGTGGGCCGGGGGTTGGGCTAGGCGTGGCCGGTGCCGTGGTGCTCACCGCTTTCGGCGCCGAGCTGCACGCGGCGGCGACGAGTGAGGCCACCGCCGCGCCCAAGAACGTCCGTCGGTTCATCGCAACGACGATATCGCCTACGGATTGACGATCACCTGACCGACCATGCCGATCTCGTCGTGGAGCTCACAGATGTAGGGATAAGTACCCGACTTCGTGAACTTCACGTCGAATGTCGTCACCTGCGTGAGCGGTGTGCCCGCGAGCTGGAAGTACGCGAACTGTCGTCGCGTCGAGAGCAAGCCCGAGTTTGTCGTCCCGGTCCCGTCGTAGGCGTTGCCGCCCGACGGTAGGAGCTGGATCAGCGGATCGGGACTCTCCGGTCCGAAGGTGACCGTGTGCGGCTCGGTCGGGTCTTGCGTCTTCACGAATCTGACCGTCTGCCCGACCTTGATCGTGATGCTCGCTGGGAAGAAGCGCAGGTTGGTCACGCGCTTGTCGCCCGCGCCGGCCCACACGGTCGGCTGGTTCGCGTCAGCGGTCTTCTTGTTCGCCTTCGCCGCGGCATCGGCAACGGCGTCGAGATCCTTGGTGATCTCTTTCTGCGCCTCCGACGTGTACTGCGCGTCGGTCTTCGGGAGCGCCTGACCTGCAGGGCGGACGTCGACGGTCTCGGTCATGCCAACATGGAGGCCGCAGATCACGGTGTAGTGACCGGCGGGCAACGTCGATGCGAAGGTCAGCGTGAAGGTGTCCGGGACGGGGCCGGTGCCGATGATCGACGAGTTCACCGCTTGCGTCGGCGAAGTGAGCGTCGCACTGAACGACGGAGGTCCGAAGAGCGTGAAGATGGGGCCGGCCGGTCGGTTCACCGCGAGCAGATGGGCGCCGAACACGTTGAAGGCGATGCTGTCGCCTTGATGGATCGAGACGGCGGCCGGATAGAACCGGTTGCCGCCGCCAACGGGCCCGGCGCTTCCGAAGGCGATCGAACCGGCCTGAACGCTCCAGGTGTGCGCGCTTGCCGCCAGCGCCGGTGATGCGAAAAGACCCGTGACGCTCAGCGCTGCGGCCAATGCGAAGCTCGCGATACGTCCCACGAAAGACCTCCCCAACCTCACTCGGAAATGCGCCGCCGATGGTAGACGGTAGATTCGAAGAGTGCAGATGAGACTAAGGGGAGCGCTCGCATTGGGGCTTGCCGTCCTTCTCACGGCCGCCTGCTCGTCGGGGAAGCTCGTGGGCGAGCCGCTGCCGTCGCAGATCGCGCCGGACTTCACGCTCACCGACGGGCCGACGGGTCAGGTGATCACGCTGTCATCGCTCAAAGGTCAAGTCGTGCTGCTCACCTTTCTCTACACGCGGTGCCCCGACGCATGTCCACTGACCGCGGAGACGATCCGCGCCGCACGCGACACGCTCGGCGACGCCGCGAAGGACGTCGTGTTCGTCGCCGTGAGCGTCGACCCGCAGGGCGACACGCCCGCGACGACGCGACAGTTCGTGCACGACCACAACCTCGACGGGTCGCTGCGCTACCTGATCGGGCCGCAGGCGGCGCTCTCGCGCGTGTGGCAGATGTACAGCGTCGCGCAGGCGGGTGACGGCGCCAACGTCCTGCACTCGGACGCGATCTATCTCATCGACAAGAACGCGCGCGGCCGCATCCTGCTGCATAGCGACGTGACGCCGGCCGATCTCGCCACCGATCTGAACATCCTCATCCAGGGCCACTAACCACTCCGTTACCAACCCGAGTCACCGTCGTGACCGATTCGTTGCGAAGCGAGGTCGGGACGGAATCGCCCATGCTTGGCTGACCGGCGTACGAAGGAGGTCAGCCTTATGCGTCAGTTGATCGCGGCGATCTTCGGCATCGTTCTGACGCTCGCCGTAGCGTCATCCGCGCTCGCCGACAGCACGCCCACATCACGCTTCGGCGGGATGTACCTCATGTCCTCGAACGACGGGTCGCTCGTCGCCTTCCTTATGGCCGACGGCCGCGTGCGCTGGGAGCTCGACGGTCTTCCGATGGCCGCATACGGCGTCGACGACGTCGCGCGCGCAGCATCATTGGGCTTCAGCGACGGCTCGCTACTCGTCTTGGGCGGTTCGGTCCGCGGTGTGTACGTGGCGAGCTCCGCCGACGGTTCGTGGATCGCGTACCAGATGCCGGACCTTTCGGTCCGCTGGGAGCACGACGGCCTGCCGGCGCTGCCTTAGAACGTTCGCGCGATACGGATGTTGCCGACGTTGATCTCGGTCCCGCCGGCGTAGACGCGGATCCGAGCGACGCGGTAGCCCGTCGCCTGGAAGCGGATGTCCCAGTACGCGCCAGTCGTGACGTCGATCGCGAAGTAGCCGTTCGCGTCGCTATACGGCTTGTACGCGTCGCACTCGAGCGAGCCAGGAACGAGGCAGACGCCGGCGACGCCCTGCCCAGTGCTCGGATCGATGACGCGGCCGCGGATCCGCGTGTAGCCCGAGGCCACCGGCGGGATGGGTGTCGCCGTGGGCTTCGGGCTGGGCGTCGCGGTCGGGCTCGGCGTCGCGACGCCGGCCGCGCTTCCTGACCCAACGCCGGACCCGGTCCCACCGCCAATGCCGCCCTGACCCCCACCACCACTACCGGTCGCGACCGGTCCGCTCGCGCCGCCCGGTGCGACCGTCGCGGCTGGCGATGGCGCTGGACTCGGCGTCGCCTCGGGCGCTGCGCTTGGAACGACGATCGCGACCAGGTCCGCGGTGCGCCCGCGGCTGTTCTCGCTCGTCACCGTCTGCGACACGATCCCGCCCACCGCTGCGCCGCCGGGCGGCTCGCTGCTGATCTCGGCCGGTGCCG
Source organism: Chloroflexota bacterium (assembly GCA_005889075.1). Lineage (GTDB taxonomy): Bacteria > Chloroflexota > Limnocylindria > P2-11E > P2-11E > 3-1-20CM-2-70-9. Next base: position 9,290 of record VBDQ01000113.1, read on the forward strand.
CCGGCTGCAATTCCCAAAGGAGCGCGGCGAGAAGGATCACGAGCGCAGCGATCGCGGCGATCCGCCATCGACCCGCGATCCGCGTGGCGGCTGGAACGACCGCTGCTGGAAGTGCGAGCGCCGGTTGCCTCGCGCGAAGGCGCGCCTCACGAAGCGCGCGACCGACCATCGCGCGCGCGCGTTTTGCGGCGGCGCGCTCGGCGGGAAGCAGATCGAGCTGCGCGAGACGCGCACGCCCCGCGGCGCGGACGACGTCTCTCGGCTCCTCGTGACGCAGCGCGCGCTGCAATTGGGCGTGTCGCGCCAAGAGCCGGAGCGTGACCTGATCCATCCCCACGAGGCGCTAAGGGTAGCGGGCGCGTTAAGCGCCGCGAAGCAAACCCAGCAGGTGGTCGGCGATGGGCTGCGCGACCTCGCTCACGTTCGCGAGGACGACGACCGTGTATCCGGTCTCGGTCATGGCGAAGACCACGCTCACCCCCGCCGCGGCTGCCGCCCAGGTGCTCGCCGTGATCGGTAACGGCGAGCGGCCAGCCGATAGCGGCTGGAGCACGAGGGCGCGCAGCGTTTCGGCGCGCAGGAGCGTCCCGGCGGCCAGGGCACGGTGGAACGCGACCAGGTCCTTCGCCGACACGTACGCGCCATCGGCGGGCGTGCCGCGCGCGGGCAGGCTTCGCCAGTTCGTGGTGCCGTCCGGGAGGTAGCCGAGCGCGAACTGCCGGAGGCTGTGCTCGTCCTCGGTGTTCGCGAGGAAGCCCCCGGCGATCCCGGCCCTCCCGAAGACCTCGTTGTCGACGTAGTCGTAGTAGTCACGTCCGCTGGCTTTCTCGATGACCGCACCCAAAAGCAGGTACCCGGTGTTGCTGTATTTGTAGACGGCGCCAGGGACCGTCCCGGCGGGAACACTGGTGTCCACCGCGGCGATGAGGTCGTCGAGCGAGCCGAAGCTGTCCTTGACCCGCGCGTACCCCGGGTCCGTGAGGTAGTCGCCGGTCCCGGCGGTGTGCGCGAGGAGCATCGCGATGGTGATGCGATCGCCCATTGGCTTCGGGTAGCTCGGCAGGTATTTCGAGAGCGAATCGCCCAGCGCGATCTTGCCCGCGTCGACGAGCTCTCCGATCGCGACGGCGGTGAAGAGCTTCGCGATCGAGCCGACATTGAGGTTCGTCTGGGTGGAGATGTACCAGGACCGCTGCCGATCGGCGAGCCCGTTCACCGCCGACGCGAACGGCACGAAATCCTTCGCGACGAGAACCGCACCCGAGAAGCCGACCGAAAGAAGGACGAGCACGATCGCGGCGCGATCGCGAAACCGATACAGCATGGGCCGACGGTATCAGAGGACACGGTCAGCGACGGAGGCGCGCCCAGAGGCTCCTGCCGAAGTCGCGCGTCGCGACGACGATCGCGAGCGCGGCGCCGAAGATGATCACCGCGTCGATGCTCTCGCGGCCCTCCGGCTTCCAGTACACGTCAGCGAGATTGAGCAGCAGAGCGAATTCGTCGAGCACGAGTGCGGCGCCGATCCCGGCGAGCACGAGCCGCCAGGTGTGGAGTGCGTCGGCGTGATCGAGAAGCACGACGATCAGGAGGAGCACCACGCCGAAAACCATGTGATGGATATGGCCAGTGCCAGATCCCGTGTCGGTCGACGCGCCGGCCGCGAGCTGAACGTGCGTGACGATGCGCGCCGCGATGAACGTGACGAGGAACGCGACCGCTCCGAGCACTCGGGCGTGGCGCTTGCGGCGGATGACGTGGTGCGCGTACAGGCCGACCAGCTCCGCCCAGCCCGGCAGCGATCGCGGATGTGCACGTGTCGTCGAGGCCACGGCCAAGAGCGTGGCACTCGCGGTGCCAGGACTACTGAGCGGGGATCTCGAACGAAGTGGTGAGCTCGGCGGATTCGGTGCCGGCCGCGCAGGTGATCGCGTAGTGGGCCGTCCCCGATCCCGCGCCCGCGACCGGCACGTGGTACGTCCACGCCGCGAGCCCGTCGGCGTTCGCGGTGTGGGCTGAGAGGAAGTCGCCCGCGAGGACTGTCTGTCCTGATGGCAGCTCGGTCTTCGCGACGCAGATCGAGCCGGGCTGCGTCTTGATCACCAGATGTCCATAGGTCGCCTCGATGACCGTGACCAACAGCGAGCTTCCTGGCGCTTCGCTCGCGAGGACTGCGGTGTGCGGACCGATTCCGTCGATGGCGTCGCGCGGAGACGCAGTGGGCGATGCCGCCGCGCTCGCGCCACAAGCGGACGCGATCGCACCAAAAAAGAGGGCAAGCCAGAGCCGCGCCGACACGACTGGTGCCTCCCCAAGCCGCCCGCAAAAACGGACGCAGCGAGCAGGCTAACGCTTTTCAGGACGCTCTGCGCCAAGCTAGCAAGCACTTGGCGGGCGTACGATGCCCGCGACGGGTGGGCGAATTTGCGGATGGGGAGTGGCATGGATAGCGGAACACGTGAGAAGAGCCCGGCAAGACACAACAAGACTGAGGCAGCGTCGCGTCGCGCGACGCTCGCGCGAGGCGGTGCGGTCGCGCTCG
>VBDQ01000114.1 GCA_005889075.1 Chloroflexota bacterium
CGCTCCGCCGCTATCGGTTGCGCGCCGTAGCGGCGCGGCCGGCATGACGGCTCGCGCGCAACCAAGGGGCAGGGGCCCCTGAGGGCGAAGCCAACCCCCGTGCCACCCGCAGGTACTTTGGGTTGCGGTCAGTCTGCGGTCAGCTTCTCCGCGGCGGTCAGGACGTTTTGCAGCAGCAGTGCGGTCGTCACCGCGCCGAGGCCGCCCGGGACGGGGCTCAACGCGGCGGCGACTGTCGTCATGCTCGCCGCGTCGACGTCGCCGACAAGGCCGCTTGGCGTCACGTTGATGCCGGCATCGATGACCGTTACGCCAGGCCGCACCATGTCTCCTCGAAGAAGGCCGGCGCGCCCTGCCCCGACGACCACGACGTCGGCATCTCGCGTGATCGCGGCGAGATCCGGCGTCTTCGAGTGCGCGATCGTGACGGTCGCGTCCTTGGCCAGCAGTAGTGCCGCGAGCGGCCTACCGATGACGGCGCTCCGCCCAACGATCGCCGCGCGCACACCCGCGAGCGGTATCTCGTAAAACTCGAGCAGCCGGACCGCCGCCTCGGCCGTCGACGGAACGAAGCTTGGCCGGCCCTCGGCGAGGAGGCCTGCGTTGAAAGGGTTCATCCCTTCGACGTCTTTGTCGACCGCGATGCGATCAGCGACCCTCGCGCCCTGGAGCGCTGCGGGCAGCGGAGTGAGCAGCAGCACACCGTGCACCGCGCGATCGCGGGCGAGCCGTTCGAGTGTCGCGGTGAGATCGCGCTCGCTCGCATCATGGGGCAGCGCTACGTCGTCCACCGCGACACCGATGCGTGTGCCACGCGCGACGATGCGGCCGAGATACGTGTTCGCGGCCGCGTCAGCGCCGACCGAGACCACCGCGAGGCGCGGCGCCACGCGGCGCGCCTGCAAGGCGGCGCTTCGCTCACCGGATCGGGTTTCGATGCGCTCAGCTACCGGCCTGCCGTAGAGGAGCCGCATTACCGGGCGATCCGCGACTCGACGAAGTCGGTAATGCGCTTGCGCTGCTCTTCGCTGCCGTCGAGCGTGCGGTCGAGGTCTTCGGAGAGCACCTTGACCTGCGCCGGGTCCTTGATTGAAGCGAGGTTGATCATCACGTTGAGGGCCGCGCCACGGAGCGCCGTCTCGGCAAGCAGCGCGCCGACGCCGATGTCGCTCGCGGTCATCGGACTGGCGCTCACGACGGACCGCTCACAGGCCTCGAGCAGCCGGCGCGCCGTCTTAGCGACCTCGAGCGGCACCTCCGAGGCAGTCACCAGCGCCGCCTGCATGCGGTCGGTCCGCGCCCTCTTCTCCTCCTCGGTCTTGCGGGGCAGCCGCATGGCCTCGGCGACGCGCGCGTAGGCCGCGCTGTCGGCGTCGACCAGCCGGAGGAGCTCGCCGCGGAGCCGATCCATCTCGCCAATGAAATCAGGGCTGTCGGACGAGCCCTCCTTCTTGGCCGTGATACGCGCGACCATCGCCGCGAGCGCCGCACCCATCGCACCCGCGTACGCGGCGGCGCTGCCGCCTCCCGGGACCGGAGCATCTGACGCGAGGTCGTCGCTGAAGGCGCGCAGCGTCCGCTCGACGAGCCGATCCGGCATGGGAGTTGCGAAGTGTACGTGCTAGCATCGCTTCAAACTTCATACGCGATCCCTTTCATCGAGAGAGGCTGAGGGAACGGCCCGATGACGCCTCGGCAACCGGCGGAGTCCCGCTGCGGTGCCAATTCCGACCCAGGACAGCCCTGGGAAAGATGAGAGGCGTCGACCGGACTGGGAGACCTCTCATAGAAAAGGAGAGGTCTTTTTCGTTGAGCGCACTCGCGGACCGCCTACGAGGTAGCGGCTTCATCGTGACCGCCGAGCTCAACCCGCCGAAGAGCGCGTCGGCGACGGTCGTCCGCCGGCGTGCTGAGGCCCTTAAGGGCTTTGTCGACGCGGTCAATGTCACCGATTCGAACCGTGCGATGGTCGCGATGGCAGCAGTCGCGGCTGCGGTGATCATTCGCAACGCGGGCGTCGAGCCCATCGTCCAAATGACCGGACGCGATCGCAACCGCATCGCGCTGCAGGCCGATGTGCTCGGGGCGGCCGCGCTCGGCATCGAGAATTTCGTGTTCATGAGCGGCGACGACCCGAAACAGGGAAGCCATCCGGACGCCGTCAACGTCAAGGACCTCGACGGCATCGGGCTCGTGAAAATGGCCGCCGGCCTCCGCGATGGCCGCTTCCTGTCGGGCGACGAGATCAAATCCGGTGCGCCGAAGCTCGTCATCGGCGCGACGGCGTCGCCATTCGCCAAGCCGATGGACGCCGACGTGGTGAAGACGGTGGACAAGATCTCCGCGGGCGCCGAGTTCTTTCAGACGCAGCCCGTCTTTGACCTCGCCACGTTCAGCCAATGGCTGGTCGAGATACGGCGGCACGGCTCGCGCGACGTTCCGATCCTCGCGGGCGTCCTGGTGCTGCGATCCGCGGAGCAGGCCGATCGTTTGGCGAAGGTGCCGGGTCTCGCGATCGGACGGGAGGTCCTCGACCGAATGAACAAGGCGACGGACGCCGAGGCGGAGGGAGTCGCGATCGCGATCGAGCAAACGCGATCGCTCAAAGCGCTTCCCGGGGTCCGGGGCGTGCACGTCTACGCGATCGAATGGCCCGAGGCCGTGGGCCGCGTCACGGAAGGCGCGGGCCTGCTGCCCCGAGAAGAGGCGAAGGTGCCGGTATGAAGACGACGGTGATCGGCGCGTATCCGAAGATCGGCGACGATCTCGCATCGCAGGAGCTCAGGCGAGCGTTGCATCGCCACGATCGAGAAGAGATCGACGACGCGGAGCTCGAGACGGTCTTCGATGCACAGACGCGAATCGCGATCGGCGAGATCGAATCCGCCGGGATCGACGTCACCAACGACGGCCAGGTCCGCTGGGACGATCTCCTCGCGCCCGTAGCGAGAACGTGGTCGGGCGTCGAGCGCGGACCGCTCGAGCGCTTCTATGACAACAACACCTACTTCCGGCAACCCGTCATCAAAGGCCCTATCGCGACGGATGGCCAGACCTTCGTGCGGGATTACACGTTCGCACGCGGCGTCGCGAAAGCGCAGCTGAAGGCCGCCGTCCCGGGCCCTCTCACGTTCGCGACGCTCGCGCAGGACGAGTTCTACCGCTCGATCGAGGATCGCGTCCTCGCGGTCGCCGATGCGACCGCGCGCGAGATCCGTGGGCTAAATGACGCAGGCGCGCGCATGGTCGACATCGAGGATCCGGCGGTGGTGGCATCGGCGCGTCACATCGAGCTCGCGCGCGAGGCTTACGGCCGGCTCGCCGATGCAGCCCATGCGCTGGCTCTCGTGACGTACTTCTTCCCGCCAGACGCGGTCCTCGAGTCTCTCGCCTCGTTCCCCGTGGCGGCGATCGCGATCGACGTGCGGAGCCGCGACACGACGGCCTTCGAGCGGCTCGACGCGCTCCGGACCAAGTACGTGCTTCTCGGGGTCGTCGACGCTCGCAACACTCGGCTCGAGACGGCCGAGGAGGTCGCGAGGTACGCGGAACGAGCCCTCAAGCTCGTGCCTGAGGATCACCTGAAGCTGGCCCCCACGACATCGCTCGAATATCTGCCTCGCGACATCGCCCGCGCGAAACTCAGCGCGCTCGTCGAGGGCGCGAGGCTCGTCACCGGAGAGAAGGTGCCTGCATGAGCGAGATCCTCCCCACGACGACCGTCGGTTCCTTTGGGAAGCCCGATTACCTGACAAAGGCGCGGGCACAGCACGCTCGTGGGAAGCTCGGCGCAACCGAGCTCGAAGAGCTCGAGCGCAAGGCGACCGCCGAGTGGATCCGCCGGCAGGAGGACATCGGCCTCGACGTGCTCGTCGATGGAGAGATGTATCGCGGCGACATGGTGGCGTTCTTCGCGGAGCGGCTCGAAGGATTCAAAATCGGTGGCCTCGTCCGCTCGTATGGGAACCGCTATTACCACAAGCCGATCATCGCCGGAAAGATCCGCAGGACCGAGCCCCTAACGGTGAAATGGTTCCAGTACGCCCAGTCGCTGACGTCCAAGCCGGTGAAGGGCATGCTCACTGGTCCATACACGATGCTGGATTGGTCGTACAACGAGGCGTACCCAACCCGGCGTGACGCGGTGCTGGCGCTTGCAGAGTTCGTGCGAGACGAGGCCCGCGACCTCGAAGCCGCGGGCGCGCGCTACATCCAGATCGACGAGCCCGCGATCCATGCGAGACCCGAGGAGATCGGAATCGCGATCGAGGCGATGGGGATCGTGACGAGTGGGCTGCACGCGAAGACGATCTCGCACATCTGCTATGGGGACTTCGCGGCGATCTACCCGCAGGTCCTGGATCTGCCGGTCGACCAGCTCGACCTCGCGATGGCGAACTACGGCTATCGCTGGCTCGACTTGTTCGATCGGAACCCGTTCACAAAGGAGCTCGCCATCGGGATCGTCGACGTCCACGCCCATGCGACCGAGACCGTTGAGGAGGCTGCGGAAGGCATCCGCAAGGGGCTGCGGTACGTTCCTGCGGAGAGGCTCTGGCCGCACCCAGACTGCGGGCTCAAGACGCGCACGGTCGAGGAGTGCGTCGAGAAGTGCGTCGCGGTCGTCGAAGCGACGAAGATCGTGCGGAAGGAGCTCGCGAAAGTCCCGGCCTAGCCGGAATAGAGCTCGAGCGCTTCCTTCCGGAACGGCACGCCGGCCTTCTCGCGGAGCTCGTCGAACTCGTCGAAATCCCACTCGCCGACGAACGTGATCGCGACGCCGGTCTTCCCAGCGCGTCCGGTGCGTCCGGCGCGGTGCGTGAAGACGTCCGCATCTTCCGGGAGGTCGTAATTCACGACGTGGCTGATGTCCTCGATGTGGAGCCCGCGCGCCGCGACATTCGTTGCGATGAGCACGTGCAGCTCACCGTCGCGGAACCGCTGCATCACGCGCTCCCGCTGTCGCTGCGTCATGCCGCCGTGGATCGCCGCGACGTCGTGCCCGCGCTTGCGTAGCCGCTGGTCGAGCCCGTCGACGCCGCGCTTGGTATGGCGGAAGACGAGCACTTGGTCCGTGTCAAATCGACGGAGCAGCTCGTCGAGGGCGCGCGCCTTGTCCTGCTCGAGCACCTCGACGTAGACCTGCTCGACGCTGTCGATGTTCGCCTTCTCGGGATCGATCGCGACTTGGAGCGGCTCGTGGGTGAAGCGCCTCGCGAGGTCGCGCACCTGAACGCTGAGCGTCGCGCTGAACAGCGCCGTCTGGCGCTTCGCAGGGCAATGTCGCAGTAGACGGTGGACCTCGGGTGCGAAGCCCATGTCGAGGAGGCGGTCGGCCTCGTCGAGGATGACGACTGAAAGGTGCGAGAGATCGAGCGTTCCGCGCTCGATGTGGTCGAGGAGCCGGCCGGGGGTCCCAATCACGATCGCCGCGCCACGGGCGAGCGCGCGGTCCTGCGTTCCGTATGGGACGCCGCCGTAGATCGCCGCCTCTCGTGCGTGACGGTACTTACCGAGCGCGCCGAACTCTCGGGTCACCTGCAACGCGAGCTCCCGCGTCGGAACGACCACAAGCGCCTGCGGGTGCCGGAGGCTCGGATCGACCTTCTCGAGGATGGGGATCGCGAACGCCGCGGTCTTCCCGGTGCCGGTCTGCGCCTGGGCGAAAAGATCGTGGCCTTCTTGGAGGATCGGGATCGCCCTGTCTTGCACCGGTGTCGGCGCCATGAAGCCGAGGTCCGAGATCGCGCGGAAGATGTCGGGGTGGATATCAAGCTCGCCGAAGCGAGCCTCGCTCAAAGCGACAGCCAATCAGTCTCCGGTTTTGGTTTCATCCTAGCTGGTGTAACGCTCGTACGACACGATCTCTTCCAAAGGACGGCGATCGACACGCGATAGCACCTTTTCGGGCTTGGCCTTCGGATCCGGATGCGGCTCGCCCGGGGCGGGGTAGCCGAGGGTGACGATCGTGCCGACGGTTGCTTCCGCGGGATACCCAAGCGCTTCGCGCATCCGATCCTGCGCATCGGGGCGGACCGAGTTCACGCAGCTGCCGACCCCGAGGGCCCAGGCAGCGACCATCATGTTCTGAGCGACGCGTCCCGCGTCGAACCGAAGCCGCTCGTTGGTAAGCACGACCGCGATCGCGGTCGCACAGCCTTCGAGGTTTCGCGGCGCCATGATCATTGCGGCGAGCTCCGCGCGGCGGGCGCGGTCGCGCAACACGATGAAGCGCCACGGCTGCGAGTTCTTGGCGCTGCCGCTCGCCCGTCCGGCCTGCAGGATCTTGGTGAGGACGTCGTCGTCGAGCGAGCGGTTGGTATATCGACGAACCTCGCGCTTCGCGACGACCGCGAGGTAACCATCCATCGGCCGACAGTACCTGACGCGTGCTGATCCGAATACCTCGGTCGCGCGTATTCTTCCCCGGCTCTCAAGAGATCCGCGGGGAGGATATTCAATGAGACTCAAGATCCTGGTCGCGGCATTGCTAACGCTGGCGCTCGCGAGCTACTTGATCGCCCGTCCAGTAGAGGGAAGCGACAAGACCCACTTCAAGGCCACCCTCAATTCGTACGGTGAAGTCCCGACGAACTCCACCACCGGAACCGGCGATCTCGACTTCGTGATCGACGACAGCGCTCAGACGATCACCTTCACGCTCACCTACACCGGC
>VBDQ01000043.1 GCA_005889075.1 Chloroflexota bacterium
CCAGCAGGGCGCCGCCACCATTGCCGCCGCTTTCGACACGCTCCTGTTCTATGCGTTGTTGCCGCTCGGATTCATCGCAGCGGGCGTCCTCTATCTCTTGGAGCCCTTCTTCCACAACATCGATTTCTCGTTCTTCCGCCGGACCATCCAGCCGATGTCGCCCGAGGAGGAAGAGGCAAGGCTGCGCGAGATCGAGCGCAATCGGCCTCTGGTCGTCGGGGGGATCGAGATCGTCATCATCCTCGCGGTGATCTTTGTCGGCCTCGTCCTGCTCGACCGCGTCATGCGCGAACGGCGGCTCGCGTTGCCGAACGCGGCCGAGCTCGAGCGGGACGAGGCCGGCGGCATGGGCCTTGGCCAGACGCTGCGCGGCCTCTTCCCGAAGCGGCAGGCACGGCGGCGACCACCGCACGACGACGGCTCGCCGGCGACGCGCCTGCGCATCGCGTACTGGCGCCTTCTCGCGCTCGGAGAGCGCGCCGGGCACGGTTGGCGTGCCAGCGGCGAGACGCCGGAGGAGCACCACAGACGAGTGGCGTCGGTCGATCCGCGGTTCGACCCGGCGCTGCCGCTCGTGTCGGCATTCGAGGATCTGCGCTACGGCGAGCGCGCGCCCGATCGCGAGACCGCCGAGCGCGCGACGGCGATCGTCGTGGCGCTGGAGACCGCACTACGGACGTGATCGCGATCGTCGGTCCCACGGCATCGGGAAAGACCGCTCTCGCGTTGCGTGTCGCCGAGCGTCTCGATGCAGAGGTGGTCTCGGCCGACTCGCGCCTGGTCTATCGAGGCATGGACGTCGGCACGGCGAAGCCGTCGCGCGAAGAGCGCGCGCGCGTTCGCCATCACCTCATCGACGTGGTCGAGCCGGGCGAGCGTTACGATGTCTATCGCTACCAGCGCGACGCGCGCGCCGCACTCGACGATATCCGCGGTCGCGGACGCGTCGCCATCCTGGTCGGCGGGACCGGGCTCTACGTGCGCGCGGTCCTCGACGGGCTCGACCTCGCGGCGCTGCCGCACGACGCGGCGCTCCGCTCGCGGCTCGAGAGCGAACCGCCCGAGGCAGTGCACGCCCGTTTGCGCGAGCTCGATCCGGAATCGGCCGCGCGGGTCGACCCGCGAAACGTCCGACGCCTGGTGCGCTATCTCGAAGCCGCGACGCTCGCCCGAGGTCCGGTGCGGCGGCGGCGGACTGGCCCGCGCGTGCCGGCTCTGCGGATCGGGCTTCGACCGCCGCGCGAGGCATTGGTGGGCGCGATCGAGCGACGCGTACGTGACATGGTCACGTCCGGTGTCCTGGACGAAACGCGCGCGCTCGTCGAGCGGGGCCTCGACCGGCGGCTTCCGAGCATGACGGCGCACGGCTACGCGCACTGGGCGGCGCACCTGCGCGGCGAGATCGATCTCGAGACCGCGGTCGTCCGCACGGCCCGCGACGTGCGTGCCTATTCGCGGCGTCAGATGACCTGGTTCCGGCGCGACCCGGAGATCCGTTGGTTCGATCCGACACGCGAGGATCCGCTCGCCCTGATCCTCGAGGCTGCCGCATGATCGACACCAGCCCCCCGACCGAGAAGGCCTACCTCGTGGGCGTCGAGCTCCCGCGAGCGCGCTTCGACGGAGAGGACTCGCTCGACGAGCTCGGGGCTCTCGTCGAGGCGGCGTCCGGCGTCGTCGTGGGCAAGTCGCTGCAGCAGCGACGATCGCCCGATCCCCACTGGTGGGTGGGGAAGGGCAAGGCAGAGGAGATCGGCCGCGAAACCAAACGTCTGAGCGCCGACATCGTGGTCGCCGATGACGAGCTCTCGCCGTCGCAGCAGCGCGCCCTCGAAGACGCAACCGGCGTTGCGGTGATCGATCGCTCCACCGTGATCCTCGACATCTTCGCGCGCCATGCCCGCTCGCGCGAGGGAAAGATCCAGGTCGAGCTCGCGCAGCTCGAGTACCGGCTTCCACGGTTGACCGGTCGCGGCAAGGAGATGTCGCGGCTCGGTGGTGGGATCGGAACCCGGGGCCCAGGCGAATCGAAGCTCGAGAGCGATCGTCAGATCATCCGCAAGCGGATCCAGGAGCTCCGCGAGCGGCTCGCCGAGGTCGCGAAGCAGCGCGAACGTGCGCGCTCGTCACGCGCGACCGAGGGCCTCTTCCTCGCCGCGCTCGTCGGCTACACCAATGCCGGCAAGTCGACCCTCATGAACGCCCTCGCCGATGCGGACGTGCTGGTCGCCAATCAGCCGTTCGCGACGCTCGATCCGACGACCCGCCGGACTGCCCTTCCGAGCGGCGCGACGATCCTCGTCTCAGACACCGTCGGCTTCGTCAACAAGCTGCCCCCGACGCTCGTCGCGGCGTTCCGTGCGACGCTCGAGGAGCTCGCTGGCGCGGACCTGCTCGTTCAGGTCGCGGATGTCGCGCATCCGAACCTGCACGAGCGCATGCGGGTCGTCGAAGAGACGCTGCGCGGCCTGGACCTTTCCGGTAAGCCGACGCTGCTCGTGCTGAACCAGATCGATCGCCTTCGTGGTGCCGAAGGCGATGCGCTCCGCGAGGCGCTCGCCGCGGAGTTCCCGAGCGCCGTGCTCGTGTCGGCGACGACCGGGGAGGGCCTGGCCACGCTGCGCGCGCGCCTCGGCGAGGCAGCGGTCGCCAGCTGGCGACGCGTCAAGACGACCCTTCCTTACCAGGCCAGTGCGCTCGTCCAGCGCATTCGCACGCGAGGGGCGCTGCGTCGCGCCGACTACGACGAGGCTGGTATCCGGATCGAGGCGGACGTGCCGCCTGACGTCGCGGCGGAGATCGAGTCGGCGATCCGGCGCAAATGACGAGAGCGCGCGCGCAGCTCGACCAGGCGACACGGCGATCGCTCCGGATCAATGGTGGATCGGTCGCTTGCATCCGCCCTGATCGCGTCTTCCGTTACGGGTTCGTTGCGTTAAGCATCGTGGTAGATGAAGGGACGAAATCTCAGGGGCTATCGATTCGCGCTCGCGACCATCCTGGCGATCGTGGGTCTGCTCGGCTTTCTTCCCTGGTCGCACGCCCAGGGAGCGACGCTCGACTCGACCGAGCTCGACCTCGTTTCGCGCGTCAACGACTTCCGTGCCGCGAAGGGTCTGCCGACGCTCGCGGTCTCGGACACGCTCACCTCGGCCGCGAAGTGGATGTCGACGGACATGTCGGTCAACAACTACTTCGCGCACACATCCCTCGACGGCCGCACTCCGGTCCAGCGCATGAACGACGCGGGCTACCCCGCGTTCTCGACGTGGACCGGCGAAGATCTCGCTGCGGGGTACACCGCGAGCGCGGACGTGCTCAGCGGGTGGATCGCGAGCCCCGCGCATTACGCCGTGCTCACAAATCCTCAGTACCACGCCATCGGCGTCGGCCGCTCGTACGGCGGCGGTACCGCCTATGGGTGGTACTGGTCGGCGGATTTCGGTGGCGTCGTCGACGCGCCTCGGACGACCGCTGTATTCGACGCTGGCTATCACTCGCGATGGACGGCGCAAAGCCCTGATCCGACGCTCGCGCCGGGACAGGAAACGACGCTCGTCGTCGCGCTGCTGAACACCGGGTATCGCGGCTGGTACCAGGGCGTGCCCAATCAGCAGGCGGATCTCGGCACGGCCGCACCGCTGGATGTCTCACGGAGCGACCTCGCGGATGGGTGGCTTTCGCCGAGCCGGCCCGCATCGGCCACGACCACGTACGTGGGGCCCGGACAGGTCGGCTGGTTCTCGTTCGCGGTGCGCGCGCCATCAGTGCCTGGCGACTACGCCCTCTCGCTGCGCGGCGTCGTCGACGGCATCACCTGGCTCGAGGATCAGGGCATCCAGTTCACGATCCACGTGCGCTGACGCTCGTCAGTTCGCTGACTAGCTTCGCCCGGTGATGATGGGCAGCCGCGGATCGTTGCCCCATTCCTCCCACGAGCCGTCGTAAGTCCGGACGTCGTCGTGGCCGAGCGCCGTCAGAACGAGATGAGTGAACGCCGCACGAACACCGAGCTGGCAGTACGTGATGGTGCGCGTCTCGGGTCCGAAGCCCGCGTTCGTGTAGAACTCCTCGAGCTCGGCGGCATCACGAAGGGTCCAGTCGTCGTGCAGCGCTTCCTTCCAGAGGATGTTCACGGCGCCAGGGATATGACCTCCGCGCGCGGCGCGCGACTCCTCGCCGGTGAACTCGCTGTCGCGACGGACGTCGAGGAGCCAGGGGTCTCCGGAACGCACCGCGGCAAGCACCTCGTCTTTTGTCGCGATGACGCCCTCGCGCGGGCGCGCCGTGAACGTGGCCGGCCGAACGATGAGCTCACCCTTCTCCAGCGGGCGTCCCTCGCCGATCCATTTCTGGATGCCGCCTTCCATGACGGACATGCGGTCGTGGCCGTACCGTCGCAGACCGAGCCAGAGCCGGGCGGCGTGATGACCACCCTCGGCGTCGTACCCGACGACCATGGTTTCGTCGCCGACGCCGATACGCGCCATCGCGCGCGCGAATTCCTCGGGTCCGGCGAGCATCCAGCGCGGGTGCCCGGACGGGGGCGGGGGAGCCGAGATGTCGTTCGCCCAGTTGAGGTACACGGCGCCGGGCACGTGACCGGCGAGGTACGCCGCGCGCAGGTCTTCTTCGAGACTGAAGCGGCAATCGACGATCCGCACCGCCGGATCGTGGAGGTGTTCGGCGACACGCTCCGTCGACCAGAAGAGTTCCATGCGTGCCGGCGCAGCCACGAAAATCACTTTATCCGCGCTACGCTGGCGGCGTTCTTAACCGCATGAGGAGAGCGCCACGGTCCGTCGCCCTGGTCGCGGCCAGCTGCTGGCTCGCTTCGTGTGTCGGCTCGCCGATCGCGGCGCCATCCGCGGCGCCGTCGGCAGCGCCGACCGCGGCTAAGCCTCCGGTGAGCCTTCCGTCCGTCGCGCCGACCGCGACGCCGATCCCGCAACCGGCCGACAAGCCACCGGCGAGCTTCGCGCGCGCGGATCTGTCGCGCGGAGAAGCGCGTGGAGTGCTCGTGGCCGACGGCCTGACGCTCGCGGCGAGCGGACTGGTGACCGGGGAGTACGTGGACCCCAATCGCGGGCCGTCGCCGATCCCCCACGGACTGTCTTTCGAAAGTGGTTCCTGGACTTCGCAGTGGACCGCCGTGTCGTTCCCCTTCGACGAGCTCGTCGCGTCGTGGAACGCGGACACGCCTGGCGGCACCTGGATCCAGATCGAGATGCAAGCGCGCGGGGCCGGTCGAGAGACGAAGGCCTACGCCATGGCGATCTGGGCCTCCGGGGACGGTGATATCCACCGCACCTCGGTACCGGGCCAGCAGGACGCGGATGGCGACGTGAACATCGATACGTTCGTCCGCGCGAAGACGGCACCGGCGCTCGACGCGTATCGACTGCGGGTGACCCTCTACCGCCGACAAGGGCTGCGGACGGACATGGCTCCCACGCCCACGGTTCGGATGCTCGCGGCGATGACCTCCGCCGCGTTCGCGTATGCGATCCCGAGCCCGTTCGAGGGTGCCGCCGTGGACCTTCCCGTCCCGACGCTGTCCCAAGAGATCCACACCGGCGAGTTCCCCCAGTACGACGGCGGGGGAGAGGCGTGGTGCAGCCCGACCTCGACCTCGATGGTGCTCTCGTTCCACGGCGCGGGTCCGACTCCCGACGACCTGACCGCCTTTCCCGGCCCGAAATACGACGACCCGATGGTCGACTACGCCGCCCGCTACACCTATGACTGGAACTACAAGGGCGCAGGGAACTGGCCGGCGAACGTCGCGTACGCCACGCGGTTCGGGCTCGAGGGCTTCGTCACCCGGCTTCGCTCGCTGAACGAGGCCCAGCGCTTCATCGATGCGAGCATCCCGCTCGTCGCCTCCATCAACGGCGCCCTTCCCGGTTTTCTCGGCGGGACGACGAACGGTCATCTGCTCGTGATCCGCGGCTTCACCGCGAATGGCGATGTGATCACGAACGATCCGGCGGCGAAGTCCGACCCGGAGACCCGAAAGGTCTACCGCCGTGCGGACTTCGAGCGCGTCTGGCTGGGCGGCTCGGCGGGCATCGTGTACGTCATGTACCCGAAAGGGAAGGCGCTCCCGCCGAACGTGCCAGACCTCCCCGCGAACTGGTGAGCTAAGGCGCTAGTCTTTCGCGGCCTGGCACGAGGAGGGGAATAGTGAGACCGCTCGTCACGATCTGCGCGGTCGTCGCGTTGCTGCTTGCCCAATCGGCTCGCTCGACGCCGGTGTCCGCCGCGCAGGGGTATCCCGTGAGCTATCACAGCTTCGGCCTGTCGTCCGGAGATGGCACGACGATCAAGGGCGGCGGCCTCACGCTCTCCGGACACGGGCTTACGACGACGACCTACACCGACCCCTTCCTGGGAACGACCGCGAGCTATGAGTTCGGCAGCTGGACGTCGCCGGAATGGTCGACGGGCTTCGGCTTCACGGAGCTCGTTTCGTCGTGGATCGCGCAGACGCCCGCACGGACCTTCATCCGCGTGTACATGCGCGCCGACCGTGGGGATGGCACGTTCACCAAGTGGTACACGATGGGGATCTGGGCGTCAGGCGACGGCGACATTTATCGCCGTTCGGTGGGCGGCCAGGGGGATGCCGACGGCTACATCGCGATCGACACCTTTTTCGCGAAGGACCATCCGATGCTCGGCTACGAGCTCCGGCTCGAGCTCTACCGCGCGGCGGGCTCGAACGTCTCGCCGAGCGTGACCCGCATCGGCGCGGTTGCCTCCGACCCGGTGAACACCAAACCGTACCTGCCGAGCGCGACGACGATGAAGTCCACGATCGTGCTGGCGGTGCCGACGTACTCGCAGGAGATCCATTCCGGGCAGTACGCGAAGGAGTACGACGGCGGCGGCGAAGCCTGGTGCAGCCCGACCTCGACCTCGATGGTCGTCGCGTACTGGGGCTCGGGACCGAAGAGCATCGACTACGCGTATGTCCTGAACGACTACCCGGGGATCGCCGATCCCTGGATCGACTACGCCGCCCGCTTCGTCTTCGATTACCACTACCACGGCGCGGGCAACTGGCCATTCAACGTCGCATACGCGGGACGGTTCGGCCTCGACGGCGAGGTCACCCAGCTGCATTCCCTCGCGGAGGCGGAGCAGTTCATCAAGGCCGGCATCCCGCTCGTCGCGTCGATCGCGTTCACCTCGAACAAGCTGGACGGCTTCCTCTTCAAGAGCACAGCCGGTCACCTGCTGGTGATCGTCGGGTTCATGGCGAACGGCGATCCGGTGGTGAACGACCCGGCCGCGACCAGCGACGGCACCGTGCAGCGGACGTACGACCGCGCTCAGTTCGAGCAGAACTGGATGACGTCGACCGGAGGGATCGTGTACGTGATCCATCCGGCCTCCGTACCGCTGCCGGCCGGCACGGGCAACTGGTGATCCCCACACAGGCGTAGTGCGCGGCGATCTGCGGCGGGCGCTGGCGCTCGTCCGGAAGCGGACGCATCGCGGACCGCGGCGCACCGTCCGGCTGCTCGAGAAGCCGGACTGTGGCCTCTGCGCTGAGGCGTACCGCACGTTGCGGCGCGTCTCGCTCGACGTTCCACTCGAGATCGAGCGCGTCGACATCACCGAAGATGCCGCGCTGTTCGATCGGTACGCCCTGCGCATCCCGGTGCTCGTCCTCGACGAGCGCGAGCTCGATGCCGCGGGACTCGACGACAGCGAGGTCGCGCGATGGCTGCGCGAGTGAATACCGCATCGGAGGCGTCGGCTTTCTTCCGCCGTCAGCTGCGCGCGAGCGGGTCGCGCGGACGCGCGGCGGCAGCGAAGGCCTATCTCAAGAGCGACCTCATCTTCTGGGGCGCGGACCTTCCCGCTATCCGGGCCGCGATACGGGAGTTCTGCCGAGCACATCCGAGCCTTTCGAGGTCGCAGCTTCGCGCGGTGGCGGAGTCGCTCTACCGCGCCGATGTCCACGAGCTGCGCGCGGCCGCGATCGGCGTGCTCGAGTGCGAACGCGCGACGCTGATCGATCGCGACCTGCCCTGGCTCATCGCGCTCGTGCGACGGTCGAAGACGTGGGCCTATGTCGACTGGATCGCGCCCAAGGTGATCGGCGACGTGATCGCGCGATATCCGCGAGCGAAGTCGCTCCTCGTGGGATGGTCGAACGACGATGATTTCTGGGTGCGGCGGACGGCGCTGCTGGCGGAGCACGACGCGCTGCGCCGGGGCGCGGGGGACTTCGTGCTCTGGTCACGGGTCGCCGCGACGATGCTCGACGAGCGCGAATTCTTCATCCGCAAGGCGATCGGCTGGGTTCTGCGCGAAGTCTCGAAGAAACGGCCGGAGCTGACCTTCGCGTTCCTGCGCGAGCACCGGGCGCGCGTCTCGAGCCTCTCACTGCAGGAGGGCGCGAAATACCTCTCCGCGAGCCAGCGCCGAGCCCTCGGCCTCCCTGCGGAGGCGAGCTGGATCGAGCGGGAGCGGCGCCGCAAGGTCGCGGGAGCGCGCTAGAGCCCGAAATCGGCTGCGCACGGCGAATGCACACACCCAGCGCATGCCTCGCGCTCGACGGCCGGTCCGCTGCCGGAGGTGCGGCTTCGTCACGACGCCCGTGTCGGGCTTTTGTCCGAACTGCCTCGAACGCTTGCCACTCGGCGCCGGGCCATGGGCGCTGCTCCTCGTCCTCGGGCTCGTCGGCGCGGGCGCGATCGCCTTTGGCGCGCTTGGATTCGTTGCGCCGGTGAGCGCGCTACGCGAGCGGCCGTCGCCCAGCGCACCGACGAGGTCTCCGGAGTCGGCCGCGGCCAGCGCTATCGGGGCGTCAGCGACCGCGGTCGCGTCGCTGACGGCGGCTCCTGGCGCTGGTGCGCTGGCGACGCCGGCCGGATCCGCCGCTACGCGCGCGCCGAGCTCAACCGAGCCGAGCTCTGTGCTCGGTATCTCCACGATGCCTTCCACCTCGAGCCTTGGCGAGGTCCAACGTGCTAGACATACGGGGTTCACCTTCACGAGGGGGAGGAATTACTGATGTTCCTATCGAGCAAACGATGGCCCGTAGCCGTCACCCTGGCCGCTCTGGCCGCGCTCCTCATCGGAGCGTGCGCGCCGGCATCCACCCAGGCACCTGGCGCTTCGGCGACGTCGAAAGGCCCACAGGTCCTGCGCATGGCGCGAAACGCGGAGCCATTCAGCCCGTTCGTGCCGTGGCAGATCGACGACAACCCGGCGCTGTTCATCTCGGTGAACGTGTACGACACGCTGCTCCGGACGTCGAAGGACGGCGTGAGCGTCGAGCCCGGTCTCGCGTCGAAGTGGCAATCATCATCTGACGGGCTGACCTGGACCTTCACGCTCCGCGACGGACTGAAGTTCTCCGACGGAACGCCGCTCAAGGCGAGCGACGTCAAAGCCTCGCTCGACATGGCGCGGAGCGGCGAGAAGAGCGCGTGGAAGGACAACTACGTAGCCATCAAGGACGTCACCGCGACCGAGGACAAGACGGTCACGATCAGCTTGAAACAGCCGTACGCTCCGCTGCTCTCGGTGCTGGCGATGTTCTCGGGCGGCATTCTGCCCGCGGACATGGCGAAGGCCACCGATGCGAAGGACTACGACAACGCGAACGCCTGGAAGACCAAGGGAACTGGGGCCTACTACGTCGAGGGCTGGAAGAAGGGCGATCCGATCATCCTCAAGCGGAACCCGAACTACTGGAACGGCAAGCCGTCCGTCGATGAGGTCCGGATCGAGTACATCCCAGACGACAACACGCGCGTCCTGAAGCTTCAGGGTGCGGAGACCGATCTCGTCGACTTCGTCCCCTTCAGCCAGATCAGCACGCTGAGCGGCCAATCAGGCGTGAAGGCGCAGACGTTCACGATCCAGCAGACCGCGTTCGTCATCCTCAACACCTCCAAGCCGCCGCTGAACGATGTGAAGGTGCGCCAGGCCCTGAACTATGCGACCGACAAGGACGCGATCATCAAGTCCGTCTACTTCGGGCAAGCGAAGTTCATGAACTCGCCCATCCCGCAGGGGACCTACTGGGACAAGAGCCTTCCCGGTTATCCCTACGACATGGACAAGGCCAAGGCCCTTATGGCGCAGTCCTCGGCCCCGAACGGCTTCAAGATGGATATGCAGGTACGTTCCGGTAACACGAACTTCGCCAATACGGCCATCATCCTGAAGGAAGCGTGGGCGAAGCTCGGTGTCACCGTGGACATCCAGACCCTCGACACCGCTGTGGTGCGCACGAACTACCGCGCAGGCGATTTCATGTCGACCCCGAGCGCGTGGACGAACGACATGAACGATCCGACCGAGATCGTGAACTACGCGATGCGCGGTGGGGCGAGCCCGTTCGCGTACTGGACGCGCTACAACAACCCCGATCTGAACGACAAGATCACCAAGGCGGACCTCGAGCAGGACGCGAAGAAGCGGGAGGCCGACTATTCGGAGATCCAGAAGATCTACCTCGACGCGGCGCCGCTCGTCTTCATCTCGTACCTCGGGGCGACCGCCGGATGGCGCGACTACGTTCAGGGCTTCTTCATCGACGGGCTCTCGTACTACCGCTTCGAAGACGTGAAGATCAACAAGTAGCCAGGATGGCCGGCGGCGATCGCTCGAGGTCGGGCCGCCGCCGGCCGCACCTCGCCTGATGGCAGCGCACTGACATGGGCCGATCCGCGTACATACGCAAGCGCCTCGTGCTGATGGTCTTCGTGCTCTTCGGCGTGACCGTCGTGATCTTCGGCATGGTCCGCGTGCTGCCGGGAGATCCCGCGTTCCTCATCCTCGGAGATCGCGCGACGGACGAGAAGGCGGCGCAGCTCCGCGAGATCCTCGGCCTCAACAAGCCGATCCACGAGCAGTACTGGATGTTCGTCTCGGGGCTCGTCACCGGGAACATGGGGCAGTCGCTGCTCTACCGGCAGCCGGTCGCCGACCTCGTCCTGAGCCGCGTGCCGATCACGCTCGCGCTCGCCGCGTACGCGATGAGCCTCGCGGCCATCATCACGCTCACCTTCGGGATCACGGCCGCCGTGACGAAGGGAAAGTGGCCCGACCAGCTAATCCGGGTGGGGTTTCTCTTCGCGCTGACGACGCCGAGCTTTTGGTTCGGGATCCTCTTGATCCTCTTCTTCGGGCTGACGTTGCACTGGTTCCCGGTCGCGGGGTTCGGCGACACCTTCCCGCAGCACGTCTGGTACCTCTTCCTTCCAGCGCTCACCCTGGCGCTGCAGCTCTCCGCGGTGCTCATCCGCAACCTGCGGGGCCAGATCATCCTCACGCTGCGATCCGACTACGTGCGCACCGCGCGCGCGAAAGGCCTTCCGGGATCGCTCGTCCTGCTCCGCCACGTGCTGCGGAACGCCCTGCTCTCGACCGTCACGATCTTCGGTCTGCAGTTCGGCTTCCTCGTCGGCGGCACGATCGTCGTCGAGACCGTCTTCGCGGTCCCGGGCACGGGACAGCTCCTGGTCTCGTCCATCAGCGGGCGGGACTACCCCGTCGTGCAGGCCATCACCGTGATCAGCGCATTCCTCGTGATCCTGGTCAACCTCGTCGTCGACCTTTCCTACTCGGTCCTCGACCCGAGGGTCACGTATGAGTGACAAGGCGCTCGACGGCGGCGCGCTGCCGGTCGTCGCGCCAAAACCGATCGACATCGCGGTCCGCCTCCGCAAGACCCAGCTGAGCCCGGCCTTCGTCACCGGCGTAGTGCTGCTCACGATCGTCGTGCTCGCCGCGATCTTCGCTCCGCTCCTCACGCCGTACGACCCGATCGAGCAGCGTTTCACCGACGCGTTCCTGCCGCCGCTCAGCCCCGGTCACGTGCTTGGCACCGACAACTTCGGCCGCGACATCTGGAGCCGGATCGTCTATAGCGCGCGCCTCGATCTTCAGATCGGGCTCATCTCCGTGCTCTTCCCGTTCTTCTTCGGCAGCCTGATGGGGATCGCCACCGGCTACCTCGGCGGAAGCCTGGACACGCTTGTCATGCGCGTCGTCGACGTGCTCATGGCGTTCCCGTTCCTGATCCTCGTCATCGCGATCATGAGCATCCTCGGGCCGGGCTTGACGAATCTCTACATCGCGGTCGGCGTCGTCGGCTGGATCCCGTACACGCGCATCACCCGCGGAGAAACGCTGGCGACGCGGCATCTCGAATACATCGAAGCGGCGCGGACGGTCGGGTGCACCTCCGCCCGCGTCATGCTCCGCCACGTTCTGCCGAACGTGATCGCGCCGGCGCTCATCTACGTCTTCACCGCGATGGTGCTCGCGATCCTGACCGGCGCGACCCTTAGCTTCCTCGGCCTTGGCCCGCAGCCGCCCACGCCGGAGTGGGGCGCGATGATCGCGGAAGGCCGCCAGTTCCTGCTCCTCGCATGGTGGATGACGACGCTGCCCGGCATGGCGCTCCTCGTCGTCGGCGTGGGGCTGAGCCTCATCGGCGACGGGCTCGCCGAGCGGCGCGGAGGGTTCCGTTGAGATTCCTCGTCTGGGGCGCGGGGGCGATCGGGGGCACGATCGGCGCCCATCTCGCCCGTGCCGGGCACGACGTGACGTTCGTCGACCGGGTGGGGGAGCACGTCGCCGCGATCAATTCGAGCGGCCTGCGGATCACGGGTCCGATCGCCGAGTTCGCGACGCGTATGCCAGCCTTCTCACCCGACGAGCTCGACGGCACGTTCGAGCACGTCGTGCTCGCGGTGAAGGCTCAGGACACGGACGCCGCGACGCGCTCCCTTGCGCCGCACCTCGCCGGCGACGGCTACGTGGTCTCGGCGCAGAACGGCCTGAACGAGCTCGTCATCAAATCGGTCGTGGGCGACGAGCGGACCATGGGCTGCTTCGTGAATTTCGGCGCGGATTACCTCGAGCCTGGTGTGATCCAGTACGCCGGTCGCGGGGCGGTAGTCGTGGGTGAAATCGATGGCCGAGTCACGCCACGCCTCGTCGAGCTGCATCGAGCGCTCCGCGATTTCGAGGAACGCGCCATCCTCACGACGAACATCTGGGGCTACCTCTGGGGAAAGCTCGCGTACGGCGCGCAGCTCTTCGCGACAGCGCTCACCAATGACTCGATCGCCGACGCGCTCGCCGCTCCGGCCTATCGCGGCCTGTACGTCGAGCTCGCCCGCGAGGTGATGCGCGTCGCTCGGGCGCGCGGCATCACGCCAGAGGGTTTCGACGGGTTCGATCCGTCCGCCTTCGCGCCGGAAGCCGATGCCGCCCGTTCCGAGCGCTCACTCGATGAGATGGTCGCCTTCAATCGTCGATCGGCGAAGACCCACAGCGGCGTGTGGCGAGACATCGCCGTGCGCAAGCGCCGCACCGAAGCCGACGCGCAGCTCGGCCCGATCATCGGTCTCGGCGCCGAGGTCGGCGTTCCGACGCCGCTCGTCGCGCGCCTCATCGAGCTCATGCACGACGTCGAGGAAGGGCGGCGGCCGCAGAGCCGCGAGACGCTCGATCTGCTCAAGGGCGCGCTCGTCTAGACGTCAGAAGAGCGCGGTCCCACCGTCGATCGAGAGCACCTGACCGGTGATCCACGACGCTCTGGACGAGACGAAGAAGCGAACGCCGTTCGCGATGTCGTCCGGTGTCCCCAGCCGGCGCAGCGCGATCCGCTCGAGGACTCGCCGCTGGCCCTCGTCGCCGTAGCTCTGCCATTGGGCTTCGCTGGCGGGGTTCGAGCGCACGAAACCGGGCGCGATGCAGTTCACGGTGATGCCAAAACGTCCGAGCTCGTGCGCCATCTGGCGGGTGAGCCCGATCTGACCGGCCTTCGCGCTCGTGTAGGCCTGGATCCCGGTGAGGCTGACGCTGCGCCCTGCGCCCGACGAGATATTCACGATCCGGCCCCATCCCGCGGTCTTCATCGCCGGGACGACCGCGCGGGTACACAGGAACGTGGTCGTGAGGTTGGCGTCGATGATCGCCTTCCAATCCGCGTCGCTGATCTCTTCGATCGGCCGGCCGACCTGGCCGACAACGCCCCCGGCGCAGTTGACGAGGACGTCGACGCGTCCGATGCCCTCGACTAGAGCGGTGACCTGTCGCGGATCGGCGAGATCCGCCGTGTCGCGGTCGACTCGATGGACCTTCGCGCCGTCCTCCGCGAGCCCATCCGCGATGGCGGTGCCGATGCCGTGTGCGGACCCGGTGACGAGCGCGACCTTGCCCGCGAGCTCAGTCATCCTTGGGCCAGCCGTTCTCGGTGAGATCCCTGACCTCGGCGACGCCGGTGCGCCAGAGCTCGAGGACTTGGTCGTCGGGCCGCTCGTACGAGCCTCCGAAGACCCCGTCGACGGTGAGCCGGCGCAGCTCCTCAGGCGGCGCCTGACGGATGAGGGCGGGGGAGATCCGCGGCTTTGTCCCTTTTGGCATGACGACGCCCGGGATGCGCGTCCAGGGGAAGTTCTCCATCCACGAGCCGTGCGAGGACTCCTTCTCGTAGCGCTCGACGACCTCCCATACCCGCGGCGCGTTCCACCAGTCGTGGAAGAGGATCTGCACGCGCGCCTCACGCGGCTCGGTGAGCCACTCGCGCAGCGCGCCCGCCGACGGCGTGTTCCCGCCGTGGCCGTTGACGACGGCGATGCGGCGGAAGCCCTGGCGATACAGCGAGTCGAGCAGATCACGCAGCACTGCGATATGCGTGCTCGTCCGCAGCGTTGGGCTGCCAGGGAAGGCCGCGAAGTACGGCGTCACCCCGAAAGGCAGGGCGGGGAGGACCGGCACGCCGAGCGGCTCGGCCGCCTCGACGGCGACACGCTCGGCCAGGATCGCGTCGGTGCCGACGGAAAGGTACCCGTGCTGCTCGGTCGACCCTATGGGCATCACGATCCGATCGTCGTGCGCGAGATACTCCTCGAGCATCTGCCAATTGCAGTCGTGCACTCTCATCGCCGCACCTCCCCAAAGTCCGAGTCGCGACCCGACAGCCTAGCCGCGCGCAATTCCCGGCGTCGTGGTGCCTAGACTCGGGTGATGGCACGGATCCGTTATGTGGGCGAGGGGAACAACTTCCGGCGACTCCTCAACCATTCGCCGCAGCTCTCGGCAGCGTACTGGGACGTTCGCAAGGCGCTCAACGAAGGCGTGCTCTCGCCGAAGCTGCGGATGCTGTCGTTCCTCTCGTCGGACCTCGTCAACGAGTGCCGCTACTGAAAGGCCTCGCATTCGAAAGCCGGCCGTGCGCTCGGCATCACCAAGGAGATGGTCGACGCGATCCCGACAGCTGAGACGAGCTCGCTGTTCACCGACGAGGAGAAGGCGGTCATCGCGGCGTCGACGGAGCTCACCCGGACCGCCAGGCTGTCCCACGAGACATTCCTGCGACTGAGGCCATTCTTCGACGAGCGCGCGCTCGTGGAGCTCGTGGTGAACACATCGATCGCGAACCTCAACAACCGCGTCACCGAGAGCTTTAGCGCGGACGTCGAGCCCGAGGATTGAGGACCCCCGCGGTTCTCGGCAACCGCGCCAACCCGCCTCCGCGCTCCGTGATCGTTCGCGAGGGAGGACGCACCGCGCTATGGATCGCGTCGTGATCGTGCGCGCTGGTGAAGGAACAGCGATGACGGCGCGCGGGAGCGCGCTCCGCTTCAAAGCCCTAGGGGCCGACACCGACCGTCGGTTCTCGCTCTTCGAGCGCGAGGTCCCCGTAGGTGCGCGGCGGCCGGCGGCGCATCGCCATCCAGGTACCAGTGAGGCCTTTTACGTCCTCGACGGAACGCTCGCACTCCATGTCGAAGACGTGGATCATCGGATCGAGCGTGGCGGGTTCGCGCTGGTGCCCGCTGGCGTGGCGCACACGTTCGGCAACGGTGGGCCTGAGGTCCTGAGGGTTCTGATCGTTCACGCGCCGGCCCTCGATTCGTACTTCAGGGAGCTCGACGCGCTCGATCGGTCCGGTCGACTTGACCAACAATCGGAGCGCGAGCTGATGCGCCGGCACGGGCTCGAACCTGCCTAGGCACCAAAGAACCGTCGGCGCAACGCTGGACAGGGTGCTCAGCATGCAAAATGCATGCTACGATTGTGGAGTGACCGTCCGGAAGACCGACCTGCAGGTTCGTGGCGTGCCCGTCGCGCTGCGCGAACGGCTGCGACGCCGCGCCGCCAGCAAGGGCGTGTCGATGAGTCAATACGTGATCGAGATCCTGAAGGATGACCTCGCGCGACCAACACTGGCCGAATGGTTCGCCGAGGTGGGGAAGCTGCCGCCCGTCGACTTCGGAGGCAAAACGAGCGCAGAGCTCGTTCGGGAGGCACGGCGCGAGATGCGCCTCGACGACTGATAGTCCTCGACGCCTCGCTTGCGGTAGACCTGCTCGCGGAGTCAGGCCGTAGCAAAGCGGCAATCGCCGCAGTCGGCAGTAAGCGAATCGCGGTGCCAGCCCATTTCGACGCGGAGGTCTACGGCGTTTTTCGGCGACTGTTCCGCCAGGATCTGCTTGAGCGCGCGCGCTTCGACCTCATCACCGCCCGCCTGATCGCGTTCGCAGCTGAGCGGATCGCTCTTCCGACCCTCCTTCCGCGCGCCCACCAGCTTGCGGATCGGATCGCGGCACCCGATTCGTTCTATGTCGCACTTTCAGAGCTCATGAGAGCGCGATTGCTCACGGCCGACGCGCATCTCTCAAGCGCTGCGACTGGAATTGTGGAGGTCCAGTTCGTGGGCGCTGGGTGAGACCTCGAGTCTCAGCCCTGTCCGCCCGCCGACCGACCTGACTTCCTCCGTGATTTCGCTCGGCGTCTTGGCATCTCCGAGCCCCTTGACATCGAGGTTTGAAGGAGAGCAGTTCCGCTTGACACGTCGGACGCGTGCTTGTAAACATTTCGCAGAATGAGGATTACACGCGATACGGAAGTGGTGAAACCCGAAAAGGGCCTGATCGCGGCCGAATACGTCGATCCCCGCGAGCTCGGCCCGAACAGCCCGGTACGCGACCTTGCGCGGGCGTTCCTGCAGGAGCTGCGCGACAAAGGGCGGAGCGAGACCACGCTCCCGCGCTACGCACGGTTCCTCGTCGAGTTCCTCGACTTCGTCGGCCGCGACGGGGCCGCACCGCGGGTCAAGGACATCGACGTGCGGATCCTGAAGGCGTACGCGAGCCACCTCACGCGTCGCCGTCTTCTCTCGGGGCGCGACGCCGGCAAGCGGCCGATCTCGGCCGCGAGCAAGAACCTGCACCTCATCGCGCTCCGCGGCCTTCTCAAATTCGGCGTCCTGCTCGACCTGCCGGTCCCACGGCCCGAGAAGGTCGAGCTCGCCAAGGCGCCCGACCCGAGCCCGGACCTCCGACATCTCGACGAGCAAAAGCTCAGGCGCCTTCTCGAAGAGGGCTTCGACGACGCTACCGACGACGGCCTTCGTAACCGCGCGCTCCTCGAGCTCCTCCGCGCGACGGGGTGCCGCGTCTCCGAGGTCGTCGGGCTCGACCGCGAGAAGCTCGCGCTCGATCCGCGGGCTCCGGCGCCGCCGGACGGGATCCGCGTCGCGGACGAGGTCACGGTGTTCGGCAAGGGCCGCCGCTACCGGAAGGTCTTCCTGAACGAGGTCTCGCGGCGCCTCCTCGAGCGCTACCTGCGTACGCGCAAGGACAAGGATCCGGCGCTGTTTGTGACCCGGCGGCGGAAGGTCGACGGTTCGTACCGCATGAGCGTGAAGATGGCGCAGCACATCGTCGCCGAGGCGGCGACCCGAGCCGGCCTGACCGAGAACGTCTCGCCGCACTGGCTTCGCCACGCCGCGATCACGGCCTGGGCGAAACAAGAGAGCGTTCCGTTCGCGCAGCGGCTCGCCGGCCATCAGAACGTCGCCACGACGAGCCGCTACCTCGGGAGCACCGACGCCGAGCTCAAGGAGCGCTACAAGAAACGCTTCGGCTGAACCTGTCACCGCCCCTGCGACGGACAGACAAAAAAACGAAGGGGGTTCACTTGCGTGACCCCGCCTCCAGAACGACGTCGTGCAAGTGACGTGCCACCGGTGAGCGGCGCGGGATGGTGTCCCGCGCCGCCCGCTTCTCTACGGCTGCACGGTGGTCGTAGCCGTCGCCGTGTTGTTCGCGGTGTTCAGATCCGTCGGTGAGGCGAGCGTCACCGATGCTGTGTTGGTGATCGTCCCCTTGCTTGTCGGTTTCACCACGAGCGTGATCGTCACGCGCGCGCCGCTCGCCATCGTGCCGAGGGTGCAGACGACGGCGGTCTTGGACGGCTTGAGCGTGCAGGAGCCCTGTGTCGGGGTCGTCGATCCGTAGCCGGCGTTTTTGGGTAGCGTGTCCGTCACGGACACGCCGAGCGCCTTGTCCGGGCCGTTGTTCGTGACCACGATCGTGTACGTGAGGTTCTGGCCGACGTGCGCCGGGTCCGGTGAGTCCGTCATCGTTATGGCTAGATCCGCCTTGCACGTCTGCGCCACGTTGTAGTCAGCTCCGTAGTTGGAGTCGGGCGCCCGATCGGCCCGCGCGGTGAAGCGGAGGCCGGTCCCCGCGACAGTGAAGGCCCCGGCGGTGTCGGCGAACGGGTTCGTGAGCATCGCTCCATCCGCGGGGTTGCCGACGTCCGCCCGCGGCACGTGGATCACGAACGTGCCGTTCGGTCCGGCGTTGAATTCGCCCGTCGCGGTGTGCCGGCCGGTGTAGCTATCCGCACTCACATCGAAGGTCCCGTCGCTGAAGTTCGGGACGGTCTTGTTGTCCGGACCGGTCGTGTTTGCTTGGGCGAACCACCACTTCGTGCCGCCGGGGGCGTTGGCTGTGCCGGCCTGCTGCCAGTAGACGGTCCAGAGGCCCGAGAGCACGTTCGGGTTGTCGGGCGTCGGCGGTGCCTCGAGATCCTTGATAGTCAGGGTGACGTCGATCGTCGCGCTGCCCGCGCTCGAGGCGAAGAAGGCGTTCACGATGTCGAGGTTGTCCATGTTCTGCCCGGACCCGCCCGGGTAGTTGTTCGGCGCGTCATTCAGGAAGTCAAGGATCTGCGGGCCTGGGCAAGTGCTCCCCTGCGGCGGCGTCGGAGGAGGCGGTGGGGCCTTGCAGTCGTTCGCCAGCGCGCCCCCCGTCGTGGCGCTGGCACCGGTGCACTGGCGCGTGAAGTAGAGCACCGCGCTGCCAGGCGAGGCGTGGTCGTCCGCGTAGGCGATGTCCGCCGCGCCGTTGGTCGGGTCGATCGAGATTTGGAAGAAGTCGAGGAGGGTGCGGTCTCGTGACGGCGTGCTCAGCTCGCACCCGAGGCCGTCGATGCAGATCGGGCCCGTGTGAATGACGTGGTCGCTCGCTTTGAACACGCCCCAGGTCGCGCCGCCGTCGACGGTCTGCGCCATGTACGCGTTCCATTGGTTATTCGGATCGTCCTGCGGGTTGGGCTGTGCCCCCGCGCCGCCCGAAGCGCCGTAGAAGACGACGTCGGCGATACCTGACTTCCCCGCGGCCGCCCACGGCATGATCGTCGTGTTCACGCCGGCGGGGTTGGCGATCTGACCCGGGGCCGCCGCCGGGTTCCACCCGGTGCCTGTCGCGTCGACCTTGTACATGATGTGATTGCCATCGGTCCAGATCGCGTAGACGTTGCCGCCGGCATCCACGGCGGTGATCGGGAAGATCCGGTCGTACCGTGCGCCGATCGGCCCGTGGAAGACCTCGTAGTTTCGCCAGCTGATGATCGGCGCGCCCGGCGCGAGCACGTCGGTGACCGTGCCCACAGCCGCGTACACACGGTTGAAGTTCGACGTGCCGGCCGCGCCCTGGCTGACGTTGTCCGCCGCGCTGTCGGGGGTCACGAAGATCGAGTAGAGCGTGAGCTGACCTCCCGCCGCCCTGCGGGCGACGATGTTTCCCAGCCCATTTCCATCTGGTTCTCCCCACTGCACCGGAGGGACGTCGGCGTTGTTGATGATCGGGCCGTTTTGGACATACGTCTGCCCGCCGTCTCTCGAAACGCCGAGCTCGATGTCGAGCGCGCTGACGTCGTGGTAGGTCATGTAGACATCGTCGAACCCGAGGTTGTTGAGCCTGGTGTCTGCGGAC
>VBDQ01000044.1 GCA_005889075.1 Chloroflexota bacterium
CGTCGGCGAGGCTGACCTCACGCGCGGCCACGTGACCGAACGATGTCGTCGGCGAGCTGCGCGTCCAAGCCGAACGCGCTCAACCCACGCCATTCTCGAGTCGGCGTTGCTCCTCAATCGTGCGCTCGGCCAAGGGAGCTGCCTCTAAACGCTCGTCGGGGATCTGGGCGCCGGTGTCGATCGACCGGCCGTACTTTCCTGCGGCGATGCGCGCCTCGGCTCGCCCGACCGCCTTCAGCTCTTCACGTAGGTCAGCGACCAAGGCGATGTCGATCTCTTCGCGATCGAGGTCGGTTCCTGCCTCGGAGGATTCTCCGGTCTGCTGTTGATGCAGCTCCACCTCGGCCGTAACGTCCGCGTTCAGCTCGCGCAGGCTCTGTTCGATCCGCGCCCGCTCGCGTGCAACCAAGTCGCGCGCCCGCTTGTCGTTCATCGCGTTCTCCCTTGTTTCGCCGGCCAGGATCCTGCGTCGGTCACTTACGGCCCGGACTCTGGCTCGCCGCAATGGATGATGGAACATCGAACACGATCGCCATCATCGTCGAGCGAGAGGTGGCCACACCGGAAGACTACGGCGCTCCACGGTGCCGCTCGTCACGGTTGTGAGGATCGGAAGCGGGGTCGCCAGATCCCGACTTCCGCCGAGAGCGCATGGGAGTGCCGATGCAAGCGGCGGCGCAAAGTTCGTCGCCTGATCGGGAGACGGCTGCCCTACAGACCCATGTCCTCCAGACTCTTGTCCTCAGTTGACAGACCCACGTCCTGGCCATGCAGTTCGTTGGAGAACACGAATTGGCGCCAGGACAAAGGTATAGAACCTCTGCCTCGCAACCTAGCGATCTCGCGATTTGCTCGGAACTGAGGCGACGGCGGGAATCGAACCCGCGATGAAGGTTTTGCAGACCTCTGCCTTGCCACTTGGCTACGTCGCCGACGAGAGAGGATCAGAAGCAAGTTTACTTGCGGATGATCGAACGAGGAGGCGACGTCAGCGCAGCGACGCTCGCCCTAGGGCCGCCCGCCGAACGTCGCCCGCGATGACGTAAGTCTAGGGATTCCGGCCGTCTAACACTCTTCTGACAAACCCAACACCGATCGCATACCGATGGGGAACCAAACCTGCCAGGCCGAGCGATATATAGGACACATGAACGACGACCCCGGCACCGCCAAGTCCCCGAAGAAAGCACGCAAGGCGCCTCTCGGGATCCGCCGCCGCCACGTGCTGATCGGCGCGGGCGCGGCGGCCGGCGGGCTCGCGATCACCCGCGTCCTCGGTCTCCATCACTTTGGCGACCTGCCGACCATCTCGCTACCTGGCCAAACGCCGGCCCCGACCATCGACTGGATCTCGCCGCTGGACAAGCCCGAGGCCCAGGTCGCGCAGCTCCTGCGCCGGGCAACGTTCGGCGCCACGCCCGCGGAGTACCAGCAGTCCGTCAAGGACGGCTTCAAGACGACCGTCGATCGGCTCATCGAGACCCCGGTCGCGGAGCCGCCAGCGCTCGCGGGCGCGGACGACGCCTCGCAGCAGAAGTCGATCAACCCACAGAACTTGATCTCGTGGTGGCTCGACTGGATGTTGCGGACCCCCACCCCGTTCGCCGAGCGCATGACGCTCTTCTGGCATGGCCACTTCACCAGCGACTTCCGCAAGGTCACGCTGCAGACGCCGTTCATCTACTGGCAGAACCAGACCTGGCGCCACAACGCGCTCGGCAACCTCCACGACTTTCTCTATCAGGTGACGATCGACCCCGGGATGCTGCGCTACCTCGATCTCGGCACATCGACCGGACGCGCGCCGAACGAGAACTACAGCCGCGAGCTCATGGAGCTCTTCACCATGGGCGTCGGCAGCTTCACCGAGGACGATGTTCGAAACGGCGCGAAGGCGCTCTCCGGCTGGCGCGAGCCCGTGACCCAGGCCATGTACGACGCGCTCGTGCTGCGTGCGCAGCAGCAGGGCCGACAGCCTCCGAAGAACCTCACCCCGGACACCGTCAAGACCGGCGTCTTCGTCCAGCAGCGCGCGTACGTCGGTCCGGTGAAGTTCCTGGGCGTCACCAAGCAGTGGGACACGAAGGCGGTGCTCGAGCAGATCCTCGCGCAGCCGGCGACCGCGCCGTTCATCGTCACCAAGGTCCTGCGCGAGTTCGTGACCGACCAGCCCGCCGACGCGTACGTGAAGCGTCTCGCCGACGGTTTCCGCAAATCCAACTACGACCTCAAGACGCTCATGCGCGATGTCTTCACGAGCCCCGAATTCCTCGCCCCCACGACCTACCGCGCTCTCGTCAAGAGCCCGACCGAGCTCATGGTCAACATGGCCAAGTCCATCGAGCAGCCGGGGCTCGCGCGGGCGATCGGCCAGGCGGGACAGGGGCAGGGGCAAACGCTCTTCGATCCGCCCGAGGTCGGCGGCTGGCCGTCGAACGCCAGCTGGATCTCGAGCAACAACGTGCTCGAGCGGGTGAATTTCGCTCAGGCGACGCTCACCGGCATCGCGAAGCTCCCCGCGTTCAACAACGCGCATCTGACGCAGCTCGACGGCGTCGTGAGCCCGGCGACGGCGCAGCTCCTGAACTCGAGCCCGGACGACGCGACGAGGTGGCTGATCCTCCTCGCGTCGCCGGAGTTCCAGCTGAAATAGGTGACGGCGATGAAAGAGCTCGGCGGCGTGAACGGACTCTCGCGGCGGGACTTCCTGCAGAACGGACTCGTGTTCGGCGTCGGAGCGCAGGCGCTCGCGTCGGGGTACGCCGCGATCCCTGACGTCTTCGCGCGCGCGGTCCTCGCGGCCAAGAGCGCCGCCGTCCAGAACGACAAGGTCCTGGTGATGATCCAGCTCGGCGGTGGCAACGACGGCCTGCAGACCGTCGTCCCGATGTCGAGCTCGCAGTACCACGACTTCCGGCCGCAGCTGTCCGCCGTCGCCGCGAAGGCCCAGCCGATCTCGAAGGACCTCGGCCTCCACGAGAACCTCAAGGGCATGAAGGCGCTCTACGACGCGGGCAAGGTCGCCATCGTGCAAGGCGTCGGCTACCCGAATCCGTCTTTCTCGCACTTCGACTCGATCCGTGTGTGGGAGACCGCCGACCCGGCGCGCAAGGCGCAGGACGGGTGGCTTGGCGCCGCGATCGCGAAGAACTACGACTCCGCCGGCCATCCCCTGGTTGGCTGTGCCTGCGGCACGACGAACATTCCGGGGATGCTTCGTGATCTGCAGGCGACGCTCACCGTGATCGACAACGTGAACACCTTTGGCTTCCAGGGCGGACAGAACGTCGAGAACGTCATGGGCACGCTGTACCGGAACACACCCGGGATCTACGGCGCGCTCTTCGACTCGTCGATGACGACCGTCCGAGACACGGTCGCGCAGCTGCGCACGAGCTCGGCGAAGTACACGCCGAAGGGCAGCTACTCCGACAAGGTCAACCTCGTCTACTCGAGCAAGAACCAGCTCGCCGCGGCGCTCCAGCTTGCCGCCGAGCTGATCGTGACCGGCACCGGCGTGAAGGTGCTGCACGTGACGCTCGGCGGGTTCGACACGCACTACACCGAGCTCAATCGGCACGACGCGCTCATGAGCTACCTCGACGCGGCGGTCACCGCGTTCCACGATGACCTCAGCGCCTACGACATGGCGGATCGGGTGATGATCGCGACCTGGTCCGAGTTCGGCCGCCGCCCGAAAGAGAACGCGAGCGGCGGGACCGACCACGGGACAGCGTCGCCGGTGTTCCTCATCGGCGACGGGATCAAGGGCGGCCTCTACGGTGAGACGCCGAACCTGGCGAAGCTCGATCAGCTCGGCAACCTCTCGTACGCGGTCGACTTCCGCTCGGTGTACCAGGAGATCCTTGCCTCGCACCTCGGCGTCGACGCGAAGGAGATCCTCGGTCAGACCTACGACCGCGTGCCGTTCGTGAAATCCACGGCGGGCTGAGCGATGCCGTCCTGGGCACTGAAGCTCGGCTCCCTGCTGACAACGCTGCTCGTGCTCGTGGGCTCGTTCGGCTACGCGCGCACCCATGTGAAGAATCCGAACGCACCGCTCCAGCCACCGGTCGCCGACGAACCATCCGCAAGCGAACCGATCGCGACGCCGACACCGATCCCCTCACTGGTTGGCACGCGTTACGTTCACCCACGTTTCCTAACTCGGCTGCGCGGCTGCTTAGACCCCTATCTCGCGCCGCAGCAGGCGGCCGTAGCGCTCGGCGACGGCCTCGTTGTGGTACTCGCGCCGACGGATCCACTCGCGGTGATGGCCGAGCTCGTGGGCGAAGCTCGCAAGCGGATCGTCTCCGTCCTCACGCAGCTGGTCGGCGTCGAACTCCGCGGCCTGGCACGTGCAGGGCACCCACACACGGATCACCCCCGGCTCGTAGTCGGCCAAGACCATTCCGCTAAGCTCGCCCGTGCGCTCAGCCTTGCGCTGCTCGTCGCCCGGGCGACCGCCAACGCCATAGCCGAAAACGAGCAGCACGCCATCGAACCGCGCCCGGCGGGCAAGGCGCCGCCAGAGGCGCGCGCCGCCGGGAAGCCGCTCTCGCCCGCAGTACCTCACGATCCGCATGCGTCATCCCAAAAGCACGGGTCGTACCGATGCAGCAGCAATCGGCCGGTCCCTCGGGCGAATTGGCGCTTGCCAAGGCGTCTGGCGAGAATGCACCCGTGATCCCGATCGGCGACGAGGACACCGGTCCTCCTGGCCTACCCGTCGTCAACGTTGCGATCATCGTCCTGAACGTCCTCGTCTTCATGTACCAGCTCGTCAATCCCGATTTCACCAACGGCTACAGCACCGTTCCCGCGGAGATCACGACCGGCAAGGACCTCATCGGCGCGTTCATGGTCACCGCTCCAGATGGCTCGTCCGTGCAGATCGACGAGGCGCCGGGACCGATGCCGATCTGGCTCACCCTCTTCACCTCGATGTTCATGCACGGCGGATGGCTGCACATCGGGGGCAACATGCTTTTCCTCTTCATCTTCGGCGACAACGTCGAGAAGACGTTCGGTTCCCTCAAGTACCTGATCTTCTATCTCTTCTGCGGGATCGTCGCCGCCCTCGCGCAGGTCGCGACCGATCCGCAGTCGATCATCCCGAGTCTGGGCGCATCCGGCGCGATCAGCGGCGTGCTCGCGGCGTATCTCGTCTTCTTCCCGACCAACCGCGTCCGCGTCCTCATCACGCTCGGCATCGTGTTCCTCCGGCCGATCGCGGTACCAGCGATCGTGATGATCGGGGTCTGGGCGCTCCTCCAGTTCATCAACGGGCTCGGGGCGATCGCGGTGAGCCAGCAGACCTCGGGCGTCGCGTACTGGGCGCACATCGGTGGCTTCATCGCGGGACTGGTTATCGCGTTCGCCGCCAGGCCGTTCGTCGACACGAGCGCCGGTCGATCGCCGGGGGCTGGGGGGTGGAACCCCCCAACGGGCTAGAGGATGAGCGCGAGTCGCTCCACGTCTTCGGCGATGGAGCCCTGGCCATCGAGCCGGTAGACCGCACCCAGTAACGCGCACTTTTCCCGGGCGACCTCACGCATGCCGATCTCGCAGTTCACCTCGATGAGCAGACGCTGCGCCTCGCGGTCCTTGAACCCTGCGCCGATCAGGTCGAGCAGCACGTCCGACGCCGCGGCCAGCTTGTGGATCGCGAGCAACCTGCGCGCGGCATCGAGCGCCGCCTCGGGAGCGCGGGCATCTCTCGCCCCGATCAGCACCGTCGCGCGCAGGTCCGCGATCGCGGCGTCCTCCGGCGGATTGCCGCGCGGCACCAGGCGCGCGAGCTCCGCCTCGAGATCGAGTGGTGGTCGGGCACGCCGCGGGGCAGCAGAGAGCTCTGTCTTCGGCTTGCCGTTGATGCCGGCTCGCGCAAGGAGCGTCTCCGCGCTCGTAACGTCGCTGCGCTCGGCGTGCGTCATGGTCCGCGCATCCTTGATGACGACCGCGTTCGAGGCCTCCGGCCGTGTTCGGGCCTGCATCAGGTTCCCGAGCGCCGACGGTGCCGGCTTCGCCAGTACTTCGCTCGCCCCGATGATCGTCGGCCGCCCGTTCGCAGCCGCCGGCGACGGCTTCGTCGAGATGGGGGCGGGCGTCGCCGGCGTCGCCGGAGGAGTCCAGCTCGCGCTCGCCGATGTCGTGGGTCGCGGGGCCGGGATCGTGGAAGGGGTGGCCGCGGCGCGAACAGGCGGTGGCGGCGTCGGCATCGCCCCGCCCTGCGCCGCGGCCACCCGGTCCGCGATCGCCAACAGCTGCGGAAGGTCCCCGAGCGTCTCGCGACCATAGGTGAGCTCGAGCCAGGCGCGTCGGGTGTCGCGGTGCGAGAGCGCGACATCGATGTACCGGCCGTACTCCTCGCAGGCGCTGATCAAGTCGCCCTGATTGGCGAGCGCGGCGGCCAAACGTCGGTGCGCCGCGAGATCGGTGGGCACGATCTCGACGGCAACACCGAGAAGGGCGATCGCGCTCACACGGTCGTTCTTCCGCGTCAGGGCGGACGCACCGTCGCGCAGCACG
Organism: Chloroflexota bacterium; assembly: GCA_005889075.1. Lineage (GTDB taxonomy): Bacteria > Chloroflexota > Limnocylindria > P2-11E > P2-11E > 3-1-20CM-2-70-9. The sequence continues at coordinate 6,532 of VBDQ01000044.1, forward strand.
GCGAGCGCCGCTTCGACGTCCTCGAGCGACATGAGCGTTCGCGCGAGCTCGGTGTACGAGTCGGCGTCGCCGTGCTTTGCCACGAGCTCGCGATACGCGGCCTCGGCTTGGCGCAAGCGTCCGCTCGCGAAGAGCTTCGCGGCGGCGTTCGCGGCCAGACGATGGTCGTTCGAGACCCTGGGCGGCGCGATCTCACCGCCGTGCGCGGCAAGAGCCTGGGCGAGCTCGCCCGCGCGCTTGTTGTCCATAAGCTTCCCCGCCGCGAGGCGGGCGCGTTCGGCGAGCGGAAGGATGTGCGCGGGTTCGACGGTATTCGCGTTGACCCCGAGTGCATGCAGCTCTCGAGAGAGGAACGCCGGGGCCGCCGGTCCGAGATATTCCTTCGCGACTCCGAGAAGCTCGATCGCGAGGGCATTCATCGGCTAGTCATCGCCTCCGCTCCCTGCCTCGTCCGCGAGGGCGTAGAAGCGGAGCGCGTTGAGCATGCGATCGAACGCCGACGCGACTTCGTGCGTGATGTCGTCCCCGCTCCGTGTGTCGAACTTCGCCTCGCGCAGATCGATGTCGCCCGTCGAAACCTGTGTCGCTTCGCCGACGAGGCGGCGGAGCGGTCCGACGAGAGACCGTGTCAGGACCACGCCGATGACGAAGGAGAGAAGGACGCCCATCGCGAGCATGAGGACCGCGTCGAAGGTCGCGTTGTCGGCTGCCTTCGTGTAGGTCGTGAGCGGAACGGCCAGGACGTAGCCCCAGGGCTTGGTGACAAGACGTGTGACCACGCCGCGTTGCTCAGCCGATCCGCCCCCGTAGGCGAAAGTTGCGTCGGCGCTCGTGCCCTTGGGGAGAGCCTCGAGCGCCGACTTCAACGTGGGGAGGGGGTCGATGACGAGTTGATCGGGAGTCTTCGTGCCGAACCGCTTGTCCGCCGCGAGCGTCTTCGCCGTGTCCGGGTCGATCGGAGCGATCGGCTTGTAGATGAGCGACTCGGCCTGATCGCGATGGCCCTTCGTCTCGGATACCGCGAGGCGGATGCCGTAGTCGTCGACCAGAAAGCTGTGCGCGCCCACGCCCACGGAGCCGGCGTCGCCCTCGACGATGTCCCAGATCGCGGCGAGGTTCACGCGTGTGCGCACGACCGCCAGGATCGCTCCGCTCGGGTCCTTGACCGGCGCGGAGAAGAAGAGCGCGGGCTTGTTCGTGATCACCGAATACGACGGATCGCTCACGTACGGCGTCCCTTTGAATGCGGTGAGGAAGTACTGACGGAACGCGACGCTCGTCCCCTCATCGGACTGCACGGAGGCGGCGACGATCGTTCCCTTCGGGTCGACGATCGCGACGGACTCGTATTCCGGTGCGCGCGCCGCAGCGGCAGCGAGGGCGTTCCGCGCGACCGCGCGATTCAGCTGATCGGCGAGGTTCTGCGTGTACCGCACGACGTCCGGGATCTTGCTGACGAGGACGATGTCGCCAAGTCGGCTCGCAAGGTAGGCGTCGATCGCGTTCGCGGTCGATGTGGACCGCTGGCGGATGTTGGTGACGCCGAGCGAGGTGAGGTCATTGCGCGTTCCTTGAATGCCGACGACGCTGACGAGCGCGATCGGCGCGACGCCGACAATGAGCAACGCGGCGAGGACCTTCTGCCAGAAACGAATCCGAGGCCGACGCATCTTGCCGCTCCCCTGCCCCACGCGGCTCCTCTTTGTCCTCCTACCCGCGCGGCTCGCTGCATCGTCGGCTGATTCAGTGAGTGGGCCTAGTCATAGAACGGCGTCCGTCCGTACCAGAAACGTCCTAGTACGAGGCTTCATCTCGAAGTCCGAGCGTGCGCAGAGGCCGTCGGGTCGGACCGGCTACGACCGGAAGGAGGCGGGCGGGCGAGCGAGGCTGCGGGTGGCACGGGCGAGCGGGTTGCGTACGAGCCGCCGCCGGTCTTCGACCTCAGGGGCCCCTGCCCCTTGGGCCCGCGTCGCTGAGTGGTGGAGGCTGCGCGCATGAAGCGGGGAGGGTGCGGCGAGGGCGCAACCCTGAGCCCGGGACAGGACCCGCAGCCGATGTCCAACCGACCCGCCGCCGCACGAACGGCGTACATTCTGTGCAAACAAACGGACGACGTGCCGCGCACGTGGAGGACAAGTGGCCACAGGTACGATCAAGAAGCTGGTCGGCGACAGAGGTTTCGGCTTTATCCAGACGGAGGATGGCTCGGACATCTTCTTCCACCGCTCGCAGGTGGAAGGGGACGCATTCGACACGCTCCGCGAAGGACAAAGCGTGTCCTACGAGAAGGGCACGGATCCCCGCCGCGGCAAGCCGCAGGCGGAGAAGGTCACTCCCGCCTAAGTCCTCGCCGAAAGCGCGGCACCGCGCATGCCGCCGCGCCGGGCATCACGTAGCAGCCCCCGGAGAAGACGCTTCGACGTCTCAAGCTCCTCGCGGTCGGCCGCCGTGAAACCGGCGCGCGCCGGATCCGCGCGCCACCAGCACTCGAATCCCCAGAGCCGTTCATCGGCCACGCGCAAGCGGGGCACGCCGCTTCCCACGCGACGCGGCTCGCCCGACTCGAGATCGAAGAATCCCTCGAACACCGCGTTCGCGCCGGAGCGATCGGGCTCGCCTTCGCGGCAATCGACGAGGATCACGCACGGCGCGCCGGGACGGAGCGCATCCCGCTCGCGTTGCGGTCGTCGCTCGCGGGATCGCGGAGGGCGTTGTGGTCGTTGATCGGCTCGCGGCGGTCGGACGGGCGCGGGCTCGGTCGACCGCGGTCTCGCTACTGGACGACGTCGAAAGCGACGACGACGCGGACGTTCCTGCATCGCGCCGAGTGTATGTCGCCGCGTGCACGCGGCTAGACTTTTCAATGTGAGCGACCTGCACGATGTCTTCGACGAATTCAAACATCAGCTGCCGGACATCGATCCGGACGAGACCCAGGAGTGGATCGAGTCGCTCGACGCGCTGCTGAAGCAATCCGGTCCGGATCGCGCGCGCTTCGTCCTCTACAAGCTGCTCAAGCGGGCGCGGATGCTCCACGTGGGGCTCCCGCCGCTCACCCAGACGCGGTACATCAACACGATCTCGCCCGAGCAGGAACCGTATTTCCCGGGCGACGAGGCGATGGAGCTGCGGATCCGGCGGATCATCCGGTGGAACGCCGTCGCGATGGTCGTACGCGCGAACCATCACTACGAGGGCATCGGCGGCCACCTCGCGACGTACGCCTCGGCCGCAAGCCTCTACGAGGTCGGGTTCAACCACTTCTTCCGCGGCAAGGACGGCGACGCCTCTGGCGACCAGATCTTCTTCCAGGGTCACGCGGCGCCCGGCATCTACGCGCGCGCGTTCGTCGAGGGTCGCTTCACCGAGTCGCAGCTCGATCATTTCCGGCGCGAGGTCGTGCCCGGTGCGGGGCTCTCGAGCTATCCGCATCCCCGTTTGATGCCGGAGTTCTGGGAGTTCCCGACCGTGTCCATGGGGCTCGGACCGCTCGCCGCGATCTATCAGGCGCGCTTCAACCGCTACCTCGAGCACCGCGGCATCAAGGAGACGTCGGACTCGCGCGTTTGGGCATTCATCGGCGACGGCGAGTGCGACGAGCCCGAGTCGCTCGGCGCGCTGCACGTCGCGGCACGCGAGGGCCTCGACAATCTGACCTTCGTGGTGAACTGCAATCTGCAGCGTCTCGACGGTCCGGTGCGCGGGAACGGCAAGGTCATCCAGGAGCTCGAGTCCGTCTTCCGCGGCTCGGGCTGGAACGTGATCAAGGTGCTGTGGTCGCGTGAATGGGACGATCTGCTGGCGCGCGACGTCGACGGCGTGCTCGTGAACCGGATGGCCGAGACGACCGACGGTGAATCGCAGCGCATGACCATCGCCGACGGCGCGTACATTCGCGAGCACTTCTTCGGTCCCGATCCCCGTCTCCGGAAGATCGTCGAGCATCTCTCCGACGAGCAGCTTCGATCGCTGCGGCGCGGCGGCCACGATTACCGGAAGGTCTACGCCGCGTACCACGCCGCGGTGCGCCACACCGGTGCGCCGACCGCGATCCTCGCGCAGACGGTGAAGGGGTGGGCCCTCGGCCCTTCGGTCGAGGCGCGGAACATCACCCATCAGGCGAAGAAGATGAGCCTCGAGGAGCTCAAGATCTTCCGCGATCGTCTCGAGCTTCCGATCCCGGACAACGCGCTCGCCGACGATCCGCCCTACTACCACCCGGGCATGGACAGCCCCGAGGTGCGCTACATGCTCGAGCGCCGGCGCGCGCTCGGCGGCTCCGTGCCCAAGCGCGTCGTCCGTGCGAAGCCGCTCGCCCTGCCGGGGGATTCGGCGTTCGCGGAGTTCGCGAAGGGATCGGGCAGCGCGGCGGCCTCGACGACGATGGCCTTCACGCGCCTGTTGCGGAATCTGCTGCGCGACAAGAACATCGGCAAGCGCGTGGTGCCGATCATCCCCGACGAGGCCCGGACCTTCGGTATGGACCCACTCTTCAAAGAGGTGGGCATCTACTCACCACTGGGGCAGCGGTACGAGCCGGTCGACGCCGAGACGTTGCTCCCCTATCGCGAGGCGAAGGACGGCCAGGTGCTCGAGGAGGGCATCACCGAGTCGGGCTCGATGGCCTCGCTCACCGCCGCGGGCACGAGCTACGCGACGCACGGCGAGCCGATGCTTCCGTTCTACGTCTTCTATTCGATGTTCGGATTCCAGCGAACGGGCGATCAGATCTGGGCCTTCGGCGATTCGCGGGGCAGGGGCTTCATGTGCGGCGCGACCGCGGGGCGGACGACGCTCAACGGTGAGGGCTTGCAACACGAGGACGGCCACAGCCATCTCCTCGCGACGGCGCTCCCGAACATCCGCGCGTACGATCCAGCCTTCGCGTACGAAACGGCGATCATCGTCAAAGACGGCATCCGCCGCATGCTCGGTGAGGGCGGCGAGGACATCTTCTACTACCTCACCCTCTACAACGAGAACTATCCCCAGCCGCCGATGCCCGAGGGCGTCGAGGACGGGATCGTTCGGGGCCTCTACCTCTTCCGCAAGGGCGAAGAAGGGCTTCGGCGCCGCATCACGCTCCTCGGATCGGGCTCGATCATGCGGCAGGTCCTCCGCGCTCAGGAGCTTCTGCAGGAGCGGTACGAGGTCGCCGCCGACGTGTGGAGCGTGACGAGCTACCAGCTTCTCCGCAACGAGGCGCTCGAGATCGAACGCCTCAACCGCCTGCACCCCGAAGCGGAGCCGAAGCTTCCCTATGTCACGCAGATCCTCGGCGGTCACTCGCCGATCGTGGCCGCGACGGATTACGTCAAGTCCCTGCCCGACCAGATCGCGCGCTGGTCCGGAAGTCCCTTCGTTCCACTCGGCACCGACGGGTTCGGTCGCAGCGATACGCGCGAAGCACTCCGCCGCCACTTCGAGGTCGACGCCGAGAGCGTGACCGCGGCGTCGCTGCATGCGCTCGCGCTCTGCGAGCAGTACGGTCCCGGCGACGTCGCGAAGGCGATCGCCGATCTGGGAATCGACCCGGCGAAGCAAAACCCGCGCACGGCGTAGTCCGTGACGCGCACGGCTCGGCCGGTGACGCGCGCGGCGTAGCGACGTCCTCGACACCGCCGGCCACGCGTAGGCGGCGTACGGTGCAGCGCTGATGCTCAAAAACGCCGTCTGCGGGTTGCTGCTGGCCGTAGCGAGCGTCGGGCCGGTTCGCTTGACTGCCATCGCCGCCGGACCGAGCGCTCCCGGCTTCGCTGACTGCGTCGCCAGCACCGGTCCCGGCATCTCTCCGCCCGCCACGGTGCCTTCGGGGATACCGGGCTTCCATGCGGCGTGGTACGGCCAAAGCGGCTACCCGACGCTCTGTCCCGGGCAGCGCGCGACGGCGACTGTCGCCTACTACAACAGCGGAACGCGGGGCTGGCTCGGCGGCACGATGGGCCAGGTCGCGTACCTCGGGACGTGGGACCCCGATCCCGGGCAGGACCGCGCGAGCGCGCTCGGCGGCGACGGAACACAGGGATCACCGGCAACAGGGTGGCCGCGCTACAACCGCGTCGCCGTCCAGCCGGCGCCCTGGGTCGGCCCGAACCAGGTCGCGTGGTTCCAGTTCTCGGTGATGGCGCCTCTGGTCCCGGGTACGTACCGGCTCTCCATCCGGCCGCTCATCGAAGGCGCGCAGTGGATGGAGGACTACGGCGTCTTTTGGTACGTCACCGTCGCGGGGAGCGCTCCCGTCGGCGCGCTCGCGCCGCTGCCGGCGAAGTGGCCGAGCCAGGCGGTCGAGATCGGGATGAGCGACGATCCGAACGGAGCGCCGGCGCTGCGCGCGACGGCTCCATTCGCGTTCCGCTATCAGTACCTCGCCGGCGGAGTGAATACCGGCGGGGGCTGGTCGACGTGGGATGCGAACGCGCAGTTCCCCACCTACTACATCCGGGAATCGGCGAGCAATCGCGTGACTCCAGTGTTTACCTACTACATGATCCGGCAGTCGGCGCCAGGCAACGGCATGGGCGAAGCTGACGGCGATCTGGCGAACCTTCGCAACTCCTCCACGATGAGCGCCTACTACGCCGACCTGAAGCTCTTGTTTCAACGTGCCGGCGCGCAGAGTCCGACGACGGTCGTCCTGCATGTCGAGCCAGACCTGTGGGGATTCATCCAGCAGCGATACGGCGACGACGCGGCCGCGGCTCCGGCGGTCGCTGGTGGGACCGGGATCGCCGAGCTCGCGGGACTTCCCGACAATGCGTCCGGGCTCGCCCGAGCGATCGTGAAGCTCCGCGATGCGTATGCGCCAAACGTCCTCCTCGCCTATCACCTCTCGCTCTGGGGGACGAAGGTCGATCCGCTCTTCCAGAAGCCGACCGATGCGCAGATCGATCAGCTGGCCACGCGCTCAGCCACCTTCTACCAATCTCTCGGCGCAACCTTCGATCTGTCGTTCGCCGAGTTCAGCGACCGCGACGCCGGCTACGCCATCTACCACGATGGGACGAGCGGCGCATGGTGGTATCCGGACGACTTCGCACGCAACGCGCGCTACCTCGGCCGGTTCTCGGCCGTGATCCAGAAGCGGATCGTGCTCTGGCAGATCCCGCTCGGGAACACGAAGATGCGCGCGGTGAACAACACCACCGACCACTACCAGGACAACAAAGTCGAGTGGTTCTTCGACGATCCCGGCCGCGCGAACCTGAGCGCGTACGCGCGCGCGGGCGTCGTCGCCTTCCTCTACGGCCAAGGCGGCGGCGGGATGACGTGCGCGTGCGATGCCGCGAAGGACGGCGTGACCAATCCGCCGCCCATCGGCGCGAACACTCGCGACTCGCTGAGCGCGGACGATGATGGCGGCTACTTCCGCGAGCGCGCCGCCGCGTACTACGCGAGCGGAGCGATGGGCTTGCCCTGAGCGCGCCCGCGTCTCAGGTGGCGGTGGTCGTGCGGTGCCCCTGCGCGAGCCAGGCCGGAATCGCGGTCGAGACCATCGGCTTCGCCACGAAGTAGCCCTGCGCGTCGTCGCACCGCAGCGCGACGAGCGCGTCCCACGTCTCGCGGTCCTCGATGCCTTCCGCGATCACCTTCATCCCGAGCGAATGCCCGAGCTCGATGATCAGCTTCACGATCGATTCGCTGCTGCGGTCGCGCGTCATGCGGCTCACGAAAGAGCGATCAATCTTCACCGCATATGCGGGAAGCCGCTGCAGGTATGCGAGCGACGAGTAGCCGACTCCGAAATCGTCGATCGCCAGCTGGACGCCGAGGTCGCGTAGGCCTTCCACCGCGCGAAGCGCGCGGTCGGGATCCGCCATGAGCATCGTCTCGGTGATCTCGAGGCCGATGAGCTCCGGCTTCGTGCGCGTCCGCTCGATCGAGCGCGCGACCGTCTCGATTAGCTCCGGGTCGAGCAGGTTGCGCATCGAAAGGTTCACCGTGCCCTGAAGCGAGAGTCCTGCCTCCGACCATACGCGGCACTGCGTCAGCGTCGTCACGAGGACGTGTTCGAACAACGACCGAACGAGCCCGGAACGTTCGGCCAGCGGGACGAACTCGGCTGGAGGGACGAGTCCTCGCTCCCGGTGGCGCCACCTCGCGAGCGCCTCGACGCGAAGCACCCGCTGCGAATCCATCGCGACTATCGGTTGGTACATGACCTTGACCTCGTCATGGGAGAGGCCGTGTCGCAGCTCGGCCATCATCGCGAGGCGGTTAGTACCGTCGTCGTCGGCGCCCTCCGCGTACACGGCCGCGCCCTGAGCCGAGCGCTTCGCGCTGTACATGGCGATGTCGGCACGGCGCAGGAGCGTCTGCACGTCCTCGCCGTGGCGCGGGCTGAGGGCGATTCCGATGGACGCGTTCACTTCGAGGGCCTCACCGTCGAGCTCGAACGCCCGCTGCAGCGCGGCGATCACGCGGCGCGCGACGAGCGCAGCACCCTCCTCGTCGGTACCGGGTAGAACGATCGCGAACTCGTCGCCGCCGAGCCGGGCGACGGTGTCGACTTCACGGAGATCCTTGCGGAGGCGCTCGGCGGTCTGCCGGAGGATGAAGTCGCCGGCCTCGTGGCCGAGGCTGTCGTTGACCTCGCGGAAGCGGTCGAGGTCCATCACGAGCAGCGCGAGCGGGATGCCAAGGCGTCGCGCGGAACGGATCCCTTGCTCGAGCCGGTCGAGCAGCAGCGCGCGATTGGGAAGACCGGTGAGCGCGTCATGGAGACCCTGTTCTTTGAGCGCGATCTCGGCCTTCATGCGGTCGGTCACATCGGTGAAGCTCGAGACGACCTCGTGAACGCTGCCGTCCTCGTTCTTGATCGGCACCGCGTCGACCAGCAGCCACCGCACATAACCGTCGGATCGAGCGAGGCCCATCATCACGTTGCGAATCGGCTCGCCCCGGCGCTGCGCCGCGACGTTCGGGACTTCATCGTCGGGCATGTTGGTGCCGTCCTCGCGCAGACGACGAACTTCGCCTGGCGGCGCGCTGCCCGCGAGCTGCTCGGGCGGCCGTCCGAAGATGCGGTGAGCGGCCGCATTGGCGAAGACGACCGCGCCGTCCGCGTCACGTACGACGACGCCGCATGCCATCGCTTCGTAGATGGCAGCGAGATCGCGTCCCTCCGTGGCATCCCCTCTGCGCGGTCGCGCACACGACCGCGGCCGCGACCGACCGAAGCTACCGGGGCGCCTGGCTGCTCGCGTATGCAGCGCGGTATCGCCTTAATGGGCAGGAAGTACTAGAAGCGAAGATCACCACGCGTCCGCGCCGCACCGCGCGCGAGCAGCCGGAGCTCATCCTTCATGGCGGAGCGACGCACCAGGTGCGCTCCCGGTGCCTCGGGGATCACGCGCGGGTGAGCGGACGATACCGGATGCGGTGCGGTCGCCAGTCCGCACCGATGGTGCTGCGCATGTGCTCCTCGTACGAGCGGTAGTTGCCCTCGAACCACCGCACCGAGCTGTCGCCCTCGAACACGAGCATGTGCGTCGCGACTCGATCGAGGAACCAGCGATCGTGGCTGATGACGGCGACGCACCCCGCGAAGTCCAGGAGCGCTTCCTCGAGTGCGCGGAGCGTGTCCACGTCGAGGTCGTTCGTCGGCTCGTCGAGGAGCAGGACGTTGCCGCCTGAGCGGAGCAGCTTCGCGAGGTGCACGCGATTTCGTTCGCCGCCGGATAGGTCGCCCACCTTCTTTTGCTGATCCGCTCCACGGAAGTTGAACGAGGCGGCATACGCGCGTGCGTTGCGGAGCCGAGTTCCGACCTGAATGCTCTCCTGTCCGCCAGAGATCTCCTCCCACACGTTCTTCGCCGGGTCGAGCGTGTCGCGCGTCTGCGATACGTACGCGAGCTTCACCGTCTCGCCGACGCGCAGCGTTCCGCCGTCGGGACGCTCCTCGCCGGTGATGAGGCGGAAGAGCGTGGTCTTGCCCGCTCCATTTGGACCGATGATCCCGACGATGGCGCCGCGCGGCAGGGAGAACGTGAGCCCGTCGAAGAGGAGCTTGTCGCCGTATGCCTTGCGCAGCTTCGTCGCCTCGACGACTACGTCGCCGAGTCGCGGCCCGGGCGGAATCGAGATCTCGAGCTCCCGCTCACGCAGCTCAGGATCTTCAGCGAGGAGCCGTTCGTACGACTCGATTCGCGCTTTGCTTTTGGCCTGACGCGCACGGGGTGATGCCCGAACCCACTCGAGCTCGCGCGCGAGGGTCTTCTGCCGCGCGCTCTCTTGCTTTTCTTCCACGGACAGACGCGCTCGCTTCTGCTCGAGCCACGAGCTGTAGTTGCCCTGGTACGGGATGCCGAACCCGCGGTCGAGCTCGAGGATCCAGCCGGCCGCGTTGTCCAGGAAATAGCGGTCGTGCGTCACCGCGACGACGCAGCCCGGATATTCGACGAGGTGACGCTCGAGCCAGGCGACAGATTCGGCGTCCAGATGATTGGTCGGTTCGTCGAGGAGCAAGAGGTCGGGTCTTGCGAGGAGAAGGCGGCAGAGCGCGACCCGGCGGCGTTCGCCGCCGGAGAGCGTCCGGACATCCTGGTCGCCCGGCGGGCAGCGAAGCGCGTCCATCGCGACGTCGACCGTGGTGTCGAGATCCCAGAGGCTTTTCGCTTCGATCTCGTCCTGGGTCCGCTGCAGCTCGTTGGTCACTCGCTCGAGCTCCTCGGCCGCGAGCTCCTCGGCGAGACGCATGGAGAGCACGTTGTAGCGATCAAGGACCGCGCGCTGAGCGGCGACGCCGTCCTCGACGTTGCCGCGGACGTCCTTCTGCGCATCGAGGAGCGGCTCCTGCGCGAGAAGCCCGGCGCGAAAGCCCTCCGTGATGTGCGCGTATCCGGAGAACTCGGTATCAAGACCCGCCATGATCCGAAGGAGCGTGCTCTTGCCTGCGCCGTTTGGTCCGAGCACGCCAATCTTTGCATCGGGGTAGAAGGCGAGCGAGATACCGCGCAGGATCTCGCGCTGGGTCAGCGGCGCGACCTTGTGCAACTCACGCATGGTGAAGATGAACTGGGGCGGCACAGCCAGACCGTAGCAGGTAGGCTCTCCGGCAGTTGACCGAAGAAAAACGCAATTTTCGGCTCAGTAAGTCGGTTCGCCCGAGCCGGTACGAGCTGCGCTTCGAGCTGGACCTCGACGGCTGGCACTCGACGGGACAGGCTCGCGTCTTCCTGGTGTTGGATGCACCGGCGCGCGAGATCACGCTCCACGCGGTCGACCTCGACATCAAGAGCGCCGCCATCGACGGCGACGCGACGATGCGCGACGTGGCCTACGAGCCCGAAGCGCAGACCGCGACGCTGCGCTTCGCTGGCGAGATCGCGAAGGGCGAGCGCGTGCTGACGATCCAATGGACCGGAGAGATCCGCGAAGCACTACGCGGTCTCTATCGATCGACCCGTCCTGGCGAGCGCTACGCCGCGACCCAGTTCGAGGCAGCAGACGCGCGCCGCGCGTTCCCCTGTTTCGACGAGCCCGAGTTCAAGGCGCGGTTCGCCCTCGAGCTCATTCATCCGGCGGACCTCGTGGCTATCGCCAACATGGCGGTCGCAAGGACCGAAGCCCTTCCCGACGGCCGAGCGAAGACGCGCTTTGTCGAGACACCGAAGATCTCGACCTACCTCGTCGCCTTCACCGTCGGTCCCTACGAGTCGACGGCCGAGGCAAAGACCCCGAGTGGCGTGCCGACCCGGGTGTGGCTTCCGCGCGGGCTTGCGGAACAGGGCATCTACGCGCGCGACGCGCACGTGCGCTCGCTCGCGTACCTCGAGAAGTACACCGACATTCCCTACCCGTACGGCAAGGTCGACGCCATCGGCATCCCCGATTTCGAGGCGGGCGCCATGGAGAACCCAGGCGCGATCACCTATCGCACGCGACTTCTGGCCGCGGACAAGAACAACGCGTCGACCGGGGCGTTCAAGGGCATCTTCTCTACCGCGGCACACGAGCTGACCCACATGTGGTGGGGCGACCTCGTGACGATGAAGTGGTGGACCGATCTCTGGCTCAATGAGTCGTTCGCGAGCTTCGTCGGCGAGAAGGCCACCGCGGCGCTGAACCCCGAATGGGGTTTCTGGCGCGACTTCGTCGCCCAGAACGCGAGTGCCTTCAACCTCGACGCCCTCGCGTCGACGCATCCCATCTCGGTCGAAGCGAAGAACGCGGAGGAGGCGTCGGAACGCTTCGACGCCATCACATATACGAAGGGCGCGGCTGTCCTCCGCATGATCGAGGGGTATCTCGGTGAGGACGCGTTCCGCGAGGGCGTCCGCAGCTACCTGCGACGGTATGCCGAAGCGAACGCTTCGGCCGACGACTTCTGGCGTGAGCTCGATGCCGCGTCCGGACAGGACGTCACGCGGATCGCCAACGCGTGGATCAAAGAGTCGGGCCATCCGCTCGTCGACTGCGAGGCGCGAGAGCGCGACGGCGGACTTGAGGTCGGGCTCGCCCAGACGCGCTATTTCTCTGATCCCGATGCGAAGCCGACGGAGCAGCGCTGGCCGGTGCCGCTCGTCATCAAATACGGCACCGCGACCGGGATCCGCGAAAAGCGCCTCGTCCTGGCAGAAGAGCACGCGACGATCCGACTCGACGGCGCGCGATGGTTCTACCCGAACTCCGGAGGCCGAGGGTTCTACCGCTTCAAGCTGAGCGGGATCGCCGCGCGCCGGCTCGACGAAGGCATTCACCAGCTCGGCGCCGAGGAGCGCCTCAACTCGATCGACAACCTCTGGGCGCTCACGCGCCACGGTAAGGTTCCGCTCGCGCAGTTCATGCGCCGGCTCGAGACGCTGCGCGGCGAGCAGGACCGGGCGGTCATCCAGTCGATCTCCGACGCCGTCAGCTGGATCGCGAACTACGCGGTGCGCGACGCGACCGAAGCTCCCTTCCGCCGTTTTGTCGAAGAGCTCTATCGGCCGATCTTCGAGCCACTCGGATTCGCGACGAGAGAGTCGGATGATCCGGATACGCGCGAGAAGCGAAGCCGGGTCCTCGTGATGCTCGGCATCCACGGTGATGCGCGCGACGTTCGCGAGGAGGCGACCCGACGTGTGCGCAGCCATCTCGACGGCGTCTCGCGCCTTGACCCCGACGTTGCAGGCGCGAACATCACCATCGCGGCGGTGGACGGCGACGACGCGCTCTACGACCGGTACGTCGCGCGCATGAAGGAAGCCGCCGCGACCGACGCGCAGGAGGAGGCACGCTTCCGCCATGCGCTCGTCTGCTTCGAGCGGCCCGAGCTTGCGCGCCGGACGACCGAGGCGATCTTCAGCGAGCTCATCCGTCCGATGGAGCGCGGCCTGATGGTCATCCCGCTGCTCCAGAATCGCCTCAACCGGCGCGTCGCCTGGCCGATCATCCGCGACCGCTGGGACAGCGACGTCGCCACGGCCGAGCCGCTTCTCAAGCAGCGCTTCGTCAACGCGGTGAGCCAGCTCGCGCAGCCCGATGTCGCCGAGGAGGCGAGCCGCTTCCTCGAGGCGAAGCGGACCGCCGACATCACCGAGGTGGTGGCCCAAAGTGTGGAGCGCCTCCGGGTCAACACCGCGGCCGCCCAGCGTTTGGCGGACGAGCTGGAGGATGCCCTCAAAGTCGCGGTCTGAGGCAGAGCAGCGTTGGCCTCGCGGCTCTGCTGTACGCCAGTGCGCTCGCGTTCGAGACGCTCAAGTACGTGGGCCTGCTGTACACGGCGTGGAAGACGTTGAGGGAGCAAGGCGGCCTCCACGTGCGGGAGCAAAGCGTCGGCCGTCCGAAGCTGTCGATATTCTTCTTCGCCTTCCTGCCGCAGTTCGTCGCGGCTGACGCGCCGGATCGCCTCGCGCGCATGCTGGCGCTGAGCTCAGTCTTCATGCTGGTGACCTTCGTCTTGACCTGGATGCGCCGCTGCTTTGCCGGCGCGTTCGTGGCGCTAGGCCTCAAGCTGGCGATAGCCGAGCGCTGACGGGATCAGCCACCGATGATGCGGCAGCTGCGCGCCATCTCGAACGCCCGCTCACGGCGGACCCGCGACATCAGCGAGGTGGCTCAAGAGCCCCGAGGTAGATTCAAACACCGTGCATGGGCTGCGAGACCACGTTCTGTCCGACCTCCTCTGGTCCGACCTCGCTGACAATTTCTATGGAGCGCCGCTGCTCACTGTGATCGCCGGCCTCGTGCTGTTGGTGGCACCCCTGCTGTGGCTGCGCTTCGACGGGGCAAGCCTCGTTGCGCTGGTCCTCTTCGCGCTGGTCGCCCTTCTCGTCGCATGGCGGTTCCGGATCCTGCGTCGGCTGAGTCGCTCCGGCGTGGAGGTGGACGCTGAGCTGATTGGAGTGTCCGATGATTACGGGGGAGAGACCGACTTCAGGCACGCGACCTATGCGTATGAATATGCGGGGAGCAGGTACTTCCTGTCGGTCAGGGGCGCGGACTTCTTTGTCGGGCAGGCGACCCGGTACGGCGAACGCATCGTCCTGCTGGTCGATCCGCTAGACCCGGACATCGCGGTCGTGATCCGAACGCGCGAATTCGGCGACCCATCCCGATGGCAGAGGCTGAACGGAACTGTCGACCGACGTGGGAATGTGAAGGAAGTGCCGGCCAAGACCCGTGGCGCTCGGCGGTGTACGAACGCGGAATGCACGAACCAGCCGACGTAATTGACCCTGAGAACGAGGATTACCCGATTTACGTCAAGCGCTGACAAGATGAAGGGACCGGACAGTCACGGTACGGCGCGACTCTGTGGTGGCTTGGGCGATCAGCCGCCGATGAAGCTCATCTCGATCTTGTGCAGGCCGGCCGTCTCGCTGGAGCGCAGGTCCGAATAGCGATCGGTGCGGACGCGCCAGATATCGCTGATGAAGCCGGTGATCTCCTCATCGCTCGCGCCGCTCCGCACGAGGCCGCGTAGATCGTGGCCCTTCGTCGCGAAGAGGCACGTATACAGCGATCCGTCGGCGGAAAGACGCGCACGCGTGCAGTCCGCACAGAAGGGCTGGGTGACCGAGGAGATCACACCGATCTCGCCGCCCCCGTCCTTATAGCGATAGCGCGCCGCGACCTCGCCCCGATACGCCCGATCGATGGGCTCCAGCGGAAGCTCACGATCGATCATCGCGACGATGTCGCGCGCTGGGACGACGTCATCGAGCCGCCAGCCATTCGTCGAGCCGACGTCCATGAACTCGATGAAACGCAGTGTCATCCCGGTGCCTTTGAAGTACCGCGCCATGGGGACGATGCTGTGCTCGTTCACGCCGCGCTTGGTCACCATGTTGATCTTGATCGGCCCGAGCCCGGCAGCCTGCGCCGCCTCGATCCCAGCGAGGACTTTCGCCACCGGGAAATCGACGTCGTTCATGCTCTTGAACGTCGCGTCGTCGAGCGAGTCGAGGCTCACCGTCACGCGCTTCAGGCCCGACGCCGCGAGGACCGTGGCCTTCTGCGCGAGCAGCGAGCCGTTCGTCGTGAGCGTGAGGTCGAGGTCTCCGAGGCGCGCGAGCTTCTCCACGAGACGCTCCAGGTCACGTCGGACCAGCGGCTCGCCGCCGGTCAGACGGACCTTGCGGACACCGAGCGACACGAAGACGCGGACGACACGCTCGACCTCCTCGAAGGTGAGGATCTCGGCGCGCGGGAGGAACTGGTAATCCTTGCCGAAGACCTCCTTCGGCATGCAGTACACGCAGCGGAAGTTGCAGCGGTCGGTCACGCTGATGCGGAGGTCGTGCAGCGGCCGGCCAAGCGTGTCGAGCGGATCCATCCCCGCGTAAAAGTATGAGGCCGGCGTCGCGGTTAGGACAGGCGCGCGCGGACCGCGCGCTTGACCGCGTCGTGCTCGGGAAACCCGCCCTCACGGTTCATCGAGTGCACGAGCTCCCCATCGACCGAAACGTCGAAGGTGCCACCTTCCCACGGGATGAGCTCGATGGAGCCGAGGCGCGCACCAAACTCCAACATGAGGGCCTTCGCGAGGTCGAGCGTCTGTGGCTCATAACCACACTCGGCGCAGTACGTGATCTTGACCTTGTGCGCCGTCACGCGGCGACGCGCGTCACGAGCTCCCGTAGCTCACGGATGACCTCGCCGTTGGCGAAGGCGGTCGTCTCCTCGCGCATCTGCGCGAGCTCCTCCTGGAGCCGAGCACGCACGTCCTCGGGCAGCTGATCGACCGGGGCATCGGGCGATCCGAAGGCGGGGTCGCTCGCGAAAATCTCACGGCGCCTCTTCGCGCGAAGCTCCGTCACCGACGCCGGTCGCTCGATCCAGTGCCCAACCTCACGGAAGCGCTCGTCGAGAAAGACGAAGACGGGGATCGACTTGTACTTCCCCTGATTGAGGTACTGCTCCATCACGTCGTCGCTCTGGTCCCGCAACAGGATTCGAACGTCCAATTTCCCGCTCTGCTCGGAGAGGCGCGCGAGCACCGGCAGGTTGGCGATCACGTCGCCGCACCAATCCTCTGCAAGCACCAGCACGTGCAGCGGGCGCGGCAGATCGCGGAACGCGGCGAGATCCTCGGGACGGATCTCGACCCGACGCTCGTTCTCCTCGAGGCGCTCGCGGTTGCGCGTCATCTGGCCCTTGAACGCGTCGTAGCTCATGCCCGTGGCGAAGCGCGCGCGGTCGATGGTCATCGATAGCCTCCCGTCAAGAATGCTCGCACCGCTCGCCACAACACACGCAGGGGCCGCCGTCTTCCAGGCGACTAGCGCTTGCTTCGCGTCTCCTTGGCCTGCGAGCCCTTGCGGCCCGCGGCGGACATGTCCTTGCGCGCCCCGGCGCGCTCCGCCGGAGACTTCTCCTCCTTCGTCTCGCCCTTCGCCGTGCGGGTCTGATTCACCGTCGCCGCGGCGATGCGTTCCGCCGCGTCCTCGCTCCGCCCGCGCTCGAGCTCGCTCTCCTTGACATGGTCGTACTGGCGCTCGCGCTTATCGCTCCAAGCCTCGCGTGGCATGACGCACCTCCAAGGATGATGCGTGCAAGCCACGTGCTCGATCAGGCCAGCAAGCTCAGGTCGCGGTCGACGAGATCGCCGATCCGGCCGATGACGACGTCGGGCGGTTGCCCTTCGGGCGGGTCACCGGCGTAGTGGCCCTGCAGGACGTGCACGGTCGTCACCCGGGGACCGAGCCGGTCCTTGGTCGTTGCGAGGAGCGATGCCTTGTCGTCGACCTGGACGTAGCGGTCGGCCGGGAATCGCTCGAGGACCGCATCGACATGCTCTTCTTTGTGTGCGTACACGAGCACGTTGCCGCGAACCGCCCCCGCGAGGCCGGACCGTTCGATCTTGCGAGGCTGATACTCCGGGTCGCCATCGGACAGGATGGCCGGCTC
>VBDQ01000045.1 GCA_005889075.1 Chloroflexota bacterium
CGGCCGGGTCGCGACACACGCGCACGGAGGTTCTCGGACGGACGATCAGGGAATACGCGCATCTCGACCAACTGGTCGCACGGCTGTCGCCGCGCGATTTCGCTCTGCGTCTACCGTTCGATCGTTCCGCTCGCGATCGTTGGACCATCAAGGACGCCTTGGCGCATATCACGTTTTGGAAGGCGGACGTTGCTCGAAAGGCGCTTGGGATCCGTCCGCCGGCGAAAGATCGGAAGGCCATGAGCAGCGACGCAAACCATTTCGTCTACCTGCGGTGGCGCGACCGCTCCGCGAAGGACGTCGTGGCCTGGCACCGGCAAGTACAAGAGGACTTGCTCGCGGCTCTCCGAGCTGCGCCGGCCAAGTGGTTCACCAGCAAGAACCCCGCATCGTGGTGGCCTCCGAACGTTGACCACCACTCCGCGCAGCACAGGCGCGACATCGAGAGAGCGCTGGAGCGTGCGAGACCGCGATGAGGTCAGTCCGCGAGCGCCGCGGCCCGTTTCTCTTGCCCGATCGCGCGGTCGCGGTCGTGCTTCGATAGCAGTCGCTTGCGGATGCGGAACGTCTTGGGCGTGACCTCGAGCAGCTCGTCGTCGGCGAGGAACTCGACGGCGTCGTCGAGTGAGAGCACGCGGACCCCATCGAGCTTCACGGCGATGTCCGAGTTGCTGCTGCGCATGTTCGTGAGGTGCTTCTTCTTCACGACGTTCACGTCGAGGTCGTTCTCGCGGATGTGCTGCCCCACGACCATGCCCCCGTAGACCTCGACCCCGGGATCGAGGAAGAGCTGCCCGCGCTCTTGCGCCGCCGCGAGCCCGAAGGTCGTGGTGGTGCCGTCCTCGTACGCGACCAGCGAGCCAAGCTCGCGCGTCGCGATCGGCCCGGCGAGCGGTCCGTAGCCCTCCGTGAGCGTGTTCATCACTCCGCGGCCACGCGTGGCGGTCAGGAACGCCTGGCGAAAGCCGAGGAGGCCACGGGTCGGGATGCGGTACACGCAGTGGACCATCCCGTCGTCGCGGTACTTCATGTCCTTGAGCGTCGCGCGACGCCGGCCCGCGAGCTCGACGACCGCGCCCAGCTCCTCCTGCGCGACCTCGATCTCGAGCTGCTCGTACGGCTCCTGCGTCTCGCCGTCCATGTCCTTGAGGATCACCTCAGGCCGCGAGACCTGGAACTCATAGCCCTCGCGCCGCATGGTCTCGATGAGGATCGCCAGGTGCAGCTCGCCGCGGCCACTCACGACGAGCGTGTCCGGCGAATCCGTATCGGCGACGCGCAGCGCGACGTCGCGCTCGAGCTCCGCGTAGAGGCGCTCGCGGAGCTTGCGGCTCGTCACGTAGCGGCCCTCGCGCCCCGCGAACGGGCTGTTGTTGACGGTGAAGCTCATCTTGAGCGTCGGTTCCTCGACGCGGATCGGTGGCAAGGGCCGCGGATCGGCCGCATCGGCGATCGTGTCCCCGATCCCGGCATCGATGCCGGCGACCGCAACGATGTCGCCGGCTGTCGCTTCCTCGACTTCGTCGCGCGCGAGGCCATTGAAGGTGAAGAGCTGCGTCACCTTCGCGGGCGTCAGCTTTCCGGAATGGTCGATCCGCGCGACCGCCTGCCCGCGCCGCAGCGCGCCGCTCTGGAGGCGGCCGACGGCGATGCGCCCGATGTAGTCGTCGTAGGAGGTCGTGGTAACGAGGAGCTGAGCGGGTGCGTCGGGGTCGACGTCGGGCGGTGGGATCCGCTCGAGGATCGCGTCGAACAGCGGCTCGAGCGTCGTTCCCTCGTGTCGGTGATCGGCGCTCGCGGTCCCGAGGATCGCATTCGTGTAGAGGGTCGCGAACTCGGCCTGCTCCTCGGTGGCACCGAGGTCCAGGAAGAGGTCGAACGTCTCGTTGAGCACGTGGTTCGGGCGCGCGCTGGGCCGGTCGATCTTGTTCACCACGAGCACGACCCGATGTCCGCGCCGGAGGGCCTGTCGCAAGACGAACTTCGTCTGCGGCATCGGGCCGTCGACCGCGTCAACAAGCAGGAGCACCCCGTCGACCATGTTCATGACGCGCTCGACCTCGCCGCCAAAGTCGACGTGCCCGGGCGTGTCGACGATGTTGATCCGCACGCCCCGGTAGGTCACGGCCGTGTTCTTGGCCATGATCGTGATCCCACGCTCGCGCTCGAGCGCGTTCGAGTCGAGCACGCGCTCGGCTACCTGCTGGTTCTCGCGAAAGATGCGGCTCTGACGGAGCATTCCGTCGACAAGCGTGGTCTTGCCATGGTCGACATGGGCGATGATCGCGATGTTGCGGATGTCGGTGCGCTTCACTCCATCAATTGTCGACGACGAAAGAAGTGCTCGGCCGGGTGCCTCTTCGCGCCCCTCGGCCCATCCCGCTAGGCTCCGTTCGTGACGAATCGCGTCCGCGTGCTCATCGCGGATGACCACCCCTCGGTCCGTGAGAACCTGCGCTATCTGGTCGACGCCGAAGGGGACATGGAGTGCGTCGGCGTGGCCAAGGACGGACTCCGCTGCGTCGATCTCTGCCACGAGGTCGCGCCGCAGGTGCTCGTGCTGGACGGCGACATGCCGGGAGTCGACGGTCTCCGCGTACTGCGGCACCTTGTCCGCCAGCTGCCCGACATCCAGATCGTCATGTACACCATCGAGAGCGAGATTTGCGAGGTCGCGCGCTGGCAAGGTGCGTTCGCGTGCGTGCTGAAAGACGCGCCGTACGAGATGCTCATCGACGCGGTCCGTCGCGCCGGGTACGCGCCGGTTGGCTCGGAGACGTTCTAGCGGCCCGGCACACGCTCTGCACGACCGATCGACGTGAGGAGCAAGGCGCGGCCGCACAAGCCTCCGGCGAAGGTCCTCTCGGCTCGGAAGGCTGCGGCCCTCTCGACCGGCGGCGGCAAGCTTCCACCTCGGATCCGCAAAGAGCTCGACCGCGAGGTGATGCCCGTCCGCGATGGCACCGAGCCGCCCAAGACGCGCGCCGGCAAACCTGAACCAAAAGCAGCGCGCCGCGACGAGGCCGCCGAGATGCACGAGGCCCGCCGCCGCTAGCGA
Organism: Chloroflexota bacterium; assembly: GCA_005889075.1. Classification (GTDB taxonomy): domain Bacteria; phylum Chloroflexota; class Limnocylindria; order P2-11E; family P2-11E; genus 3-1-20CM-2-70-9. Next base: position 3,059 of record VBDQ01000045.1, read on the forward strand.
CGCGCCGGCTTGCCCTTGGGCGTGTTCGTTGGCGGCGGCGCGACGGCGAACATCTTCGCCAGGCCGGCCGGCATGACGTGGGACGGCTCCTCCTCGAAGATCGCGGCCGTCCGCTCGAGTGCTCGCGCGACGAGCCCGCTGCAGATCAGCTGTCCCGCGAAGCCGAAGCTGAGCTTCGCGCCAGTGACGAGCGAGATCGCGATCGAGACGATCGTGGCCCAGTCGTAGCGCGCGCCAATCCAGTGCTCCGCGAACGCGACCATCTCGGCGCGGTCTTCATCGGAGGCCTCGATATGCACGACGGTGTACTGGGTCTGGTCGTAGTCACCGAGCGTGTTGCGGCGGACGCCGGGGCCCAGCGCCTCGACGATCGCGCCCTCCGCCGAGACGATGAGCGCGGTGTGGTTCCAGTATGTGAACTGCCGATCGGCGCCGGTGTAGCGAAGTCCTTGGCCGAGCTGGATGAGACGGCTGAAGAACTCGCCGCCGTGCGTGAGGATGAAGTCGCCGGGCCGCGGGTCCGGCACGCGCGCGCCCGGCGGAACGTGCTCGAAGGTCGAGATCAATTGGCTGCGAGGCTCGGAGCTTCCTCGGCGGGAGGCTCGTTCAAGTTGTAGCGGCGGAGCGGCGTGAAGTACGTCACGGCCACGCCCAGGATCGCGAGCAAGCCCGCGACCGCGAAGGCGGCTGAGGAGCTGAACGCGACGACCACGGCCGAGAGGAACGGGGCCGAGATGCTGTTCGCGATGAGCACGATGGTGCGGAAGGCCCCGTTCGCGCGTCCGCGGATCCGCGCGGGGACCTCGCGCTGGCGCGGCACGAAGGCGTAGATGATGAAGCTCGTCCACGCCGTTTCGCGCGCGGCGAAACCGGCGACGATGAACCGCCAATCGCGCGCGAGCGCGGTCAGCGTGACGACCACACCGGCGAGCGCCGCCGATCCGAGGAGCGTGTGGCCCATCGGGCGTCCCTCGGCGACGCGCGGCGCGATGAAGCTCGCAAGGATCGTCACCGCCCCCGCGAGCGACAGGGCGAGGCCGATCGTGATCTCGTCGAGGCGGTTCTCCTCGCGAAGCACATACAGCAGGAGGGTCTGGATGCCTTGCTGTCCCAGGTTTGCGATGAACATAAGAACGAGGAGCCAGCGCAGGACCTTGCTGTGCCAGACGAAGCCGAAGCCCTCGGCGAGCTCCGTTCCAACGATGCGCAGCGTGATCGCGCCGCGCGAGGTCCGGTCGGCCTCGTAGATCGGGGGCATGAGCGTGAAGATCACGAGCGTCGGGACGAACGCGAAGGCCGCGATGAACATCGCGTTGGCCGTCCCGAGTGCGGCGATCGCGAGGCCGCCGATCGTCGGGCCCATCACGCGCGCCGCACGGTCGACACCGAAGTAGGCCGCGTTCGCGCTGGTGAGCTCGTCCGGCTCGACGAGCGCGGGCACCACGCTGAAGTCGGTGGTCACGCCCCACGCCACTTCGACCGTCCCGAGCAGGAAGCCGATGAAATAAAGGAGGTCGAGCGAGAAGACGCCGGCCATCACCGAGAGCGGGATAGCCGACGTGATCGCGATGCTCAACACATCGCAGGCAATCAGCAGCTTGCGCTTCTCTGCCCGGTCGATGAGCACTCCGGCAATTCCGCCGAAGAAGACGTACGGGAGCGCCTGTACGAGCCGCAGGGTGGCGGCCGCGCCGATCGAATGAGTGAGATCGAGGATGAGGAGCGGTAATGCGAGCCGCGCGACCTCGTCGCCAAGCCCTCCGAGGCCGATGGCGCCCGTGAAGGCTGCGAACCAGCGATGCCGTAACGGCCCCAGCCGCATGCTCGCGGAGCATACGAACGAGGGCTCCTTCTCGGCACGCTGCTTGCGAGAGTGTCGGGCGACTAAGCGCGAGGAGGTTCAGATTGGGCCAGGTCAACGTGAACCCGCCTGCCGGTGGGCCGAGTGTCGTACACGACGATGGTGGTGGATTCGGCGCCGGAATGATCATCGGGATCATCCTGCTCATCCTCATCGTCCTCGTCCTCATCTTCTACGCCGGCCCACAGATCTTCAGCCCAGGCACCAACACACGCTCGTTCTTGGACATTATTTCGCTCGCTTGATCAGGCGATCGAAGGTCGAGGAGGTTCCTACATGGGACAGGTCAACGTGAATCCGCCGGCTGGCGGGCCCGTCATACACGACGAGGGCGGCTTCAGCGCCGGGATGATCATCGGGATCATCCTCATCATCCTCATCGTGCTCGTGCTGGCCTTCTACGCCGGACCCCGGATCTTCAACCCGGGCACGAACCCACGGTCCTTCCTGGATATCCTGACTTTCGTTTAACCGAGCGCACTGCGCCGCGTATCGCACACAAACAAGGATCACCCCGTTATCCGGGGTGATCCTTGTGAACATGCGGCGCGTTCTATTTCTCTGCACCCACAACGCCGCGCGGTCGCAGATGGCCGAAGGATTCCTGCGCGCCTTCGGCGGCGATCGCTTCGTCGTCGAGAGCGCCGGGACGACCGTGACCGAGCTTCATCCCCTCGCCGTGCGCGCGATGGCCGAGAAGGGCATCGACATCTCCGAACAGCGAAGCAAATCGGTCGACGACGTCGGCGAGGGTTGGGACGTCGTGGTCACGGTCTGCGACGCGAGCTGTCCGATCCCACCGCGAGCGGGGCTCAAGCTCCGTTGGAGCTTCCCCGATCCAGCACAGGCCGGCGGAAGCGAGGCCGAGCGACTCGCCGCGTTCCGCAAAGTCCGCGACGGCATCGAGCGCCGAGTCCGCTCGCTCGCCGCGCGACTCGGCTGATTCGTCGCCGACGCAACTCCGTTACGTCGAGGAGTGCTGTCGGCATGACGAATGCTCGTCCGTTTGGTGCGCCTCCACAGAGGCGACATGAACCGGAGGTCGACCAGACGATGCAGGAAAAGACGAAGGAGCCGGGACAGGGCGACATGGGTGGCAAGCAGTGGCCGAAGGAAGACGAGGCCGGCAAGCAGGGCGGCGGTCAGGGAGACCTTGGCAAGAAGGGCGGCTCGGGCGACGTCGGCCGTGAAGGCGACAAGAGCGGCCAGACCGGCGGCACCGAGAAGAAGTACTAGTGCAAGCGAAGGAAGACCTGCCCAAGCGCCCAGGAGAGTTCGGCCCCGATGACGTCGGGAAAAAGGGCGGAGCGCCCCTCGAGAACCCGAACATCGAGAGTCCCACGGACGTCCCCAAGAAGGGCGGAGACGTAGAGAAGCCGACCGCGTGACGGACGTGTTACGTCGAGGCTGCGCGAGAGCGCCGGTCTAGCCGGCGCTCTTCGTTTTCAGCGCGTCTCGCAGCTCCGCGGTCAGCTTCGCACCCGCAACGGCTCGTCCGTGGAACGCAGCGGGTGTCGTTTGGAAGAGCTGCACCTGCCAGCGACGGCACCGACGATCGTGACGTCCGGCGTGAGCGCGCGGATCTCGCGCACGATCGTCACGTACGGCTGCGGACGATGGTCGGCGATGAGCTCGGCGTAGATGCGCCGCGCGTCGTCCACGCGCTACGTGCCGTTCGTCGTATTCGTGAGGAGTCCACTCGAATCGAGGAGCGAACCGAAGACGGCGAAGATGGCGTATCCCGCGATGAACGCGGTGACGACGATGGCCGCGATCATCGCGCCGGTGAGCAGCATCGTCTGTCGCGTGGCGGCGCGACCGGACATCTGTTTTTCCATCACGCGATAGGCGACGCTCCCGATCTGTACCGCGCTACGTGCGACGATGAAGACGCCTCCGGCGATCCCCGCGCCGAGGGCGAGCCAGACGAGGATCGCGGTCTCGGTCGATGTCACGCATACCAGTTTGCGCCCGTTTAGACGCTCCTTAGACGCCCCACCCATACGGGGGTGTACCGAAAGCCCACTAGCGTCGTTCTCCGTCCAGATGCCCCGGAGCCCGTAGATCGTCCCGGACGCCGGCATCACCGGCGAGACGGCCACTGACAACGCGTCGCGTCGAGGTATCGACGCGGCGCTCGTCAAAGCCGCCCAGGCCGGCGATGCGTCGGCGTTCGGCCAGCTCTACGAGCGGTACCGCGACCCGGTCTTTCGCTACTGCTTGGCGAGGACCGGCGCGAGACACGAGGCGGAGGACTTGGTAGCCGACGTGTTCTTGCGAGCGATGGAAGCGCTCGATCGGTACGAGGATCGCGGCCTGCCGTTTGTCGCGTTCCTGTTCCGCGTCGCCCGCAACGCGGCGATCGACAAATCGCGCCGCACGCGGCCCGACATGTCGATCGACGACCTCACGCATCACCCGGAGTCAGGACAGAACGTCGAGGGTGAGGCGATGCGCGCCATGGAGCACCAGGCCCTCGTCACTGCGATGTCGAAGTTGAAGGCCGACTATCGCGAAGTGCTGCTCCTGCGTTTTGTCGAGGGGTATGGCGCCGCTGATGTGGGCAAGATGACCGGCCGGAGCGAAGGCGCAGTGCGCACGCTGCAGCATCGCGCGCTCGACCGACTACGCCGCGAGCTCGAGCGTGCGGGTGAGATCACATTGTTCGACCGCTGGGGCGGCGCGGAGGCAGCGAAGTGAACGAGCAGACCGTCGCCAGCGCCGTCGGTTCTCTGCGCGCCGCGCGGATGTCCGAGGTCGCCTCGCATCGCGTGCGCGAAGAGCTCGAGCGGGCCTGGCGCGAGCGCGCGGCCGCACCAAAGCGTCGAAGGCTGGCCATTCCGCCGTTCGCTCGCGTGTTCGCGACCGCGGCGCTCGTCGTCGCGCTCGGCTTCGTCACGCTTCGCTCGGGGGCCGACAGCCCCTTGTACGCGTTCCGGGTGGCCATCGAAGACGCGCTCGTCGCGGTCCAGGCGGATCCGGTCGCGTACGCGACCGAGCTCTACGACGAGCGTCTCGAGGAGGCTGCGCGCTTCGACGCGGTCGGCAACGCCCTCGCCGCTTCGCGCGCGCGCGCCGCGACCGACGACGCTCTGCGCCTCCTCAATCAGGTCGCGCCGAAGAGCGACCAGCCCGAGCCGTCGCCATCCTCGAGCACCGCGATCTTCGTGCCCTCCGCCTCCCCGACGGCGGAGCCGGCGATGACTCCCAGCCCGACACCGACGACGACGCTCGCGCCGACCCCGCGGCCAACGCCGCGGCCGACGCCCGAGCCCACGCTGAAGCCCACTATCAAGCCGACGACGCCGCCGCCAAGCCCGTCACCGTTCTCGGTGCACGTCGCGGGCACCGTCGTCTACAGCGACGGCACGCCGGTGAACGACGCGTGCGTTTCGACGGCGCTCGGCGGCTCCTGCGTCGCGACATCGGTGAACGGGACGGTCGATTTCTGGATCGTCGCGAAGAAGTACGACACCGTCACGTTCTATGTCCAGAAGCTCGACATCATGACCGGCCGCACCTACCGCGGGAAGGCGTACGCGACGGTCACCGGACCGCTGCTCTATCTCGGCACGATCACGTTGCGCGTCATCTAGAGCACCGCCTGGGGGATGACCCCCGGGGGATGCACGGCTTTCGGACGTTTGCCGTTCTCCGATCGACAGAGTCCGCAGCGGACCTGGTGGAAAGGGGAACAGCCCGTGTTCGAGCATCTCATCGCCGCGGTGGCCAAGTTCTTTTTCGCGGCCGGCCTCGTCGCCGGCGCCTCCGGAGCAGGAAACGTCGATCTTCCCGAATGGCATCTCCCGAAGGCTCCGGTCCACACCGAGAAGACTCACGAGCCCCAGGCATCACCTGAGGCGACGAAGACTCCCGAGCGCTACTCGTTCGAGAGCCTCCTCAAGGAGTGCGTGACTCGCTACACGGGGCACCTCGACGGCGCGAAGGACGTCTGCACCGCGGCGATCGCCGCTAGCGGCCTCGAAGCGGACGCCTTCTGGGCGAAGTACCGCTCGCTGCTCGTCAAAGAGCTGCCGAAGACCGAGCCGACCACTTCCTTCGAGGCGCTCCTCAAAGAGTGCGTCGCTCGCTACGCCCGCGCCGCCAGCAACACCAAAGAGGCGTGCGACGCCGCACTTCGTGCGAGCGGCCTCGACACCGACGCTTTCTGGGCGAAGTACCGCTCCCTGATGGTCCCGCCCAAGACGACCAAGACCGAGACGCCAAAGCCGGTCACCACGCCAAAGCCGGCCCCCACGCTCAGCGCGGAGTGCATGGCCAAGTACGAGGCGGTCAAGGCCGCCAAGAACGGACCCGCCGACGCGTTCGAGGCGCTGGTCCGCTCGTTCAACGAGTCCTGCCGCACCACGACCGATAACAAGAGCACCACGACGCCGAAGCCGGTCGCTACGCCCAAGCCGGCACCGACCGTCCAGCTCAGCGCCGCGTGCGTGGCCAAGTACGAGGCCGCGAAAGCCGCGAAGAACGGGCCTGCGGACGTGTTCGAAGCCCTCGTGCGCGCGTTCAAGGACAGCTGCCTGGTTACGACCGAGGTCAAGAGCTAGGTGCGGTCCCTCCTCACCGCAGCCGCGATCGCCGTCGGCTCCGCCTTCGGTCTCACCGAGTGGCTGGGCGGCGGCGACGCGGCACTCTTCGTCCTGACGTTGCTCTCCGCGTCCTCGGTCGCGCTCTCGATCGCGCTCGCGCTCGCTCCCTCAGGAGCGCGCGAGGTACTCGAAGAAGAGTGCCTCCGCGAGCGTGGAGCGCTCGATGTCGGCGAGGTCGACGCTCTCGTCCTCTGAGTGAGCGTTCGAGAATGGATCGCTGGCGCCGGTGAGCAGCAGCGTTGCGTTCGGGAGCATCCGCGCGAAGTCGGCGACGAACGGGATCGTTCCGCCGGCGCCCATCGCCACCGGTTCGCGACCGAACGCCTCGGTCATCGCGCGCCGCATCGCGGCGTAGGTCTTGCCCTCGCCCGAGAGCTGGTACGGCTTGCCGTGGCCGCGTGGGCTGATGCTGACGTCCGCACCCCACGGCACGTTCTTCCGAAGATGGTCGATGAGCGCCTTCATCGCCGCATCGGCGTCCTGACCAGGGGGAATCCGCATCGACACGCGTGCCCTCGCCGACGGGACGAGCTGGTTGGTCGACTCGGTGATCTTCGGCGCGTCGATCCCGAGGACGGATATCGCCGGCTTCATCCACATGCGATCGGTGATGCCGCCCTCGCCGATGAGCCGCGTGCCCGGCCGCATGCCGACCTGCTTGCGGAGCTCTTCTTCGGTGAGGTCGAGCGGATCGGCCTTGCCGTGCGCGAGCCCGGCGACCGCGACGTTGCCTTTGTCGTCGTGCAGCGTCGCGAGGGTCTTCGCGAGCACCGTCAGCGCGTCGGGGACCGGACCGCCGAATTCGCCCGAGTGCACCGCGTGGTCGAGCGTTCGGACCTCGATGTCGCACGCGACGATCCCGCGCAGCGACATCGTGAGTCCAGGTTGCCCGGTGCGCCAATTGCCCGAGTCCGCGAGGATCACGGCGTCGGCGCGGAGCTCATCGCCGTAGCGCTCGAGGAACTTCGCGAGATTCGGCGAGCCCCATTCCTCTTCGCCCTCGACGAACACCGTGACACCGATCGGAGTCTTGCCATCGAACGCGCGAAGCGCGCCCGCGTGCATGACGACACCGCACTTGTCATCGGATGAGCCGCGGCCGAAGAGGCGACCTTTCTTCTCGATCGGCTCGAACGGCTCCGAGTGCCAAAGCTCTCGTGCGCCGGTGGGTTGCACGTCGTGATGCGCGTAGAGGAGGACGGTCGGTCTGCCCGCGGGTGCGGTCACGCGGCCCAACACGGCGGGAGGCGCGCCCTCGATCTCCAGGAGACGTACCTCCGCTCCCGCATCGCTGAGGATCTTGGCGGTCGCTTCCGCGGATCGACGCAGCTGCGATGGCTCGTGTCCGGGATGGCTGATCGAAGGGATGCGCACGAGCGTTTCGAGATCGGCCCGGATCCGCGGCATGAGATCGCGGACGCGATCGCGCAGCGGCACCGAGGGAGCGGTCTTCATGGAGGAAGAAAGCCTACTCCGCCTCGGCCGAGGCGTGCATCACGTCAACGCAGCAGGATCGATTTCGTTGCGGCTAACGCGCTGGTACCTCGGCGACCTTGACGAGCGTGGTGCTTCCGAAATTGAATGCCCTGTCATGAAGAGAAACGCGTCTTGGCCCAAGGTCTTCGCGTACATCGGTCTCGTCGTGTTCGGTCTCGTGCTCGCGTACTACTCGACCGCGGTCGCCACCGCGGGCATTGCGGGGCACATCCTCGGCACCGACCCGTATGGCGACACCCTCACGATGGGCGGCGCAGTGCTCATCACGGGAATGGCGGTCGCGGCGGTGTTCGCGTTCCTCGCGGCCGCGAACGCGCGCTCGCTCATGCGCCGGAGCTAGCGACTTTCGCCTCGGGCGCCGGGGACACGTAACGCGTGACCTCCGGCGCCCAGAGGGCGATTCCCACAACGCTCGCGAGGGTTGCCACGCCACCAGACACCACCGAGAACTCCGGCGAGACCAGACCCGCGACGACACCTGACTCGACCTGGCCGAGATACGGGCCGCCCAGGAAGAAGATCGAGCTGATCGCGACCAAGCGTCCGCGAAGGTGATCCGGCACAACGGTCAAGAGGATCGTGCTCCGGAAGATCGCGCTGATGGTGTCGGCTCCCTCGGCGAGCGCTACGAAGATGAGCGCCGGGATGAAGAGGCCGTCGTTCATCAGACCGAAGCCGACGATGGCGAGACCCCATGCGGCGACCGCGACGAGGACCGCGACTCCCTGATGGCGCACGCCCTTCGTCCACCCCGAGGCTAGGGCGGCGATGAGCGAGCCGATCCCCGGCGCGGCGAAGAGCAGACCGAGGCCTCCCGGCCCCACCGCAAACACGCGGGCGGCGTAGTAAGGGAAGAGCGCGCGCGGTGAGCCGAAGAACGTCGCGAAGAAGTCCAGGAGCATCGTGCCAAAGAGGATGCGATTCGCACGGAAGTGCGCGAGGCCTTCGGCGATAGCGCGGCCGACCGCGGGATGTGCGCGCAGCTCCCGCGGCGGCGCGACGAGCGCGCCGACCGCGACGATCGCGACAAGGAACGACGCGACGTCGATCCAATAGGCGCCAGCGATTCCAAAGGCGACGATCACGACCCCGGCGAGCGCTGGTCCCCCGATCGCCGCGGTCTGAAAGAGGACCTGATTGAGCGCCATTGCTGCGGGCAGCTGCTCTCGCGCGACGAGGCTCGGGGTCAAGGCGCCGCGGGCGGGACCGTCCAGCGCGGAGAACGCCGCGCCCAGCGCAGTGAAGGCGTAGAGGTACGGGACGCTTGCGAAGCCGAGCTGCGTCCCGACCGCGAGCGCGAGCGAGCACGACGCGAGGCCGATCTGCGTGGCAATGAGCAGGCGGCGGCGATCGACGCGGTCTGCGACCACGCCGCCGAAGAGCGCAAGGGCGATGAGTGGGACCGCCTGGAAGAGGCCGATGAGACCCACGTCGAGCGACGATCCCGTGAGGAGGAAGATTTGGTAAGGAACGGCCACGAGACGCAGCTGAGTGCCGGTGAGCGACACGAGCTGGCCGGCCCAGAGCAGCCGGAAAGAGCGGGACTCGCGGAGAGGCGAGAGATCGATCAGCGGCGCTGTTTGACGAAGCGGTCGGTTGCCTCATCCCACGCGAAGAGCAGCCGCGTCGTGGGCTTACCGTCACGCACGCCGGTTATCTCGTGGACCGTCGACACGACCCGCCGGGTCGGCTCCTGCCAGCGTCCCAGCGAGCGCAGATAGATGACGATCTCGACCTTCGCCGCATCGGCGTCGCTCACGCCGCAGCCCTCGCAAATCGTTGCGAACGCCTCCTCGGGATCCGGTGCGTGCAACGCGGCCGCGAGCGACACGCCGTCGCCGGTACCGGCGAAGACTTTGCGTACCGGCGGACCCCAGATGTAGCCGGGAGCAGCCGGGTAGCGGCTGATCTCGGGGATGCGGATGTAGCCGCCGCGGCTTTGACGCAGGAGCTCGCCGGTGTCGTCGCCATCCTCGGCGATCGTTCGCAGCGGGGCGCTTTTGGGCCGCTCGTCGAGCATTGCCTGCATCACCGTGCTCTTGCCCGCGAGCCGAGGTACAGCCATGACGATGAACGAGCGGCGAGCGCGGGCGGTGGCGCGCAAGGTTTCAGCGATCTCGGACGACATCGTCCGGTTCGCGACGAGGTCGTCGAGCCCGAGCGCTGATGCGATACGACCGATCCTAGGACCTGGCACACCGTGTGCCTGGCAGATGACCGAGATGAAAATCCTGGTCTCGGGATTCCTCGCCCTCGCGGTGTTCACCGGCGCGACCGGCAACGCCGGCCCGTTGAAGGACTCGTTCACAAGTCTTTTCGGCTGGCGCGACGAGCTCGCAAAGGCCCGCAGCGAGATCGCGGACCTGCGCAATGGACGTGGCGCGGCCGCGCCCGGATGGCTCGACCAATACGCGAAAGCTGTTTGCACCCACGACGCCGACTTTGTCGCCGCACATACCGACGAATCGCTTGGCATGACGCTCGACGACGTGAACGTGCAGTTCGAGACCATGCACGCCCACGGACTCGATTGCACCGGTGTGCGCTACCTCGGCTCCGTCGGCCAGGACGCCTTCGTCTACGTCCTTCACCAGGGTCCGAAGGATGTGTGGTACGTCTTCACCGTCAGCCCGCAGGGGACGAGCGTCGTCAACGTTCAGTAATCGGCAGGTGTTGACCGAAAGCCGTTAGCCTTCGGGCGTGCCTCCGGTTGAGCTCGCGCTGGTCGGCGCGGGGAACCGCGGCTTCCTCGCCTACGGTGGGCATGCCCTTCGTCATCCGGACGAGGCGAAGTTCGTGGCCGTCGTCGAGCCGGACGACCGCCGGCGCGCGCGCTTCGCAGCAGCGCACGCGATCCCTCCGGAGCGGCAGTTCCGCTCCTGGGAGGACCTCGCTTCGCGGCCCCGCCTCGGTCACGCCGCGGTGAACGCGACGATGGACCGCGTGCATCGCGCGAGCACGCTTGCGCTCCTTGCCGCCGGATACGACGTGCTGCTCGAGAAGCCGATCGCGCCGACGGCGGAGGAGTGCCTCGAGATCGTCGAGGCCGCCGAAGCCGCTGGCCGCCTGCTGCAGATCGCGCACGTCCTGCGATACGCGCCATTTTTCGTTGCCGTCCGCGATCAGGTCGTCTCGGGACGGCTAGGCCGGATCGTCTCGGTGGACTGGCGCGAGAACCTCGCCTACTGGCACTTCGCCCACAGCTACGTGCGGGGCAACTGGGCGAACACCGCGCGGGCCGGCCCGATGATGCTCACCAAGTGCTGTCATGACCTCGACCTGCTCGTCTGGCTCTTCGGTCCGTGCGAGCGCCTCGCCTCATACGGTTCGCTGACGCGCTTTGTGCGCGATGCCATCGACGTTGCGGTCCCCGATCGCTGCACCGACGGTTGCCCTATCGAAGGGACCTGCCCGTACTACGCGCCGCGCGTCTATCTGACGCGGTTCCGCGAGAATCCGAATAGCTTCGCGGTCCATGCGCTGACGCTCGACCAGAGCGAGGACGGGATCATGCACGCGCTGCGCACCGGTCCGTACGGACGCTGTGTCTACCGCTGCGACAACGACGCCGTGGACCATCAAGTCGTTCTGCTGCGCTTCGCGCGCGGGGTCGACGTGAGCCTGACCATGCAGGGCGCCTCCCACGTCGAGGGCCGCACGGTGCGCATCGATGGCACCGGCGGAACGCTCCTCGCCAACGAGAGCCGCGGCGAGATCGAATTGCACGATCACCTGACGGGACGCGCCGAGACCCTGCGCGTCCAGCGCGGTGTCGGCGGGCACGGTGGAGGAGACGAGGGGCTCATGCGGGCGTTTGTTGCTGCGATCCGGGGAGACCGCACCGAGATGCGCACGTCCGCGCGGGAGGCGCTGACCAGTCACCTGATGGCGTTCGCCGCTGAGGACGCGCGGGAGAGCGGCGCGAGCGTCGCGATCGAGGGCTACCGAGAGAAGGTCGCCGCCAGTTGACCGACCGATCCTTGGGGCCGATCCCGCTTCCCGAAAGGGGTCAGCGTGCCACCGGCAGCTTCACGTTCGCGGACGATCCGAGTCTCGCCAAGTATCGGTGGCCATTTCTCGCGATCGGCGGCCAGCAGTCCGGTGCGACGTTTCTGGTCACCGCCGGAATCCACGCGGCCGAGTACACCGGGATCGAGGCCGCGATCCGTCTCGGGCGAACGCTCGATCCCACGGCCGTCCGCGGGACGATCGTCGTCATCCCGCTGCTCAACCGTCCTGGTTTCTACGAGCGGAGCATCTACACCAATCCAGAGGACGGTGACAACCTCAATCGCCTCTTCCCGGGAAGATCGGACGGAACCTGGGGCGAGCGGTTCGCACATCACCTCCTCACCGAGATCGTGAAGAACGTCGACTACGCGATCGACCTCCACGCCGGCGACCTCATCGAGGACCTCGTCCCCTTCGTGATCTACCGCGAGGTGGGCGATCCCAAGCGCGACGAGACCATTCGCCAGATGGCGAACGCATACGGCGCGCGATGGGCGGTCAAGACCGCGCCCACCGGCGAACGTCCGGGCACGCTCTTCGCGGTCGCCGCGCAGTCCGGCGTCGCGGCCATGCTCGCCGAGTCGGGAGGCCGCGGCCTGCTCGTCGAAGAGGACGTCATCCGCCACGTGCGCGGGGTGACGAACATCCTCCGTGCTGTCGGCATCCTCGCCGGGACGCCCGAGCCCGTCGCTCCGGCCCGAGTGGTCAAGAGCTTCGACTGGCTCCGATCGCCGGCGGAGGGCATGTTCCATTGCCGGGTCTCGGTCGATCAGCTGGTGAAGAAGGATGACGTCGTCGGCGAGCTCACCGACCTCGTGGGCGAGCCGCTCGCGACAATCACCGCACCCGTCGGGGGCGTCGTGCTGTTCACCGTCACGAGTCCCGCGATCAAGAAGGACGGGCTGCTGCTCGCGGTCGGCGCGCTCTGAGGGCGATGGCCGACGTTTTCACCGCGAGCGAGCTGCGCAAGCTCCGCTCGCTGCGGACTCCTCATGGAGTCCAGCGATTCCTGGACGACATGCCCTACCACCTCGCGATGACGGCCTGGTCCCCGCGCCGCGTGCTGCGCGAGCGCACCGCCCATTGCCTCGAGGCCGCGATCTTCGGCGCAGCTGCGCTTCGTGCGATCGGGTTTCCCCCGTTGCTCCTCGACCTCGAAGCCGAGAACGACACCGACCACGTGCTCGCCGTCTATCGAGTCCGCGGCCATTGGGGCGCGGTCGCGAAATCGAACTACGCGTTCCTCGGCTACCGCGAGCCGATCTTCCGCACGCTGCGCGAGCTCGCCTTGAGCTACTTCGAGGCGTACTTCAATCTGCGGCGCGATCGCACCCTACGGACGTACTCGAACCCCGTCGACCTGAGGCGCTTCGACGCCCGCGACTGGATGACCTCGGAGAAGGATGTCTGGTTCATCCCCGAGTACCTGCTCACCATCGCCCACCGCCCGCTGCTCGAACCCTGGATGCGCCGATATGTCCATCGGCTCGACGCGCGCTCGTTCAAGGCAGGTCTCACGGGGCATCGCTGGAAGTGAGCGTCAGGCGGTCTTCGCGCGCTCCCGCTCGGCGAGCTCCCGCCTGAGGATCTTCCCCGACGCCGTTCGCGGGACCTTGTCGATGAATTCGACCTCGCGCACCCGCTTGTAGTCGGCGATCCGGCCCTTCACGAATTCGATGAGCTCCTCCGCGCTCGCGGACGCGTTCGGCCGCAGCTGCACGAAGGCCTTCGGGATCTCGCCGGCCTCGTCGTCCTTTTTGCCGATGACCCCCGCATCCGCGACAGCCGGGTGCTCGCAGAGCACGGCCTCGACCTCGGCTGGGCCGACGCCGAAACCCTTGTACTTGATGAACTCCTTCTTGCGATCGACGATGAAGACGTAGCCGTTGGGGTCCTTCTTCCCGACGTCGCCGGTGTGGAACCAGCCGTCACGGATGACGTCGGCGGTGTCCGCGGTCACCGGCTGCTCCTTTCCCGTCTTGTTCCAGTACCCGCGCATCACCTGCGGTCCCCTGACGCAGATCTCGCCGACCTCGCCGATTCCGAGGATGCGCATGCCCGTCTCGAGATCCACGATCTTGTCCTCGGTCCCGGGGACCGCCGGGCCGATCGATTCGAGAACGGGCGCGTCGATCGGATTGGCGTGGGTGACCGGTGAGGTCTCGGTGAGCCCGTAGCCCTGGATGATCGGCTTGCCAATACGCTGGCCCATGCGCCGGGCTGGATCCGGCGCGAGCGGAGCGGCGCCGCTGAAGAAGAACCGCACCTTCGAGAAGTCGTGCTTGTCGACCTCAGGACTCATCGCGAGACCGAGGACCAGCGGCGGCACGATGAAGCAGACAGTGGCGCGCTCTCGCTCGACGAGCGTGCAGTACTCGACCATGTCGAAGCGCGACATGATGACCTGTGTCGCTCCGAGGCTGACCGCACCAGACATCAGCAGGTTGAGCGCGTAGATGTGGAAGTAGGGAAGTACGTTCAGGAACACGTCGTCGCGTCGGACCGGCACCGCCGCGAAGAACTGCTGCTGGTTCGCGGTGAGGTTCCCGTGAGTGAGCATCACGCCCTTCGGAAAACCGGTCGTGCCACTCGTGTAGGGAAGCGCCGCGAGGTCGTCCATCGAAACGGGCACCGGCGGAGTGGCCGACTCGGCGAGTAGGTCGTCGAGCCGCTCGACGCCGTCCGGGGCCTCGCCACCGGCCGCGACGAACCGGACATCACGGAGCTCGGAACGAACTTGATCGATGACCGGCGCCAGCGCGACGTGGTACAGGACGAGCCGCGCGCCCGCGTCCTCGACCTGGAAGCGAACCTCGCGCTCCTTGGATTGGATGTTGATCGGGTTCACGACGCCGCCCGCCTTGAGTGTCCCGTAGAAGGCGACGACGAACTCGACGGAGTTGGGGATGAAGAGGGTGACGCGGTCGCCCTTCCGTACGCCTCGCTTCGCGAGGGCGCCGGCGAGCCGGTCGCTCATCGCGTCGAGCTCGCGGTAGCTGACCGCGCGGTCGCCCATGCGCAGCGCCGTCTTTTCCCCGAGCTCGCGCGCCACCTCGCGCAAACGGTCGTGCAATGCGATCTCGCGATATGTGAAGGCCTCGGTCTTCGGCGAAGCGGTGATGGCCATGACATCCCCCGTTGGGGGGCTCTGCCCCAGCCCACGGTCCCTTTTGGCGCGACGGCATTCTAGGCGCGGTCTGCGCCAGGTCGGTACTCTCGCCGGATGGTCCCGCGCGCGCCATTCGGCTCGACCGGCCACGAGAGTCGGCGCACGCTCTTCGGCGCCGCTGCGCTCGGGCGCGTGAGCGAAGCTGAGGCAGATCGCGCGCTCGAGCTTGTGCTTCGCTACGACCTCGATCACATCGACACCGCGGCAAGTTACGGCGACTCCGAGCTCCACATCGCGCCGTGGCTCGCGCGCGAAGGCCGCGACCGGTTCTTCCTCGCGACGAAGACGGGAAAGCGGACGCACGCCGAGGCCCGCGACGAGATCCGGCTGTCGCTCCGCCGCCTAGGGGTCGACCACGTGGACCTGATCCAGCTCCACAACCTCGTCGATCGAACGGAGTGGGAGATCGCGATGGGCCCTGACGGCGCCCTTCGCGCTGCGGTCGAGGCCCGCGACGCCGGACTGGCGCGCTTCATCGGCGTAACCGGTCATGGCCTTGACGCGCCGCGGCGGCATCGCGAGAGCCTCGAGCGCTTCCCGTTCGATAGCGTCCTCTTCCCTTACAACGCGACGCAGCTGCGCAACCCGGCCTACGCGGCTGACGCCGAGACGCTGATCGCACTTTGTGGCGATCGGGGCGTCGCGATGCAGACGATCAAGAGCATCACCCTCGGACCCTGGCCTGGACAACGCCCGCCGCGTCCGACGACGTGGTACGAGCCGCTCACCGATCAAGGCGATATCGATGTCGCGGTGCGCTTCGTACTTGCGCGTCAGGGTCTTTTCCTGAACACGCCGAGCGACATCGAGCTGCTCGCGAAAGTGCTCGACGCGGCCGACCGCGGCGGACCTCTTCCGACGGACGCCGACGTCGATGCGCTCGTCAGGCGCCGCGAGATGACGCCACTCTTCGCCTAGCGCCGGCCGCTTCGCACCGTCTCGCGCTCGGCGTCGCGTATCTCACGGAGCCGCTCCGCCGGAAGATCCTCGACGCCGACCTTGCCGCGATCGGCGTCGCGTAAGGCGGTGAGGATCTCGTCGAGCTTGATATGGAGCGCGGTCTTGTCCCGATCCTCGTTGTGCTCGAGGAGGAACACCAGCAGGAGCGTGGCAACTGCGACCAGGAAGTGGACGTCTTGGATCCGCTCCGGGGAGAAGCCCAGTGGCGGAAGGAAAAAGAGCCCGACCCCGATGAGCGCCAGAGCCAGGAGCGGCGCGTACGGCGAGGTGACGGCGTCGTTCGCGCGGCGGGCGAATCGGCCTGCCCAGAACGGCTCGCTCGACTGTGGGCTCACGCCGCCTTGCGCGAGCACCCGTCATGCCAGCGAGGTGCTAGGTCTTGGTCCACCCAACTGGCAGGAGCACCGGGCCATCGGCGGTCGGGTAGTAGACCTGCCACCCGTGATATCCGCGATAGGCGAGCGGATCGGCCTTCATGACGTTCGCATAGAGGATCAGCGCGTTCACGTACGCCTGCGAGTGGTTATAGGCGTAGAGGGCGCGCTGCATGTCACCGGGCGCGCCGTTGGCACGAAGGTAATTCGCGGCGCCGAGGATGGCGTCGTGATCGTTGTTGACGTCGCCCGTGCCGTACGCCGCCCAGGTCGGGGGCATGAACTGATCGATCGCCGCGGGCTCGACGATCTTCCAATCGGGCAGCGACTTGGGGATCGGGCCGCTCAGCATGCGGATCTGACGACCGGCCTCGAGGCTTCCGGTCACCGCCGCGCGTGTCTGCTCGGGCAGCGCGGCGAGCACGGTGTCCTTCCACTCCGGGTAGTCCTGAAGGCGGCTGTAGTCGAGCTGCTGCATGTGGCCCATCCAATCGAGCTGCGCGCCAGTGACGTTCGGATCGCGGAGCGCGGCCTCGACCATCGCGAGCTGCTTCGCGAGGCTCGCCGCGTCGATCGCGGGAGCGGGCAGCGCGTTCCAGTCCGGTGGGAGCGTCGCGGTCGGTGCGGCAGTGGCTGTTGGTGTCGCTTGCGGCGTCGCCGTGGGAATCGCCGCCAAGGTCGGTGTCGGACTCGACGATGCGGGAGCACCGCCTAATTCCGAGCACGCCATGACGGCTACGGCGAGTGCAGAAGAGACGAGGACCAGGAGGCTGCGGCGCACGCGAGAAGTATCGGGTGCGAAATCGGCGTGCCCCGCAGCGTTCGACGCGAGCCCACGCTTCGACGACCGGGCCGCCGACAAGCGTCGCACAGGCCGCTCGCTCGGCGGAAAGCACTGATTTTGGCTCGCGCCATCGTTCGCCGCGATTCCGCCTGCGCAATGTCGCGACCCGATTCCTGAGACCATGCTGATCCCGGCGGACGGTGCTCGCCGGCAACTCAACGAAATCGCAGGGGGAGAAGGATGCAGAAGATCACGACGTTCCTGACGTTCAACGATCAGGCCGAAGAGGCGGTGAAGCTCTACACCTCCGTCTTCAGGAACTCCAAGATCCTGAGCACCACGCGCTATGGCGACGCCGGCCCTGGAGTGAAGGGAAGCCTCATGACGGCGAACTTCGAGCTCGAGGGACAGGAGTTCGTGGCGCTCAATGGAGGTCCGTCATTCAATTTCTCCCAAGGCATCTCGCTCTTCGTCGGGTGCGACACCCAGCAAGAGGTCGACGCGTTCTGGGAAAAGCTCTCCGAGGGCGGCTCGAAGGGGCCCTGCGGCTGGCTCACAGATCGATTCGGCGTCTCGTGGCAGATCGTTCCGCGCGTCCTCGGCGAGATGCTCGCGAGCAAGGACAGGGCGAAGGCCGATCGCGCCATGAAGGCGATGCTCCAGATGAGCAAGCTGGACATCGCCAAGCTCAAACAGGCCTACGAGCAGTGACAACCAAGAATCCGATGCCCGAACGCACCTTTTCTGCGCGGGTTCCGGCGGCGGTGCGACCGACGGTCGCCGCCGCGCGTCGGATGGTCAAGCAGGTCGCCCCGCGCGCGCAGGAGATCCCGTACCGCGGTTCGCGACCGCGGTCGGCGCGTGCGATGTGGAAGCTCGTTCGCTACGCCATCGACGGCGAGAACGTCGTCGGCATCGGGACATATCCCACGTACGCGACGCTCTTCTTCTATCGCGGGCGCGAGCTCGACGATGGCGGTGGGTCGCTCGCGGGCACGGGCAGCCAGATGCGCTTCGTCCGTATGCGCGAGCCGGCCGATGCTCGGCGGCCGGCGCTCAAGCGGATCGTTCGCAAGGCCGCGGCGCTGGCTAGATCCGCGGCCGGGTGAAGTCTCCTTGGAGCGGCGTCGAGCCTGAGGCACAAAGAGTCAGCACCTGACCGAAGAGCGGCCCGGCGCGCTGGTCCTGGCCGATCCGTCCGACGACCTCATCGCGGTCGCGCTGATCCTTGTAGAAGTCCAGCTCTAGCCAGACTTCTTCGTCCGGACCCGCCGACACGCTCTCGGCGATGCTCGCGAACCCCTTGAAGACCTTTGCCGCCGTGAGCGTGTAGAGCTCGGCCCGTAAGATCCCATGTTCGCGGAAGATGTCCGCGAGCTGACCTTCGACGCGCGCGAACGCGTCGTGGTGCTTCTTCGGTACCCGGTAGACGAATGCCTGAACGTAGCCGCCCGTCTCTTGCGTGGTGTGCTCTCGCAGCTCTGATTCGCGTTCAACCTCGCGCATCTCGAACCTCCCGACGAATTGTGGTCTTCGGCTCGCCCCAGCTCCAACGTTCCGTCGCGCTCAGGTGATCGCCCGGCTGAAGGATCCGCAGGCCGGTATCCGACACGCCTCGCGCCGCGAGCAGCGGCGCGTTCGGCCACATCGTCTGCGGCTCGACGCAAACGCCCTCGGGCGGAGTGTGAACTACCACCGTGTCGAGATCGCCGCCGAACTCGAGACGCAGCTCGAGGTCCGGCCACATCAGGACCGCCGGACCTTTCGCGCGGACGTAGACGTGATCGAGCCGGCGGTCTCCGAGCAACGGGCCCGCGCGCAGGTCCTCGCGCGAGCTCACCGCGCGGACCTCGCCCGTCGGGATCAGATCACGATCGAGCACGAGGACCTCATGCGCGCCAAGCGTCAGCGCGAGATCGCCGCCGGGCGGACGCGTAAACCACGGATGCCATCCGAGGCCGGCTGGTCCCGGTCGCGTATAGCCGCCGACCGCGAGCTCGAGATCGAGGGCATCGCCTGAGAGCCGCAGGGTCTGTCGCGCGCTGCCACCGAACGGCCAGCCGCGGCCACGGAGCTCGCACTCCATCGTCACAGTGGTCGCGCTCTGTTCGAGCGCTGTCCACGGCCGTTCGAAACCCAGTCCGTGGATCGCTGACGCCGAAAGGTTCGGCTCGATGCGAACCTCTCCTTCATCCGTAGGGATGCGGCCGTCCCCCAGGCGCCCCGCCCAGGGGACCATCGGATAGCAGCCCCAATAGATAGGAGGGGCCGCAGGACGCGCGCTCGTCTTCGGGAGGATCCGCTCGGCCCCGGCGATGACGAGCGAAACGATCCGGCCGCCTTCGCTTGGGGCGATCGTGGCGACGGCTTCGCCGGCCCGCAGCTCGACCACTCGCTCTCGCGCCGAGCCGCGCGTCAGAGCTGATTGGCGCGGGCCAGCTCGCGAAGCGATGCCATGCGAGCCGCGGCCTCGTGCAGCTCCGCTCGTCGCCTCGGCTCGAAACGCCGGGACGAAACCGGTGCGAGCTCAGGGCGCTTGCCTTCGACAGCCCACTGCGCCTGCCGCGCGGCACCGGAGGCCGCCGCTTCGACGATCGCCGGACGCACCACCGGCAGGGCGAAGGCGTCGGCGCAAAGCTGGGCCCAGGCGTCCGAGGCTGCGCCGCCTCCGACGAGCGTCACTTCCGTGGGCGCGACGCCCGCGCGCCGTAAGGCGTCCAGCGCGTACGCCAATCCGAACGTCACTCCTTCGACGACGGCGTGCACGATCGCATCCCGGTCGTGGCTTGGCCGGAGGCCGATGAACACACCCGCCCCCTCGGGTCGGTTCGGCGTGCGCTCGCCGGAGAGATAGGGAAGGAACGCGAGGCCATCCGCCTCCGCATTCGCGATCGCAGCGTCCACTGCCGCATGGTCGATGGCGAAGAGGTGGCGCACCCACTCCGTCGCGCTCGTGCAGTTGAGCGTGCATGCGAGCGGGAGCCAGCCTCCAGTCGAATCGCAGAACGCCGCCGCCTCTCCCAGTGGATCGACGGCCGCCGCACTTCGGTAGGCGAACGCTGTCCCCGACGTCCCGAGGCTGACCGCGACCGGACCCTCGGCGACGACGTCGCAGCCGATCGCCGCACACATGTTGTCGCCGCCGCCGGCGCTCACCGGGATCCCCGCCGCGATTCCGAGCACTCCGGCCGCTTCGGACCGCAGCACGCCGACCACGCTCAGCGATTGCGCGATCCGAGGCAGCGTCCGGACCCAATCGCGCCGATCGTCGATCGCGACGAGCACCACTTCGCTGTAGCGGCGCGTGCGCACGTCGAAGTACGCGGTGCCCGACGCGTCGCCCGGCTCGGTAACGAATTCGCCGGTCAGCCACAGGTTCAGGTAGTCGTGCGGGAGGCACATCCGAGCGGTACGCGCGTACTCGTCCGGCTCGTGAGCGGCCAGCCACGCGATCTTCGGCGCGGTGTAACCGGGAAGGAGGAGATTCCCGGTGAGCTCGAGGACGCGGTCGTTGCCTCCGAGCTTCTCCGTGAGGATCGCGCATTCGTGCGTCGTCGTCGTGTCGTTCCAAAGCTTCGCTGCGCGTACGGGTCGATCGGCGACGTCGAGCGCGACGAGACCGTGCTGCTGTCCCGAGACGCCGATGCCTTCGATGGCGAATTGTTGGCCACGCAGCGCATCACGGATCGCGGTGCCAAGCGCGGCGATCCACACCGCGGGCTCCTGCTCACGCGTGCCGTCGTCGCGCTCGGTCAGCTCATGCGGTGCGCGGCCCACGGCGACGATCGCGCCAGTCGTCGCATCGCGCAGCACGACCTTGGTGGATTGGGTGCCACAGTCGACTCCCACGAAGACCCGCCGCGGGGGCACGAATTAGTGGTCGGCGCGTCCGGCGAAGAAACGCTGCGCGAGGGCCCACGCGTCCTTGCCGCAGGTCGCGCCAATCACGCGGCCGGTGAAGTCGTCGGCTTGCACATGGATGCCGCCGTACAGGCGGGATTGGCCGGCCTGATCGGCGGCGTCGTAGTACGTTGCCCACTCGAGCACGACGTCGGCGCTCGGCCCGTTCTCGAAACGCAGCGCGCCCTCCTTCACCGTCCATTCCGCGAGGCCACCCGGGAAGTAGGGGCTACCGGTGATTCCCGCGAGGACCTCGGCGGCCGCGCGGCTGAACGTGCTGTGTCCCGAGATGTACCCCTGGAACGACGGGGTGACGAACGTCGCGAGCTGATACGGGATCCACGTCGTTCCGAGGATCCAACCGACATGCGACGACAGCGGGTTGCGTGGGTCGGTGGGATTCCGCTGCCATGAACGGATCGCGATCTTCCCCTCGTGGCCGCGGAGTCCGGCCATCGACCCACCCGGCGCCGTCTTGGCGGGCGTGATGACCTCGATGAGACCCGGCACGAGCGGCAACCCTTCCTTGTTGTATGCAGGCTGCGAGGGATCGGTCGACTGACCAAGGCTCGCCATGTAGCGGATCATCGAGATCGGCCGGATTCCGTCGTAGTGGCCCTTGAGACCCCACGCCGCGATCGCCGCGTCGTGCACCGAGCCGTTCAGGGCGAGGTACAGCTTCACGTCCCACTGCAAGCGATCGAGCACCGGCCCGGTTCCACCGAGCCGGAGGTTCGGGGCCAATTGATCGGAGACGGAGTTGGCGAGGACATTCCAGTGGCCGGGCGGCGTCTCAGAGTTCGGGCCATCGGCCCAGAACTCCGCGATCGAGCGATAGAAGTCACCGCGCCGGACGACCTCTGCTGAGTACGGTTGGTTCGTGACCGGGTTCAGCGTGCGGCCATGCCCGTTGTTCGTCCCAAGTTCGTTACCGCCGATCGCGGCGGGCGAGATGTCCATCGTGGCGTCGCTCGTCGAGTCGAGCAGGCTGCTGTCGCGGATGACCTCGACCGCCTGTGACTTGTAAGCCGCGTCGGTCGCGGGATTGCCGAGCCTCGGCGGCGGGCCCGGATCGAATGGAATGCCAGCGGGGCCTCCGGATGGGACCGCGAAGGGCAGCACGTGACCCCAATGCGCGCCGACCGCGGTCTGCACCCCGCTCGGCAGGGCGACGCCGTTCTGGCTCACGAGATTCTCGATCTGGAGCGGCTGCCAGCGGTTTGGATCGACGAGGGTGATGTCAGGGTTCGCGACGACGAGGGGCGGGTTGACGGCCCGGTAATCGGTTGCGACGTACGCGTTCGCTTCGTTGGACCCGTCCGTCATGCCGTAGTCGAGGACGGCCTTTGCGATGCGGTTACCCACCGCGGAAGGCAGATCGCCTTCCGTCGTAGTGAGCGCCGTCGGATACGAGTACGCGTCCATGATCTCCGCGAACTTCGAAAGCGACTGATCGCCGCCGACCGCTTTCGCGAAGCGCGCGGTGAGGATCCGGTAGGCCGCGTAGCTGATGGCCTCGGTGCGCGCCCCGGTGACGTCGCAGGCGTAGTGCTTCTCCTTGAAGAGGTAGCCCGGCGCCGTCGGGTCGTACGCCGCCCATGCGTCCCACATCGCGACCGAGAGGTGGAAGAGGTTGCGAGCGTGCACCGGCGGGTTCGGTAAGGACCGGCGGATCGCATCGAGAAGCGCCTCATCCCAGCGGCGGGCGACGCTCATCCCGGGCCCCTGGTCGGTCTGCGGACACGCCGGTGCCGGCTCCGGAGTCGCCGACGGTGACGGCGACGGCGATGGCAACGCCGTCGAACGCGTGGCGATCAGGCTGTCCCCGGCGGCGACGACGATCGCCAAGAGCATCGCGGCGAGGACGACCCAGGGCCAAATTCGACGCGATCGTGGGGTGGGGTTCACATTGCCGGTGACGGTGCGGCCCTCCCTCTTACGACGAGCCTAACGCAGCGATGAAAGGGGACAGCACGCTCACGCGCGTCCTGGCGACCATCGCAACGCGTCAGGAGTGCCGCGCCGCAGCATCACGAATTCGTTCACGTTCACGTGAAGCCACGGTCCGGTCTCGCCTCCCGGCCACAAGACGCGAATGTCCGCAACGTTGGCTTCGCCGATCCCGAAATGAATCCAGCCAAGCTCTGGCTCAGCGTCACGGCGAGCCAGTTGCCCGTCGGCGCTGGGTGCGGGCCATCACCCGCGCCGACGTTTCGCCAGATCCGCACCGGCGCTCCGTAGTTGACCTCGACGAGGTCGAGCATGCCGTCGATGTTGAAGTCGGCGATCGCGGCGCCCCGTCCGCGTGCGAAGCTGACGATCCCTGCGGCATCGGCGACTTCGCGGAAGGTGCCGTCGCTTTGTCCCAGGAGGAGATCGCTCGGGTCCTTCTGCGCGTAGCCCTCCTGATCCCCGACGTTGCCTTTCGCGATGAAGAGATCGACGAAGCCGTCGTTGTTCACGTCCTCGAACTGCGCGTGCCAGCCCGTCGACGGCCGCGTGTCGCCGCCGGTGAAGGGCTGCGCCGCGTTGACGCCGCGCTTGAGGCCGACGTCGCGATAGGTCGGGTGCGCCGTACCCGCGACAAGGGTCTGAAGACGGTTGTCGGCCTGACTGGTGAGGAAGACGTCCGGGTATCCGGCCCCACCAAGGTCATAGCTCGCGATGCCCATGCCCTGCACCTGCACCGCGACCCAGCCGTCGGCCGCGGTGTACAGGGTCGGTGCAGCGCCGGGTGCCACCCTCCAGAGCTGTTCCTGGCCATCGCTCGGGAGGTAGTAATGGAGATCGTTGCTCACGCGAAGGTCCGCATGGCCGGAGCGATTCCAGTCGCTGAAGAGCATCGAAAGGGCGCACCAGCCCGGACTCAGCGCGATGGGTCGCGCGTATTTGCCGCCGCTTGGACGCACGAGCTCGTTATCGACGCAGAGGCGATGCGGATCGCTGCTCGCTGCATCGACGTAGTGGCCAAGAGCGAGCGTTGGCAGCGTCGCGCCCTGCTCCCACGTCGCGCTGAATGCGGTCGTGGCCGCGGTCGCGGCGCTGAAACCGAGCGTCTCGTTCGCGCGCGCGAAACGGCAGCCGCCGAGGCCACGGAGGACTACATCTTCGCCGTTGCGTAAGACGACGAGGTCGGTGAGGCCGTCGCCGTCGATGTCGATGGGATACGCGCCGAGGACGCCCGTGAGGTCAGTGGCCGCGTCGTGGAGCGCGGTGAAGCGGAGCGCGCCGCCGATCGGGCTGTCGTTCCGATAGAGCGCAGCGCGACCGCTCCCGCCGGCGATGTAAAGATCGGGCTTCCGGTCACCGTCGCAGTCGAACGCCACGATCCCTCCACCCACCGCGTACTCGAAAGGACCGTCATAAACGTGCCGGATCCCGGCCGACTCGGTCTCATCCACGAAATGTGGCGGTCCAACTACCGGTACCGCCGTCCGTTGCGCGCGCGGGCCATCGGTCCCCGCCGCCGCGATCGCGACGCAGAGCACCCCGACCGCTGCGAGACCGACGAGCGATCGGTCGCGCCGCACCGCGCTCACTGCGTGTGAGTGCACTCCCAACACATCTCCCCGGGATATCCTCGCCGGTCGCCCAAGCCCGGTCGAGGGTGATACCGTGACACCCGTCAAACGGGCAGCACAGGCTTCGCGGGGAGGAAGGATTTGAGGATGCGCTCACGCGTAGTTGTTCTCGCGGCAGCGGCCACATTTGTCGTAGCGGCGTGCGGTGGAGGAGGAGGGGGAGGCGGCGGCGGTGGCGCCGCGACTTCGGCGGCAACGACCTGCACGGTCGGCGTCTCCTGGAACAACTATCAGGAGGAGCGCTGGGCCAAGTGGGACGAGCCCGCGA
Source organism: Chloroflexota bacterium (assembly GCA_005889075.1). Lineage (GTDB taxonomy): Bacteria > Chloroflexota > Limnocylindria > P2-11E > P2-11E > 3-1-20CM-2-70-9. Next base: position 28,071 of record VBDQ01000045.1, read on the forward strand.
TCAAGGCAGCGATCGCCGCCGGCGGCGGGAAGTACATCTCGAACGACGCGAAGTCGTCGGCTGAGACTCAGGCAAGTAACGTCGACAACCTGATCTCGCAGGGCGCGAAGGTGCTGGTCATCCTTGCCCAGGACGGCACCGCCATCAAGCCGGCGGTCGCGAAGTCGATCCAGAACGGCGTGCCGGTCATCGCGTATGACCGCCTGATCGAGGATCCGAAGGCGCTCTACATCACGTTCGACAACGTGCTCGTGGGCAAGCTCGAGGCGCAGGCCGTGTTCAAGGCCAAGCCGACGGGCAACTACGTCGTGATCAAGGGCAACAAAGCCGACGCGAACGCGGACTTCCTGCGCGGCGGGTACGACCAGGTCATCGGCGACGCCGTGAAGTCAGGGGCCATCAAGATCGTCGGCGAGACGTACACCGACAACTGGGATCCATCGAAGGCCCAGACCGAGATGGAGCAGTTCCTGACGGCGAACAAGAACCAGGTCGATGCCGTGCTTTCAGAGAACGACGGCATGGCTGGCGGCGTGGTCGCGGCTCTGCAGGCGCAGGGCCTCGCGGGGAAGGTTCCCGTGTCGGGTCAGGACGGCGACAAGGCCGCCCTCAACCGCGTAGCCGCAGGCACCCAGACGGTCGACGTCTGGAAGGACGCGCGTCTGCTCGGCAAGACCGCCGGCGACGCGGCGATCCAGCTGTGCAAGAGCTCCGACCCCAGCAAGGTGAGCGGGACCGCCTCGTTCAAGACGCCAGGCGGGAACAACCTGAGCTCGATCCTTCTAACGCCGAACCCGATCACGAAGGACAATCTCAAGGATGTTCTCGACGCCGGCTGGATCACGAAGGCAGATCTCTGCCAGGGCGTGCCGGCTGGGAAGGTATCCGCCTGCGGTTGATTCGCTCCAAACCGTGAAGAAGCGCCCTGCTCCCGCGCACGCGGGGCAGGGCGCATCCTTCTTGCCGTAATCCGCGGAGGGCAAGGCAGCGCGCTGATGGGAGTCTCCGTTCCAAGCGAGGTGACCGCGGAGGGGCAACCCGCTCCGCCGATCCGCTCCTTCGTCGATTCGATCCGCTCCGCGCTCGCGCCGGTGACCGAGCGGCTGCGCTATCTCGAGATCGACACGCGCATGCTCGGGATGCTCCTGGCGCTGGTCATCATCTGGGTCGGCTTCGGCATCGTCTCCGGCGGGACGTTCCTCACGCCGCGCAACCTCTGGAACCTCTCGGTCCAGAGCGCGTCCATCGCGATCATGGCGACGGGGATGGTCCTCGTCATCGTGTCGAGGAACATCGATCTCTCGGTCGGATCGCTCCTCGGATTCCTCGGCTACACGATGGCGATGGTCCAATCGGTCTGGATCCCGCAGCGTCTCGGGTTCGAGCAGCCGTACACCTGGATCGTCACGCTCGCCATCGGTCTCGCCCTCGGCGCGCTCATCGGTGGACTGCAGGGGTTCGTCGTCGCGTACGGCGGCGTTCCTTCGTTCATCGTCACACTCGGCGGACTTTTGATCTGGCGAGGCCTCATCTTCCGCTACGCGCAGGGGCAGACGCTCGCGCCGCTCGACACGACGTTCCAGATGCTCGGCGGCGGCACGGTCGGCACGCGGGTCGGCGCCCTCGGCGAGTGGCCGAGCTGGGTTCTCGGTCTCGCCCTTTGCGCGGGCATCGTCTACGCGCTCATCACCTCGCGCCGGCGTCGGCGCCGCTACGGCTTCCCGGTCCGACCGCGATGGGCGGAGGTCCTCATCGGCGCCGTTGCATGCGGGATCGTGCTTGGGGTGGTGTGGGTCGCGAACAGCTATCCGCTCCCGCCCAACGTGGCGGCGCAGTACGCCGAGGAGCACAAGATCGCGATCCCACCCGAGGGTCTTTTCATCCCGACCGGTATCGCGTTCCCGGTCGTGATCATGCTCATCGTCACGCTCGTCGTCACGTTCATGGCCACGAGACGTCGTTTCGGCCGCTACGTATACGCGATCGGCGGCAACCCCGACGCCGCGGCGCTCGCCGGCATCAACGTGCGGCGGACGATCATGCTCACCTTCGCGCTCATGGGGGCGCTTGCCGCGATGAGCGCGGCCGTGCAGACGGCGCGTCTCGACGCCGCGGTGACGAACCTGGGTGTGCAGAACGAGCT
>VBDQ01000120.1 GCA_005889075.1 Chloroflexota bacterium
CCCAAGAAGACGACGATCTATTTGCAGTCGCTGATCCCGGAAGTTACTGAGCTCTTCCTCATCTTCTCCATGCTGGTGACCGTCCCGCGGGCGCAGCGGATACCCACGTTGAAGGACAAGATGCGCGAGCACGACATCGCGCAGCCCAGCTACGGCCTTCTGGGGTATCCGGTCCTCCAGGCAGCCGACATCCTCATGGTCAAGGGCGACCTGGTTCCTGTCGGCCGCGATCAGGAGTCGCATGTCGAGCTCACGCGCGAGATCGCTCGACGCTTCAACGAGCTCTTCGGGCCGGTGTTCCCGATCCCCGAATCGCTCGTCCCCGAAGGCGGAATGCTTCCAGGCATCGACGGTGCTGGAAAGATGGGCAAGAGCGTCGGCAACGCGATATTCCTCGCCGACGATCCGAAGACGGTCGAGAAGAAGATCATGGGCATGTACACGGACCCCAACCGCGTGAGCGCGACGACCCCAGGTAGGGTGGAGGGGAACCCCGTTTTCGCATTCCATGACGTTTTCAACCACGACAAGACCGAAGTCGACGACCTCAAGAGCCGTTACCGCGAAGGCAAGGTCGGGGACGTCGAAGTAAAGCGAAAGCTGGTGGCGGCCGTCGAAGAATTCCTGCGCCCGATCCGCGAGCGTCGCGCGCGCTATGCGGCGGACCCGCAAGCGATCGATCGGATCATCCTCGAGGGCAGCGAGCGCGCCCGGCAAGAGGCGCGCAAGACGCTGCACGAAGTACGCGCGGCGATGCGCCTCGACTACTTCGGGCTCTAGCGCACGACCGGAGTTGCCGAGGCTCTACGTCCTCGTCCTCTCAGGCGGAGCGGGAACCAGGCTCTGGCCACGGTCGCGGCGGGACCGCCCCAAGCAGTTCCTCGACCTCATCGCGGACCGAACGCTCCTCCAGGACACCGTCGACCGCGTGCGCGAGATCGTTCCGGTCGAGCGCATCTTCGTCGTCGCCCCACCTGCCCACCGGCCGCTCATTCACGAGCAGCTACCCGAGCTCGCGACGGACCATGTGGTCGTCGAGCCGTACCCGCGCGGCAACGCCGCCGCGGTCGGGCTCGCCATGGCCGCTCTCGCTGCGTTCGACCCCGAGGCGGTCGTGGCGGTGCTCCCCTCCGACCACGTCGTCGAGCGGCGCGCCCAATTCCGGAAGGTGCTCCTTGCCGCCACCGCGGCGGCGGAGCGCGGGCACCTGGTCACGCTCGGGATCGCGCCGACCGCTCCGGACACGGGCTTTGGCTACATCGAGGCGGGGGAGCGCCTCGACATCGAGGCGCCGGTGGAGGTGCGCCTCGTCAAGCGGTTCATCGAGAAGCCCAAGCGCGAAGCCGCCGAGAAGATGGTGGCCGACGGTGGCCACTTCTGGAACGCAGGGATGTTCGTCTGGCGAGTCGAAGAAGTGATCAAGGCGTACGAGCAGCACCTCCCTGCGACCGCGAAGGCGATCGGCGCCATCCGCGAAGCGATCGGCTCGCCTCGCTACGAGTCGGTCCTCGCGGAGGTCTGGGAGGAGACCGACCGAACGACGCTCGACTACGGGATCGCCGAGAAAGCGAGCAACGTCGCCGTCGTGCCGGCGGACATCGGCTGGCACGACGTCGGCTCTTGGGCCCGCCTCGCGGCGGTGGTCTCGGGGACCGAGAACTGGTCTTCAGGCGACCTCCTGGCCGAAGACGCCAACGGCAACTACGTCTGGGCGCCAGGGAAGCTGACGGCGCTCATCGGCGTTGAGGATCTAGTGGTCGTCGACACCCCCGACGCCCTTCTCATCAGCCCAAAGGGGCGCTCCGAGGAAGTCAAGACGATCGTGGACCGTCTCAAGCGCGAAGACCGAGAGGATCTGCTCTGAGACGGGCATTGAGCCGGGACGGCCGGCCACGGCCGAGGGACCCCAGGGGCAGGGGCCCCTGGGCGCGAAGCGACCGGTGGGGAACCGGCCGCCAGGCCGGGGGGTCCGCCGCCGCGTAAAGAGGCTTTCGGCCGTGGCCGGCCCGATTCGGGCGTTTTTGGGGCCGCTCAGAGCAAGCACACAGCCGCCTGGAAGAGCGCTGGTAGACGGTCCCGTTAGAGTGGATAGGAGGAAGGGGCGCCCGAAAGGGCGCTTTTTTCTAGATGTGAAAGGACCTTAGTGGCGGCAGGCGCAAAAAACCTGGTCGTGGTCGAGAGCCCGACCAAGGCACGAACTCTAGAACGGATGCTCGGTCCGGCCTATAAGGTCGAGGCGAGCTTCGGGCATATCCGCGATCTTCCGAAGTCGAAGCTCGGGGTCGACCTCAAGACTTTCGAGCCCGAGTACATCGTCCCGGACGATTCGGAGAAGCAGGCGCGCCTCCTCCGCAGAGAGGCCAAGTCGGCGGATCACGTCTGGCTCGCGACTGACCTCGACCGCGAGGGCGAGGCGATCGCTTGGCATCTGGCCGACGTGATCAAGGTCCCCAAGTCCAAGCTCCGCCGTGTGACTTTCCACGAGATCACTCCCTCGGCTATCGGCGAGGCGTTCAAGCACCCGCGCGAGATCGACCAGGACCTGGTGAACGCGCAGCAGGCCCGCCGCGTCGTCGACCGGCTTGTCGGGTACACGATGTCGCCTTTGCTCTGGAAGAAGATCCGATACGGACTTTCCGCTGGGCGCGTCCAATCGGTCGCGCTGCGGCTGATCGTCGATCGCGAGCGCGAGATCCTGGCGTTCGTCCCGCAGGAGTACTGGTCGATCGACGCGGTCCTCGCGAACCACGCGGATCAGACCTTCACCGCCGAGGTCATCCAGCACAAGGGCCACAAGCTCGAGATCCATGACGGCGAGACCGCCGAGAAGCATCGTGCCGCGCTCGCCGACGCCGCGTACTCGGTCAAGAGCCTCGAGAAGCGGGAGAGCGGCCGCAACGCGGCGCCGCCGTTCACGACGTCGACCCTGCAACAGGAGGCATCGCGGAAGCTCGGGTATTCGGTCAAGCGGACGATGGTCCTCGCGCAGCAGCTCTACGAGGGCATCTCGATGGGAGCGAGCGGCTCCGTCGGGCTGATCACGTACATGCGCACCGACTCGCTCCACGTCGCCGAGAGTGCACTGCACCAGGCTCGCGACGTGGTCACACACGAGTTCGGCGCCGAGTACGCGCTGGACAAGCCGCGCCACTACAAGACGCGCTCGAAGGGTGCGCAGGAAGCGCACGAGGCGATCCGGCCGACCGATCTTTCGCGCAGCCCGGACCGCGTCAAGCGGTTCCTGAAGCCGGAACAGCTGCGCCTCTACGCGATGATCTGGCAGCGCACGATCGCATCGCAGATGGCGCCGGCGCGGTTCGAGAACACGCGATTGGACGTCGAGGCGGCGCAGTACGTACTCCGCGCGAACGGTCGCCGCGTCCTCTTCGACGGCTTCCTTCGCGTCTACACCGAAGGCACGGAGGAGCCCGAGAAGGAGATCTCACCACTCCCGGAGGTCACGCCGGGCGAGGCGCTCAAGCTCCTCGGGCTCGATGCCGCTCAGCACTTCACGCAGCCGCCGGCGCGTTTCACCGAGGCGTCGCTCGTGAAGACCCTCGAGGAGTTCGGCATCGGACGGCCGTCGACCTATGCGCCGACCATCTCGACGCTCGTTGGCCGGAAGTACGTTCGTAAGGAAGGACGCGCGCTCATTCCTGAGGACGTCGGATTCGTCGTGACGGACTTCCTGCACGAGCACTTCCCGGACATCGTCGACACGGGCTTCACCGCGCGGATGGAAGAGGACCTCGACAAGATCGCCGACGGCGAGGTCGAGTGGGTCCCGGTCGTCCGCGATTTCTTCGAGCCGTTCAGCAAGCGCGTCGAGGAGAAGACGAAGTCGGTGAAGAAGTCCGACGTGACCGAGGAGGCCACCGATCGCGTCTGCCCGAAGTGCGGGCGACCGGTCGTGATCAAGCTCGGTCGCTATGGCCGGTTCTATTCGTGCACCGGATTCGCGAAGGGCAAGAAGGGGCAGCCGCTCCCGCCCGGCGCGTGCGATTACTCCGAGCCGCTCGAGGGACAGCGCGAGCCGCAGCTCGAGATCCTCGAAGGCGAGATGTGCCCCGAATGCGGGAAGCCACTCGCCAAGCGGCGCGGCCGCTTTGGTCCCTTCGTCGGCTGCACCGGTTACCCGGATTGCAAGTACATCAAGAAGACGCAGGAGAAGACCGGCGTGGTGTGCCCCGAGTGCGGGAAGGGCGAGCTCGTGCGCCGGCGCGGACGTGGGCGCTCCATGTTCTACGGCTGCGAGCGCTATCCGGAGTGCACGTATACCGCGCGCGAGCTGCCGGCCGCGACACCCGGAAAGGACGCCGCATAGCCTTCCCCTCGTGAGGGCTCGGCCCGCGACCGACGACGAGACGCGTTCCTGGGACAACCTCCTTCTGGAGACCGGCCGTCCCCATCTTCTTCAATCGACCGGGTGGGCCTCGCTCAAATCCGCTACGGGATGGCAGGCCGAACGGTACGTCCTCGAGGACGACCGCGGTCCCCGGGGCCTCGCGCAGGTGCTCCGGAAGCGCGTCGGCCCGTCGCTCTCGATCACGTACGCTCCGCGTGGCCCGCTCTGCGACGACGGCGCACTGCCGGACGCGATCGAGGCGCTCCGCCGTTCGCTCGGCCGCGGGCTCGTGATCAGCTTGCTCTGCGACCCTGAGGCGACCGCGAGCGACGACCTCGCGGCGGAGCTCGCCCGCCGCGGAGTGAAGCGATCGAGCGTGTACGTGCAGCCGCGCCGGACGCTGCTCATCGATCTCTCGCAGGACCAGGAGACGATGCTTTCGGCGATGCGCAAGAAGACTCGCCAGTACATCCGCAAGGCCGAACGCGAAGGTGTCGCGACGGAGGAGACGACCGATCTCGCGCGCTTCCACAGGCTGCTGCGCGGCGTCGCCGAGCGCGACGCGTTCGGCATCCACGACCTCGCGTACTTCGCGGCGCTCGTCGAGGCGTTCGGCGAGCGATTGCACATCCTCATGGCTCGGATCGACGGAGAGGATGTCGGCGCACTGCTCGTCATCCGGATGGGAGAGCGGGCCTGGGAGCTGTTCGGTGGCTGGAGTGGAACGCACACCGAGCAGCGACCTTTCTACCTGCTCAAGTGGCGCTCGCTCATGCGCATGCAGCAGCTAGGCGTCCGCCGGTACGACATGTGGGGCCTCGCCGAGGGCGACGAGCTGGCCGGTGTGGAGAATTTCAAGCTTGGGTTCGGCGGTGAGGTCGCGACGTGGATCGGCGCACTCGAGACACCGGTGACGGCGCCGCTCTTTCCCCTCTGGCGCTTCGGCGCGCGCCGGCGGCTCGCCGCGGCCGGAGTCTGATGGCGGTCGCGCCCGAAGGTTGGGACGATGCTGCGGTCCGCTCGCCCAGCGGACACGTGCTGCAGTCGTCGACGTGGGCGCGGATCCGCGAGAGCCAGGGCTGGAAACCCGAGTTCGTGCGGTTCACCAACGCGCCGCTCCCGTGCGCGCTGATCCTGTGGAGCCCGAGCTCGTTCACGTCGTTCGCTTATGTGCCTCGCGGGCCGATCGTCAAGGACGATTCCCAGCTCGCGGCATCGTTGGAGGCGCTTGGCGCGCTCGCGAAGGAACGCAAAGCGATCTTCCTCAAGGTCGACCCCGAGATCGATCCCGAGACCGCCGAAGGGCCACTGCGACGTGCCGGCTTTCGACGCGGGCCTGATGTCCAACCGGTCCTCGCGACCCTCGAGCTGGATCTAGGGCCCGACGAAGACGCGCTTCTTGGTCACCTCGACAAGGACACGCGCTGGAGCGTTCGGCAGGCCGAAAAGCGCGGGGTCCTCGTCCGCGACATCGCCGGCGACGCCGATCTAAGAGCGTTCTACGACCTCTATGCCGAGACCGGACGGCGCGCTCGATTTGTCACGCGTCCGTGGGAGTACTACCGGCGCATGTGGGGCGAGATCGTCGCCGCCGGACACGGCCGCGTCCGGCTCGCGGAGAAGGATGGTCAAGCCGTCGCCGGAGCGCTCTGCTGGCGGTGTGGAGAGCGTGAGGTGTACCAAACGGCGGCGACAAACCTGGCGGGACGCAACGCGCACGCGGCGTATGCGCTGCTGTGGCGGTGCATCATCGAGGCGAGGCGCACCGGCGCGCGCAGGTTCGATTTCGGCGGGATCCCCGTCGATGTCTCGCGAAAGGACGATCCGATGCACGGGCCATACATTTTCAAGCGCGGCTTTGGGGGCAGCGAGCGGCGATTCGTCGGAGCGTATGACGCCGTGCCGCGCATGGTCTTCTACCGTGCCTATTCCGCGGTCCAGCCCGCGTATCTCGCGGCGCTGCGTCTCCTGGACCACGTCCGCTCGTGAAGCTCGGCCCGCTTCTTCTCTCGGCGAAGATCGCGGTTCCTGAGGGAGCCGAAGAGCTCGACGTCCACCAGATCGCGTACGACTCGCGCCGGGTGAAGGAGCGGTCGCTCTTCGTCGCGATTTCGGGGTTTCACCGTGACGGTCACGACTTCGCGGCCGACGCGGTGACGCGCGGCGCTGTCGCGGTCGTCGGTGAGCGACCGATCCGGAAAAACGACGACGGTGCATCTGGTGTCGGACGTCATCGAGGCGATGGGCGAGCGTTCGGGATTCTCGACGACGGTTGATTTCAAGCTGCCCGGCCATGTGTGGTCCAACGACACGCGGCAGAGCACGCAGGAGGCCGTCGAGGTGCAGGAGTTCTTCGCCGAGCTCCTCGTGGCCGGTGGAACGTGGGGCGTCCTCGAGGCAACGAGCCACGCGCTCGCGCTCCGCAAGCTCAGAGGTTGCGAAGTCGATATCGCGGTCTTCACGAATCTTTCGCCGGAGCACCTCGATTTCCACGGGACGCTGCAGCGCTATCTCGAGACAAAGGGCCAGCTCTTCGTGATGCTCCCGGGCTCGGCCGACAAAGGGGTCGCGAAGACGGCCGTGTTGAACGCCGACGACCCGCACTGGCGCTATCTGGCCGACCGCGCAGAAGGCGCTCGAGTGATGACGTACGGGATCGACGCGCACGCGGATGTCCAGGGAACGGTCTTGAGCGCGGATGCGGCCGGCTCCAAGGTGCGCATCGCGACAGAGGGCGGATCGATCGAGCTGATGCTTCCCCTTGTCGGCCGATTCAACGTCCAGAACGCGCTCGCCGCCGCAGCGGCCGGGATCGCGGCGGGAGCCACCCTGCAGCAGGCGCGCGATGCGCTGTCGCGCGCCCACGCGGTCCGCGGTCGGATGGAGCGGGTCGAATGCGGCCAGCCTTTCAGCGTGATCGTCGACTACGCGCATACCCCTGAGTCGCTCGACAAGGTCCTGGGGCTTTTGCGGCCGCTCACGAAGGGAAAGCTCATCGCGGTGTTCGGCAGCGCGGGCGAGCGCGACCGGGCGAAGCGCCCCGCGCTCGCGGAGGTCGCGGCGAAGTACGCCGACCTCTTCGTGATCACTCAGGAGGATCCTCGCCTCGAGGAGCCGGCGAAGATCCTCGAGGAGATCGAGGCGGGCGCGATCGGGGCGGGGAAGCGGCGGGGCAGCGACTATCTGGTGATCGAGGATCGTCGTGAAGCCGTTGGGGAGGCGATCCGTCGCGCCTCAGGCGAGGACACGGTGCTGCTCGCGGGAAAGGGTCACGAGGGCTCGATCATCGTCGGCGAAGAGAAACGGCCGTACGACGAAGCGACGACCGCACGCGAAGCGCTGAAGGCGCGGGGGTTCGGCGCGTGAACCGGCGGTCTGCCACGGCGCGACAGACACGGGCCTACGCGCAGCACGCCGATCAGCTCGCGGACCAGCTTCGCGCGGAGATCGCCACGGTCCCGGGGACGCCGCACGGTCGCCCGGCGCTCGTCGTGATCATGGGTCTGCCCGGTGTCGGGAAATCGCACGTCGCTCGGCTCCTGTGTGCGGAGCTCGGCGCGGCCCACATCGCGAGCGACGAGCTTCGCCGTCGGCTGTTCATCGCTGCCTCCTACGCGGACGAAGAGAACCGGGCCGTGTTCGCCGCGGCCGGAGCCCTCGTCGACTCGCTCCTGGCCGCCGGCCATCGGGTCGTGCTCGATGCCACGAATCTTCGCGCGCGTAATCGCGAACGCGCCGTGTCCGTCGCGCGGCAGCAGGGCGTGCCGGTGCTGCACGTCCGCGTCGACGCGCCCGATGCCGAGGTGCGCGCGCGCCTCGCCGCCCGGCGTGCGGCCGGAGCAGCGGACGACCACTCCGAGGCGGACGAGCAGATCTACGAGCGGATGCGCTCGGAAGGTTTTGAACCGCCCGCCGACGGTTATCTCGCGGTCACAAACGGTCCCGCGCTCGCGAAAGAGATCGCCGAGGTCGTCGGCGCGATCGAACGGGCGCCATGACTCTCCGCGCGAGAGATCTCGCCTTCGCCGCGATCGCGCTCGTCCTCGTCGTGGCGTACCTATCGATCGGGTCGCGGATCGCGCCGGCGTTCACGCCGGCGAGCAGTCCGACGCCAACTCCGAGCAAACCGGTCGGACGTGTCTCGACACCCACGATGAACGGCACGATCGTGTTCGCGATCCGCGGTGACGTGTACGTCCTGGCGAACGGCGGCTATGTGCCGCTTACCTCCGAGGGACGGTCGCACGAGCCAAGCGTTTCTCCCGACGGAAAGACCGTGCTGTTCGCGCGCATCGAGGAGATCGACGGGAAACGGAACGTTGACGGGCAAACCGTGCCCGCGCACCTGCGGTTCTCGAACGTGGTCCGCAAGGACACGAACGGTGGCGCCGAGAGCATCCTGGTCAATGGACTCGTGAAGGCGGCAAGCGGATTCCACGAAGTCACGTGGTTCGACAGCCCCGCTCCGTCTCCCGACGGGAAGCGTGTCGCCGTGGTCGCCGATGCAGGCGACGGGTACTCGGACCTCGAGTTGTTCGATGCGCAGACCGGGAAACAGATGTCGCGTCTCTCCGAGGGCTCCAATCTCGCCGACCCCGCGTGGTCCCCCGACGGGAAGACCGTGGCGGTCACTTCGTACACGCTTGGCAACCCGCGCCTTCTCATCGTTCCGATCGACGGTCGCGCGTCGAGCCCGGTGAAGATCACGCCAAACGGCGAGCCTTACCGCGCATCGTTCTCACCGGATGGGACCTGGATCGTCTACACCCTCCGTCACGAGGGCAGGAACGATCTCCACGCCGTGCCCCTCGCCGGAGGCAAAGACGTCACGCTCACGAACGACGGCAAGAGCTGGAACGGCGTGTTCTCTCCCGATGGCAAGCAGCTCGCCTTCCTGCGCGAGCACGACGGCGTCGTCGATCTGTACGCCATGGATGTCGGCGACGCGCTGAGCGGGGGATCGCCGAAGGGCGCGACGAAGCTCACGCGCGGCGAGGGGATCGACGGGGCCTCACGGCCCTCATGGGGCGGCTAGATCAGGCGCCGGCGGATCTGCGCTGAGGCGAAGTCCATCGCGGCGACGGTGACGACGATCATGAAGATGATCAACCCTGCGGCGTGGTAGTTGAGCAGCTGGATCGATTGGAAGAGCAGGATGCCGATGCCGCCGCCGCCGACGTAGCCGAGGATCGGCGCAAGGCGCACATTCGCGTCGAGGCGGTAGATCGTGAACGAGATATAGGGATTGACGATCTGTGGGAGCACCGCGGTCCAGACCACCTGGAGCCGGTTCGCTCCCGTGGTCGTGATGGCCTCGAGGGGACCTGCGTCGATGCCCTCGATCGCCTCGGAGTAGAGCTTGCCGAGCACGCCGACGTTGTGGAAGGCGAGGCCGATGACCCCCGCGGCTGTCCCGATCCCGAGGGCGACCCCGCACACGATCACGACGATGAGCACGTCGATCGAGCGGATCACCGTGAAGACGAAGCGAACTGCGACGTAGATCCCGCTGGTAATGGGATGGCCGCTCATGATGTTCCGCGCTCCGAGGAACGAGAGCGGAATCGCCACGAGGATCGAGAAGCCCGTCGCGACGATGCCGAGGAAGATCGTCGCGATCATCTGTCCCTCGGCCGTGTCCCAGAAGGTCTCGAACTCGTTCTGCGGCGTGAGGATGCTCGTGTCCCATTGGAAGAGCTGAGCGACGACGCTCGCCGCGTACGCGGGGTTCGCGCGCGACAGATCGGGATCGGTGATGCGCAGGCCGACGTAGAAGACAAGGATCGCCCCCGCGATCATCGAGAGCCGCCGCCAGTCCGTGAGCGGGCTGCGTTCGAGCTCGCGCGGGACGGGCAGACCGCGCGCAACGAAGTACTCGGCCATCAGCGGTCCGGGATCCCGACGATGTGCGCCGCGGCGTCCGCCTCGACCTGCAGAAGCGCCTCGGTCGCGCTCATGGGTTGTGCCCGCGAGCGTTCCGGGCCGATCTCCACTTCGACCGCGTCCTCGCCGTAGATCTCTTTGAAGCGTCGCTCGTCGATGT
>VBDQ01000121.1 GCA_005889075.1 Chloroflexota bacterium
CTCGCCGTCGATCTTGGCGAGGCGCGGATCGCGCTAGCGTGGGGTCTTCGCGCGTTCGGAGATCCCGCTCGTGCGCGCGAAGAGCTGCAGCGTGCGCGAGAGACGTTCGCGCGCATGGACGCGCGCGGAGTTGTTGACCAGATCGACCGGGAGATCGCTGAGCTGGCGAAGGGGCCCGGTCCATCGGGCCCCTTCGCGTCGACGACTAGCTAACTCTGCTTCGCACCGCCTCAGGCGAAACTGCGCGAGACAGGACAGTTCCGAAGGTCGACCTTGCAATTGGGAAGGTCGGCTCGCTTGATTCTCCGCAGAACCCGCCGTTGCAGGACTGAAAGCTGGAGCAGGATCCCGTCGAAGGCGGAGGGCAGCTGTTCGGGGGACTCGTGGTCCCGTTCTGCGTCGCGGTCACGTTTGTGGAGCACTGCGCGCCGGGGACGGTCTCCGTGCACGTTGCGCTTTGATTGGCGTGCGTCATTCCGCCCATGTTCCGCTGCGACGCGTCAAGGCTAACCTCGTTCACGTTCGCCGCTGTGCCGCCGTCCTGCTCCCCACAGCAGTCCTGCGGATCAAACTGAACCCGCGTCCAGGTGCCGCTCGTGTCGGCGTCTTGCTTTTGGTCCTCGTTCAGTTCGGCCGTGGTCGTCATGGCCACGGGTCCGGTCATCTGCATCACCGTCCCGCTCTGACCACCGGAGGCTGAACCTTGCGTCTGCTTGACGGTGCAGCTCGCGCAATCAGCGGCCTGGCGCTGCGTGATCTGGTGCTGAAGCTTTGACGCATTGTGGCCCGAGCTCGACGTCTGCGTGATCGTCGCTTGTTGATTGGGTCCGAGCGTGGTGTCGGTGTTCTGCCCCTGCGTGATCGCAGCGCTCGAGGTCGCGGTCTCGGTCTGACCCTGTGTCTGCTGAACGTCCGATGAGTTGTTCCCGCTTCCTGAGGTCTGATCGACCTTCGCGGTCTGGAGGGCGCTCTGTGTCTGCGTCGGGTCGTCGTTCCCGCCTACGCTCATCGATTGCTGAATCGTCATCACGATCTTCGCAGTGTTGTTCCCACTATCGCTCACCTGCGTGATCGTGGCATCCTGCGTCGCTGCTTGCGACGATCCGCCACTCTGCGTGATACGTGCATTTACCGTTGCGTTGTTGTTCCCCTTCTTGCTCGTCTGACGCATGGTGCATTTGCTCTTAGTCGTACCGTCGCTGCTAAAGGTCGGGGTACAGGTCGCGTCGTTCGTCGGCGCCGGGTCCAGCATGCTCAAGACGCTCGACTGGACGATGAGGCATTCGTTCAGCGCCGGGAACGTGGCGTCCACCGCGGGCAAACAATCGAAGATGTTCGCGCCGGATGTCGCGGTGCTTATCTGCACGACCCGGGTCGCCGCCGTGCAGTTCCAGCCGTCGCCCGGACAGCTCGGCCCCGCGTAGTTCAGCGGTCCCTGCTGAACGACGACCGAGTCCGGGTCCACGCCGATCGAGACGAGATATGCCTCGATCGCGGGAAGGCTCGAGAGATCGGCCGCTGCTCGATCCGGTGTGGACGCGGCCGCACCAGCCGGCACAGCGGCCATGAGCAGAAGACCCAGCGTGGCGATGATGGTTGCGATCTTTTTTCTCATTCCGTTTCTCCCGCTGATTCACGTGCGCAGCGGCCGCAACGGTACGGACGTGCCGTTGAGGAAACCCATGAGGACTACTTGAGTCGGCTTAGTTGGACGTTGCGCGGCCAACCGGGCGTATCCCCTGTCGATCCGCGAATTTCTCGGCGTCGGGGCAGCTAACGCGAACGGTCGCCTGATTCCGCAGGCGGCTGACGAGCGACCGCCTAGCGCAGGAGTCGATCTGTCAGTTAGCGCGACGAGCGGTAGCGCACGATGGCGTACTAGCCGCGAACGACGAGCGTGATGACCGGCAGAGTGTCCCACCGCATCGTGTGCGTCCGGAGCGGCCACAGCCTGGTGCCATGACGGCTCGACAACGTGCCGGTCGCCGCGACGTGAGCGATGAGATCGTCGACGAGGACCGCCACCGAACGGACGCGCGACTCCCGCGCTTCACCGTCGGTCATCACATCGAGCGCATAGTCCAGATCCTGCCGGGGTCGGCGTCGGCGGGCGAGGAAGACCTCGATGTCATCGGGCATGCCCGAGACCAGCTGCGCGGGATGCTCAGCACCGACCAGCGCACCGCCGTACGCGTGGGCGAGCAGCACCGCGGTCTTGGTGAACCAGCGGCTGAGCGTAAGACGGTCTGGCGCCTGCAGGGGCCCGGTGCGCGGGCGGGCAAAAAGCATCCGCCGGAAGCTCACCTCGAGACCGCTCATCCAACCGGCATTGCAGTCCGCGCATACGGGCACGACCACGCGGGCGATCCGCAGTGGCGCGGCCGTCGACAGCGCTCCTTGGGAAGGAACCAATTTCGCGCCGTGGACCTGCCGGATCAGCCAGCGCGCGAAGATGTGCTCGCGCGTGATCGGGCGGTCCGCGCCCTGGCACAACACACACATCACCAGACAAATTCTCGCCGAGCGTCACTGATCTATGGTGGCCGTACGCCGGCTTGATCCTCGCGGCAGTGCTCGTTGACTGGGAGCTACCTCGCCGCGACCCTCCCGCAAACTCGGCAGCGATACTCGGACCGACCGGCGTCGTTTTGGCCGATCTTCTTCCAGACCACTGCCGATCGAGTGAGGATGCGGCATACGCACATCTTCGTCGGCGATTCTGTCGGCGGCTTTGCTTTCACAAATCCCCTTTCAGCGCCGGACGGTCGGGAGCCAGTCCGGCCGCGCGGTCTCGTACGCGCGGATCTTCGTCTCATTGCGCAGCGTGAGGCCGACATCGTCGAGCCCCTCGAGCAACCGCGTGCGCGCGTAGTCGTCGATCGCGAAACGCGCGTGCACGCCGGGCGCCTCGAAGGTACGGCGCTCCAGATCGATCGCGATCTCCGCCGCCGGATCGACGCGCACGGCGTCAAACAAGAGCGCCACGGTGGCATCGTCGAGCTCGACCGTGAGCAGGCCGTTGCGAAGGGCGTTGCTCTTGAAGATGTCCGCGAAACGCGTGGAGACGACCGCGCGGAAACCGCTGTCGTGGAGCGCCCACACCGCGTGCTCGCGCGAAGAACCGCAGCCGAAATTCGGACCGGCGAGGAGGATCGACGCGCCGCGGTACCTCGGATCGTTCAGGACGAAGCCCGGGTCGCTTCGCCAGGCCTCGAACAAGCCAGCGCCGTAGCCAGTGCGCTCGAGCCGCTTGAGCCAGTGGCTCGGGATGATCTGATCGGTGTCGACATCCGCGCGCGGGAGCGGCAGCGCGCGTCCGACGACGAGACGGATCGGCTCCATCAGCGCAGGTCCGAGGGCAGCGCGAAGTGGCCGGCGATCGCCGTGGCCGCGGCAACGGCCGGCGATACGAGATGGGTGCGGCCGCCCGGTCCCTGCCGCCCCTCGAAGTTGCGGTTCGAGGTCGAGGCGCAGCGCTCCCCCCGATGCAGCACGTCGGGGTTCATGCCAAGGCACATCGAGCAGCCGGCGTCGCGCCACTCGAACCCGGCCTCGCGGAACACGCGGTCGAGGCCCTCGCGCTCCGCGTCCGACTTGACCCGCATCGATCCGGGCACGACGAGCGCGCGGATGCCCGCCCGCACTCGCCTACCGCGGACGACCTCGCTCGCGGCGCGCAGGTCCTCGAGCCGCGCGTTCGTGCACGACCCGATGAAGACCGCGTCGACCGCGATCTCGCGGACCGGTGTGCCCGGACGCAGATCCTGGTAGCGGAGCGCCCGGCGCGCCGCCTCGCGCCTCGCCTCGTCGCCGATCCCGTCGGGGTCGGGGACGGCGCCGTCGATCGTCACCGACTGCGCCGGGTTCGTGCCCCAGGTCACGTATGGCCGGAGCGCGCGCGCATCGATGAACACCTCGTTCTCGAAGCGCGCGCCCTCGTCGGTAGGCAGCGATCGCCAGTCGTCGAGCGCGAGCTCCCAGAGTCTTGCCTTGGGCGCGAAGGGACGTCCCTCGAGCCACGCGAACGTCGTGTCGTCGGGCGCCACCATTCCGGCGCGGGCACCCGCCTCGATCGACATGTTGCAGACGGTCATCCGGCCCTCCATCGAGAGGGCCGCGATCGTCGAGCCGCGGTACTCGATGATCCGACCGACGCCGCCGGAAGTCCCGATCCGCGCGATGATCGCGAGGATCACGTCCTTCGCCGCGCAATCCGACGGCAGCGTTCCGTCGACGGTGATCGCCATGCTGCCCGGCACAGCCTGAGCGATGGTCTGCGTCGCGAGCACGTGCTCGATCTCGCTCGTGCCGATCCCCCACGCGAGCGCACCGAGCGCCCCATGCGTGGAGGTGTGGCTATCCCCGCAGACGATCGTCATGCCGGGCTGGGTCAGCCCCAGCTGCGGCGAGATGACATGCACGATGCCCTGGTTCGCGTCGCCCACCGGGAAGCAGCGAATCCCGAACTCGCGTGCGTTGACCGCCATCGCTTCGATCTGACGCGCGGAGATGTCTTCGGGTGGGTGCTCATCTGTCGGGACGTTGTGGTCCATCGTCGCGAGGGTCAGGTCCGGTCGCCGCACCCCTCGTCCCGCCAGGCGCAACCCGTCGAACGCCTGCGGGCTCGTGACCTCGTGCACCAGATGAAGATCGACGTACAGGAGATCTGGCTCGCCATGAGCGCGATGGACGACGTGCCGCTCCCAGACCTTCTGCGAGAGCGTTCGCGCGGGAGAGCCCATACCTCTTCAGTCGCCTGCTGCTGGGACCGGGGTCGACGAATCGACAGAGGACTCAATCGGTCGGCGCGCGTGCGCGGCGATCGCGATGAGGTCGTGCTCGTCGAGCTCATGCACGTCGTCGCCGCGGCGCATCGCCAGAGCGTACGCGCGATCGAGGGCTTCGCCGTCCAGCGGCACGCCGAGCTCAGCGAGACGGGCGGCGAGCCCACGACGACCTGACAGCTTCGACACGACGATCCGTCGCGCCTCCCAGCCGACCGACTGCGGACTCATGATCTCGTAGGTCCGGGGATCCTTGAGGACTCCGTCCTGATGTATCCCCGAGGCATGCGCGAACGCGTTCGCGCCGACGATCGCCTTGTTCGGCTGCACCGGGATCCCGGTCAGCTCGCTCACGATCCGACTCGCCACGACGAGACGCTCCTGGCGGACCCCTACGTCAACGCGATACCAATCCGCACGGCAGCGGAGCGCCATGACGGTCTCTTCGAGCGATGCGTTGCCGCCGCGCTCTCCGAGGCCATTGACGGTGACGTGGACCTCATCCGCGCCCGCGCCGACCGCGGCAAGGGTGTTCGCGACCGCGAGACCGAGGTCGTTGTGACAGTGAACGGAGATCTTCACGCGGGTATCAGGCAACGCGGTGCGTATCGCGTGAACGAGCGCCGCGAATTCTTGCGGCTGCGCGTACCCGACCGTATCCGGGATGTTCACCGTCGTGGCGCCCGAGGCGACCGCCGCTTGATACACGGAGACAAGGAACGCCACGTCGCTGCGTGTCGCATCCTCCGCCGAGAACTCGATCTCGTCGGCCATCGCCGTCGCGCGCTCGACCGCGGACGCCGTTCGGGCAAGACACTCGCTTCGCGTCATGTGGAGCTTCTTCTCGAGGTGGATGTCGCTCGTCGCGATGAACACATGTATGCGCGAGCGCCCCGCGCCGCCGATCGAACGCGCGGCGGTCTCGACATCGGCCTGCCCGGCGCGGGCGAGCGCGGCGATCGTCGGCCCGCGGACCTCACGCGCGATCCGCGCCACGGCCTCGGCTTCGCCAGCCGAGGCGGCAGGGAAGCCCGCCTCGAGCACGTCGACGCCGAGATCGGCGATCGCGTGAGCCGCCCGCACCTTGGCGGCCTGACCGAGGCTCGCACCGGGTGCCTGCTCGCCGTCGCGCAGCGTCGTATCGAACACTCTGACCGTTCGTCGCCGTTCTGCTTCCGTCATCTCTGACTCCTCTCCGAAATGAAGAAGGCCTCCCGTCTCCGGGAGGCCTTCAAGACTTCGTGGACTGTGAGTGCTGTGCCGCTATCCTCCCGGGCGCATGCGCGCCGTCTCAAGCAACGCGAGACCGAGGGCAAGGAGGTTGCGCCGCATCTAGAGTGAGCCTGACAGCCGCCATCGGCACCGTCAACGCCACGTTCGTGGACGGTGTGCGGAATGCACATCGCGGCCGGGGAGGATCGGCATGAGCGGCGACTTCTTCACCGACGTGCCGCGCCGCATCCCCTACGCCGGACCCGACACCAAAGAGCCG
>VBDQ01000046.1 GCA_005889075.1 Chloroflexota bacterium
AGCCGATGCCCTCGACCATGAGCGCGAACCCCGGGCCGCTCGTCGCCGTCGCGGCACGTACGCCCATGTGCGCGGCGCCGATGGCCATGTTGATCGAGCTGATCTCGTCCTCGCACTGCACGACGAGCAGCTTGTAGTCGCGCTGCTGGCGTTCGAGAAACACGCTCTCGTCCGTCGCCGGCGAGATCGGGTAATACGTCTGAAACGCACAGCCGGCCTTCAGCTTCGCGATCGCGTGGATCTCGTATCCCTTTGCGAGGATGCGCGCCTTCTGTTCGGTGTGCGGCTTGAGCGTGTAGGGGAATGCCTTCGTGTCGAAGTGATCGCGCACGTACTCGAACGCGAGCTTCGCGGCGCGCACGTTCAGCTCGCCGACCTCGGAGCGCTTTCCCTTGAACTGGGAACGGATGACCTCGGCGACAAGATCGAACGGGTAGTCGCATAGGGCGAGTGACGCACCCAGCCCGACGGTGTTCTTCATCACCTCGTAGCGACGCGCCTGGTCGCCCTTGCCGACCTCCTCGAGCGCCTTCTTGATGATGTCCATGAACGGGACGGCGTAGTAGCGGAGATCTTTGCGCGCACTCGCGTCGAGATCGCCGAGGTCGGCGTCGTAGATCACGCCGCCGCCTTCGTTGATCTCGGCGAGGTGCCCGAAATGAGTCGCCCAACGACGGTGGTCGCCATCGCCGGCGAGGGTCTCGTGGTCGAGCGCGACGAGGATGTCGGCCTTGTCCTTATACGAGCGCACGTCCTCGTCGTCGACGCGCACGCGATAGAAGGAGTGCTTGCCCATGATGTTGGAGTGGTATTCGATGTTGGCGTAGACGCGTAGACCCGCTCTCGAGCAGGCCTTCGCGAACACCTCGGCGGATGCGTTGATCCCACTTCCCTGGGGGCCGCCGATCATCCATGTGAGTCGGTTCTTTTGCACGTCGGAACGTCTATTGTACGTTTTCGAGTTGAGCTCTCGTCGCGAGCGAGACACGCTGGGCGAGATCGAAGTTCCGGCCAGCGCGCTGTGGGGCGCGCAGACCCAGCGGGCGATCCAGAACTACCCGATCAGTGGACTCCGGGCATATCCCGCGTTCATTCGGGCATTCGTGCGCATCAAGCGAGCGGCGGCGCTCGCGAACGCGGAGTCCGGCCGACTCGACGCAAAGCGAAGCGAAGCGATCCTCGCCGCGTGCGACGAGGTCCTGGCCGGCCAGCACCTGGATCAATTCGTTGTCGATGTCTTCCACTCGGGAGCGGGCGTCTCGTTCCACATGAACGTGAACGAGGTTCTCGCCAACCGCGCCAATCAGATCCTGGGCAGTGGGCTGGGTACCTACGAGCACGTCAACCCGAACGATCACGTAAACATGGCGCAGTCGACAAACGACACGACGCCCACGGCGATGCGGCTCGCCGCACTCGAGCTCACCAAGCCGCTGTGCGAGGAGCTCGACCGTCTCGCTGGCGCGATCGACGAGAAGGCTGAGCGCTACGCGGGATGCGTGAAGCCGGGCCGCACGCACCTGCAGGACGCGGTGCCAATCACGTTCGGTCAGGAGTTCTCGGGGTGGGCGGAGCGCATCCGCGGCGCCGCTTCGCGCCTGCGCGCGGGTCGAGCAGAGCTCTGCGAGCTCGGGATCGGCGGCAGCGCCGCCGGAACCGCGCTGAACGTGGACCCAAAGTTCCGCGGACGCGTCTGCGGGCTGCTTGCCGAGTGGTACGGCGAGCCGATCGTGCCGTCGAAGAATCTCTTCGCCGCGATGCAGTCGATGGCGCCGTTCGTCCGCATTTCGAGCGGCATGCGCACCGCGGCGATCGAGATCTCGAGCATCTGCAACGACATCCGGCTGCTCGTCTCAGGACCGCGGACAGGGTTCGGCGAAATCTCGATCCCGGCGGTGCAACCGGGCTCGTCGATCATGCCGGGCAAAGTCAATCCGGCGATCCCCGAGATGGTCAACCAGGTCTGCTTCCAGGTCATCGGCAACGACACCGCGGTCGCCTGGGGCGCGCAGGCGGGACAGCTGGAGCTCAACGTCATGATGCCGGGCATCAATTTCGCGATCTGCTTCTCGGCGACGATCCTCGCGAACGCAGTCCGAGCGCTGCGCGAGCGCACGATCGAGGGGCTGACCGTGGATGAGGAGCGCGCGAAGGAGCTCATGGACATGAGCCCATCGCTCATCGTCACGGCGCTCTCGCCGCATATCGGCTACGCCAAGGCCGCCGCGCTCGTGAAACGCGCACTCGCGGAACGTCGCGCGCTCATCGATGTGGCACTCGACGAGAAGGTCATGAAGGAGGCGGACCTCCGGCGCGTGCTCGATCCGCTCCCGATGACGAAGGGCGGCGTCCAGAAGTGATCGGGCATCCAGGCTGGGGGCAAATCGACAAGACCGCCGATCCCGCTGGTTACGTCGAATACCTCCGCAAGGTGAGCGCGCTCGATTTGGTTCAGGTCTGGAAGCTCAAGAGCATCCAGCTCATGGCCGTCGAGCCCGGCCAGCGCGTGCTCGATGCCGGCTGCGGGAGCGGCGACGAAGTGATCGCCCTCGCGCGGATTGTTGGCGAGCGCGGGACGAGCGTCGGGGTCGATGCGAGCGAGGCGATGATCGGCGAGGCCAGACGGCGTGCGCAGGATGCGGGAGTGCGCGTGGAGCTGAAGATCGGGGATGCGCACGCCTTGCCATTCCCCGACGCGAGCTTCGATGCCGCTCGCATCGAGCGCACCCTGCAGCATCTGGCGAATCCGGACCGAGCGATCGCCGAGCTTCGGCGGGTCACCCGCGCCGGCGGACGCGTCGTTGCTGCCGATCCCGACTGGGCGACCCTCACCGTCGATGCGCCGGACGAAGAAGCGAGTGCGGTCGTCGTGCGTGCGCACGTCACCCACGTGACGAACGGAACGATGGGCCGGCAGCTTCGCCGGAGATTCATCGATGCCGGCTTCGAGGACGTTGCTTTCAAGCCGATGGCATTCGCGGTGACGGACCTCGCAGTTGCGGATCCGATCGTGGGGCTCACCGAGGGGGCGGGCGAGGCCGTCGGCGATGGAATGATCAGCGCCGGGCGCGCACAGGCATGGCTCGACTCGCTAAAGGCAGCGGATAGTCGCGGACGATTCGTGGCATCGCTGACGGGGTTCATCGTCTCCGGTCGCGTACCGGCCGCCTAGCTCCCGGTGGAGGCGGCAAAGCTTCTCCTCGCGCTGCTGGTCGTCGTCGCCATCATGGTCACGGTCTCGCGCAGGCTCCGCGTTCCCTATCCGGTGCTCCTCCTCTTGGGCGGGCTCGCGATCGGAGCTCTGCCGATCGCGCCGCGTCTCGAGATCCCACCCGATGCGGTCCTCGTCCTCGTGCTCCCGCCTCTCGTCTACGTCGCCGCGTTCTTCACTCCCATACGCAGCTTCCGCGCGGACATCGGCAACATCGCGTCGCTCGCGGTTGGCCTCGTGCTCGCGAGCACCGTCGTGGCTGCGGGGGTGGCGCTGCTGATCGTTCCGGGCATGACCGTGCCAGTCGCGATCGCCCTCGGCGCGATCGTTTCGCCGCCTGATGAGGTCGCAGCGACCGCGGTAATGGAGCGCCTCGCCGTCCCCCGCCGAGTGATCGCGCTGCTCGACGGAGAGGCGCTCCTCAACGACGCGACCGCGCTGACTGTGTACAAGGTGGCGCTCGTTGCGGCGGCGGCAGCCGCGCCGAGCCTCTCACCGGCGCCGATCGGGAGCTTCTTCGTGGTCGCCGCTTTCGGGATCGCAGTCGGGCTCGCGGTCGGCTGGGTCGTCGCATGGATCCGTTCGCGGCTGTCAGACGTTCCGGTGGAGATCACGGTGTCCCTGCTCACGCCGTACGCCGCCTACCTTCCGGCGGAGCTCATCGGCGGGTCGGGCATTCTCGCGGCCGTGACCGCCGGCCTGTATCTCGGCCGACGCTCGTCCCGGATCATGGGTTCGGATACGCGCCTGGCCGGGCGTGCGTTCTGGGAGATGCTGGTCTTCCTCTTGAACGGACTGGTATTCATCCTCATCGGTCTCGAGATCTCCGCGCTGGCGCGCGACGTCGACCGCGCGACGATCGCGGAGCTCGGCCTGGCCGGAATCGCCGTGACCGTCGCCCTCCTCGCGGTCCGCGCCGTATGGATCCTCGCGATCGCCGCGTGGCAGCGGCTCGTACTGCGCGCACGCGATCCATTGGCCCCTCCCGAGATCGGCGTGCTGTCGTGGTCCGGGATGCGTGGCGCGGTCTCGCTCGCGGCGGCACTCGCGATCCCGCTCGCGCTCCCGAGCGGGTCGCCTTTCCCGGCCCGGAACGCGGTCATCGCGATCACGTTCGTCGTCATCCTGGTGACTCTCCTCGGGCAGGGCACGTTGCTGCCGCTGGTGATCAGGGCCGTGCGACTCGGCGCCGACGACGACGCATCTGCCGAAGAGACGCAGGCGCGCCGCGAGCTGCTCGGGGAGGCAATGCGCCGCATCGACGATCTCTACGAGCGCTGGCCCGGGCATCGTCCGCTCCTTGACCAGATCCGCACCGCTTACCAGCACCGTGCGGAACATGAGGAGCAGCTCGACGAAGCGCCAGGGAGTGAGGCCGAGCAGGAGCTCGTCGAGCACCGACAGATCCGCCGCGACGTCATCGACGCCCAGCGCGACGCGCTCCTGCGCATGCGTGACCGCGGCGCGATCGACGACGACGTGCTGCGGAATATCGAGCGCGACCTCGACCTCGAAGAGATACGTATGGAGGCGTGACATGGCGCCCGCCGATCTGACTGGAGAGGTGACCGACCTCCTTCAGCAGCTCATCCGCAATCGCTGCGTGAACGACGGGACGCCTGCCTCCGGTCACGAGGTCCGCAGCGTCGATCTCCTCGAAAGCTACCTGCGGTTTCCGGGCGCGGAGCTCAAACGCTACGAGCCTGTGCCTGGCCGCGCGAGCCTCGTGCTTCGCATCCCGGGCAGCGATCCCCGAGCGCCGACGCTCCATTTCATGGGCCACACCGACGTCGTCCCGGTCACGCCGTCCGGCTGGCGGCACGATCCCTTCGCCGGCGAGCTGATCGACGGCGAAGTCTGGGGCCGTGGCGCGGTCGACATGCTCGACATCACCTCGTCGATGGCCGTCGCCGTGCGACGGCTGATGGAGAGCGATTTCCGCCCGAAGGGAACCCTCGTCTACTCCGCGGTGGCCGACGAGGAGGCGATGGGAACGTTCGGCGCGCAGTGGCTCGTCGAGAACGCCTGGAACGACGTGCGCTGCGAGTATCTCGTGACGGAGTTCGGCGGCGCCCGGCTGCCGCTTCGCGGCACGATCAAGCTGCCGATCATGACCTCCGAGAAGGGCTCCCACTGGGTGCGACTTCGCATGCGGGGCACGCCGGGCCACGGGTCGTTGCCGTACCAGTCGGATAACGCGCTTGTCAAAGCGGCCGAGCTCGCCACCCGCATCGCGCGGTACAAGGCTCCACTCAGGCTGAGCGATCTCTGGAAGCGCTTCATCGAGCGTCTCGAGCTCGCCGCGCCGGCACGGCTCGGGCTCACCAATCCCGCGACGTTCGACATCGCGCTCAAGGGTGCCCCCGAAGGCGCTGCTGGTCTCTTCTACTCCGCGACGCGCACGACGTTCTCGCCCAACGTCGTCCAGGCCGGGGTCAAGACAAACGTCATCCCCGACAGCGCCGAGCTCTACGTCGATGTCCGTACGGTTGCGGGTGACGAAGGGCCTGAGGTGCGCAAGATGCTCCGTGAGGCGGCCGGCGACCAGCTCTGGCGCGACGTCGAGATCGTCGACGAGGGCGAGAATCCGGCGACGCAGTCTCCGATCGGTTCGCCGCTGTGGGACGCACTCACTCGGGTGACTCAGCGGCTCGTCCCGGGCTCCGAGACGGTCCCGTTCATTTTTGTCGCGGCCACCGATGCGCGCTTCTTTCGCCGCAAGGGAGTCACCGCGTACGGCTACGGACTCCGGAGCGATCGGATCTCACTGAGGGAGTTCTTCAGGATGTTCCACGGCAACGACGAGCGGATCGATCAGGAGTCGCTGCGCCTTTCGACACTGCTCTGGGAGGAGACGGCACGGCTCTTCCTCGGCTGAGCGGCGCGAGCTTCAGTCGGGATCGCCGCTATCGCTATCGGCTGTGGCGTCGTTGGGACGCCGCGCGACCGGTCGTCGCGTTCGTGATGCTGAACCCGTCGACCGCGGACGCCGCTCGCGACGATCCGACCATCCGGCGCTGCATCGGCTTCGCGAGGTCGTGGGGCTACGGTCGCCTCGAAGTCGTGAACCTCTTCGCCTACCGCGCGACCGATCCGCGGTCGCTTCGCCATGTCCCGGATCCCGTTGGCCCGGCGAACCTCCGCCATCTCGCGGCGGCGACCGCGCGAGCGCGTCTGGTCATCGCGGCATGGGGCGGCGATCCGAGCGCGAACGACGCTCCGGCGCGAAAGCGCGTTCTCAGTCGGCCGGAGCTTCGCTGCCTCGGGCTGACGCGATCGGGAGCGCCGCGCCATCCGCTCTACGTGCCCGCGACCGCGAGGCCCAGGCGCGTTCGGCCCGTCCGACGATCCGTCGGGTGAGCGCGTCCATGGCCGCGTAGCCGGCACCGATGCCGGTCGGCGGATTACCCGCCGGGAGCATGAGCGCGGGCAAGACCGGCGACCAGCGCCAGATGCCGAGCGAGGTGCCGTACAGCTCGAGAGCGGTGGTCATCGCGAAGCTCACGGCGTAGAGCAGCGGATAGCGTCCACGCAGGATGAAACGCAGGAATACCGCCCAGGTCACGAAGCCCAGAAGATCGGGCAGCGGGCGCGCGATGAGGCCATAGGCCATCCACCCGGTCGCGCCGAGCGTGACCGCGATCACGATCGTTCGCGCGTTGCGCATGAGTACAGGCAGCGCCGCCGCTCGCAGTGCCGTGAGGTAGAAGAGCCCGTGTCCGGCCGGAACGTAGAGGGGCAGGTTCGCGAGGCGGTAGGTGTACGCGCCCCAGACAAGCGAGCCGATGCACTCGAGGATGGTGGCGATGGCGACGAGGGCGAGGACCTGCCGGCGGATCGGCACGGATTGCGTGAGGAGCGCGGCGCCGAGGAAGAGCCAAGCGACCACCGAGACCAAGAGCTGGCCGGTCGGGGTCGTGCTCCGGTCGATCCAGAGGGCCGTGCCCGAGAATGCGGCGAACGCGACGAGAAGGACGAAGGTCGCGCGAGCGCTCACTGTCCCTCCCTGCCGATCGAAAACGACGATATCGTGAGCGTCCCATGCCCACGTATCAGGCCCCGCGCGGCATGCGGGACCTGCTCCCCGAGGAAGCCGCCGGGTTCGACGCATTGGAGGCGGTCATCCGAGCGCGCGCCGCGCGCTACGGCTACCCGCGCATCGACACGCCGGTCGTCGAGGACCGCAGGGTCTTCCTCAAGACCGTTGGCGAGGCGACGGACATCGGCTACGAGATGTACGACGTCGGACATGCCGGCGAAGGTGGGCTCACGCTTCGACCGGAAGGCACCGCGGCCGTCACGCGAGCCGTTCTCGAGCACGGGCTCCACCGCGCGCCGCAGCCGCTTCGGTTCTTCTACTGGGAGCCGATGTTCCGCGGGCAGCGCACGCAGCTTCTCCGCTATCGCCAGTTCTGGCAGTGGGGCCTCGAGTGCTACGGAGCGGGGGAACCCCCCGCGGACCTCGAGATGATCGAGTTCAGCGCCGGACTCTTCGCCGAGCTCGGGCTCACCGAGTTCGAGCTCGTCGCCAACACCGTCGGCGATGCGAAATGCCAGCCGAAGGTCCGCGAGACCCTCGAGGCGTACTTCGCCGCCCACCGTGACTCGCTTTCACCGGAGTCGCAACGTCGCCTCGGAGCGAACGTGCTGCGGATCCTCGATTCCAAGGACCCGCGCGACCGGGCGGTGACGACGGCCGCGCCAAAGCCCTACGACATCGTGTGCGACGAGGACCGGCGGCACTTCGATTCAATCGTCGAAGGGCTCGACCGCCTCAACATCGCCTACCGCGTCGAGCCGACGCTCGTGCGCGGGCTCGACTACTACACCCGGACGGTCTTCGAGTTCTGGCTCACGAATCCCGAGTACACCAAGGCCGGCCACATCTCGGTGGCCGGCGGCGGTCGATACGACGATCTCGTCGAGCTCATGGGCGGACCGTCGACGCCGGGGGTAGGTCTGGCCGGAGGGGTCGATGTCCTTTATTACGCGCTGAAGCAGCAAGGCGTGCGGATCGAGGCCGATCTCAGCGCGGACGTGGCTATCCTCTCCGCTGAAAAGGGCGACGGGACCGATCGGCTCCAGCTGGCGGCGCCGCTGCGCCAGGACGGGTTCAGCGTGGCGATCGAATATTCGGACCGGCCGCTCGACAAGCAGCTCGAGAGCGCGGTGAAGCACGGGGCGAAGGTCGCGGTCATTCGCGGGACGCCCGAGGCCCGTGGAGGGAACGTCATCGTGCGCGATCTCGTCAACAAGCAGCAGCGCGTCACGCGGCTCGCCGCGGTGCGCACCGAGGTCGGACGCCACGTGAAGCGGCGTCCGGTGCCGAAGCTGTCCGAGGCTTCGCCGCATGCCGACGAGCACGAGGCCGGCGCGGCGGGAGAGGCTCCATACGTGCCGGACGACCGGGACTGACATGCTGAGGACTCACACCTGTGGCGAGCTCCGCGCGTCCCACGCGGGGAAGGAGGTGACGCTCTGCGGCTGGGTGCACCGCCGGCGCGAGCTCGGCGAGGTCATCTTCATCGACCTCCGCGACCGCTACGGGATCACGCAGGTCGTGGCGCACGCGAAGAACAATGCTGCCGCGCATGCGGCCCTCGGCGATGCGCGCAGCGAGTGGGTGCTCCAGGTGCGCGGGACCGTGCGACCGCGGCCCGAGGGCACGAAGAACCCGAAGCTCTCGACCGGAGAGATCGAGATCGTCGCGAACTCGGTCACGATCCTCAATCAGTCGAAGACGCCGCCCTTCTATGTGAACGAGGACACCGAGATCGAGGAGACCCTCCGCTGGAAGTACCGCTACGTCGACCTGCGGCGGGAACGATCGAGAGAGCTCATGCGGCTGCGACACGAGGTGACCAACTTCATGCGGAACTTCTTCGTCGAGCGCGGCTTCTGGGAGATCGAGACGACGATGATGATCCGCTCCGATCCGACAGGTGCGCGCGACTTCGTCGTGCCGTCGCGGTACTTCCCGGGAAAGTTCTGGGCGCTGCCGCAGTCGCCGCAGCAGCTGAAGCAGATCCTGATGGTCGGCGGCCTCGACAAATACGTGCAGATCGCGCGGTGCTTCCGCGACGAGGACCCGCGCGCCGACCGCATCTATGAGCTGACGCAGCTCGACGTAGAGATGACGTTCGCCGAGCCGAACGACGTGATGGAGATCCTGGAGGCGTGCTACACGGCCGTCTTCGAGAAGTTTGGCAAGAAACCGCTCCACGGCAAGCCGTGGCCGCGTATGACGTACGACGATGCGATGCGGCGCTACGGAAGTGACCGGCCCGACACGCGCTTTTCGATGGAGGTCGTTGACCTCACCGATGCGGTGCGCGGGACGTCGTTCGGCGTCTTCAAGGAGGCGATCGCGAGCGGCGGCGCGGTCCGCGCGATCTGCGTTGGGGGAAAAGGGGACGCCTCACGAAAGGACGTCGATGGCTGGGCGGCGATCGCGAAGACCCGGGGCGCCAAGGGTCTCGTGTCGTTCGCCTTCGCCGGAAGCGAGGTCCGCTCGCCCGTGGCGAAGTTCTTCACCGCGGACGAGCTCTCGCGGGTGCGATCGGCTTCCGGCGCCCGGGACGGCGACCTCGTCCTCGCTGTCGCCGCCGAATATCGTGTCGCGAGCCGTTCCATCGGTGAGCTGCGGCGGCACTTCGGCGAGGCGCAGGGGCTGGTCGACGGCTCGACGCATCACGCGATGTGGATCCATCGATTTCCGATGTTCGAGCGCACGCCCGAGGGCGATTGGACCTTCTCACACAACCCGTTCGCGGGCCCGCTCACCGACGAGGACGCGAAGCTTCTCTACAGCGATCCCGGTAAGGCGCTGAGCTCGCAGTACGACCTCGTCATCGACGGCGCCGAGCTCGGCGGCGGGAGCATCCGCATCCATAACCGCGCGATGCAGGAGCGCGTGTTCGAGATCCTCGGCATCTCGAAGAAAGACGCCGCCGAGCGCTTCAGCGCGCTCCTCGACGCGCTCGAGTACGGCGCGCCACCCGAGGGCGGGATCGCGACGGGAATGGACCGAACCCTGATGGTCCTCGCGGGGCTCGCGAACGCGCGCGAGACCATCGCCTTCCCGAAGACGCAGACGGGCTGGGACCCGATGCTCGAGGCGCCGGCCGAGGCCGATCCCAAGCTGCTCGAGGACCTTGGACTGCGGGTCATCGCGAAGCCGAAGGATTGAAGCCTGCACAGGAAGTGTCGCGGCCTAGACTTTGACCGATGGAGCGTGTGTATCTCGACCACGCCGCGACGACCCCCGTCGACCCGGAAGTCGCCGAGGCGATGACCCGCGTGCTTCGCGAGACGCACGGCAATCCCTCGAGCATCTACGCCGAGGGACGGGCAGCGCGAGCCCTCGTGGACGGCGCGCGCGAGCAGGTCGCAGACGCGATCGGTGCCCATCCCAGCGAGGTCGTCTTCACCAGCGGAGGCACCGAGGCCGACAATCTCGCGCTCCGCGGCAGGCTCAAGGTCGAGGACGGCCGCGACGGGCTGGTCACCTCCGCGATCGAGCACCACGCGGTGATCGATACCGCACGGGATCTTGCGGCGCACGGCCAGGCGCGTCTATCTGTGATCGGCGTCGATCGGCACGGCCTCGTCGACCCCGAGGCGATCCGAGAGGCGGTCGACGAGCAGACCTCGCTGGTCTCGGTGATGCACGCGAACAACGAGATCGGAACGATCGAGCCGATCGAGGCGATCGGCGAGATCTGCCGCGAACGCGGGGTGACCTTCCACAGCGACGCGGTGCAGAGCGTCGGCGCCCTCGCCTTCGACGTGCGAAAGATCCCGGTCGACCTCGTATCGATCAACGCCCACAAGTTCTATGGACCGAAGGGCGTCGGCGCGCTCTACGTGCGGCGCGGCACTCGCATCGCCACGACCCAGACCGGCGGCGGACAGGAGAAGGGTCGTCGCACCGGAACCGAGAACGTCGCCGGTGTGGTCGGCCTCGGCGTCGCGATGCGCATCGCGCGCGAGCGGCAGACGAGCGAGTCGGGGCGCCAGTCGCGGCTCCGCGACCGGATCATTGCCGGCGTCACAGGTCGCATCGAAGATGCGGTGCTCACGGGTCATCCGACACGGCGCCTTCCGAACAACGCCTCGTTCTGCCTCGCGGGAACGGAAGGCGAGTCGCTCATCGTGGGGCTGGACCTCGAGGGCTTCTCGGTGTCGAGCGGGTCCGCGTGCACCTCGGGCGAGACGGAGCCATCCGCTGTATTGCTCGCGCTCGGTCTCGACCGTGAGCTCGCGAAAGGTTCGCTTCGCGTCACCGTCGGCCGAGAGACCACGGAGGCGGCGGTCGACTCGTTCCTCGCAGCGCTCGCGAGAGTCGTCGGCCGTCTGCGGAGCGCGACCGCGGTGACCGTGTGACACGGGCGCACGCATGACGCGAGGCGCGGGCAGCGATACGAACCCGCTCGACGGCGACCGGGTCACGATCGAGCTCGAGATCAGCAATGGCGTCGTGAGCATCACCAGGGCGGCTGCCGACGGCTGCGACTCGATCGGCCTCATGGTGCGGTCGGTCGAGGAGCTCGCGCATCGCAAGACCGAGGATCAAGCCTGGATGATCGACGTGGCCGCGATCAAGCGCGCCATGGTCGCCGTGTCACCGGAGAGCGAGCGCTGCGCGGTCACGGCCGTGGGTGCCCTGCGCTCGGCGCTCGTCGACGCCCGAGTCCGCGCCCGCGTAGAGGGAGTCAAGCGGTGAGCGACCGCGTGTTCGTCGCGATGAGCGGCGGCGTCGACTCATCGGTCGCGGCCGCCGTCCTCAAGGAGCGCGGCGACGACGTCATCGGCGTCTGGATGCGGCTCGTCCCCGGCGGCGGCGAGCAGCTCGATGCCCCGCGGTGCTGCGGCACCGACGAGGCCGGCGAGGACGCGCGCCGGGCGGCCGCCGCGATCGGCATTCCTTTCTATGCGCTGGACTACGCCGACGTCTTCGGAGAGCGCGTCGTTGGCCGATTCGTTCACGCGTACGCGAGCGGCGAGACACCCAACCCCTGCGTGGCGTGTAACCAGCACGTGAAGTTCGACGCTCTGCTTGGCGACGTCGTGCGCAAATTCGGTGCCGATCGCTTGGCGACCGGGCACTACGCCCGGATCGGCACCGAGCGGAGTGGCCGGCGCCGGCTGTATCGCGCGCGGGACCGCGCCAAGGATCAGTCGTACGCGCTCTACATGCTCGGCCCGCGCGAGCTGGCTCGGGTGGAGTTCCCGATCGGCGAGCTGGAGGACAAGGACGAGACCCGCGCGATCGCGTCGCGGTTCGGGCTCCCGACGGCGGCGAAGGCCGAGAGCATGGACATCTGCTTCGTGAGCGGGGACTACCGCGATCTCGTGCGCTCGCGTGCCCCGGAGGCATTCGCGCCGGGCCCGGTCGAGCGGCACGACGGGACCGTCGTCGGCACGCATGCGGGGATCGGCGCGCTCACCGTCGGCCAGCGCTCCGGGGTCGGGGTCGCGACTGGTGAGCGTCTCTACGTGCTGCGGCTCGAGCCCGATCGGAACGCGGCCGTGGTCGGGACACGCGACGAGATCTCGCGCACGACCTACGAGCTCAGCGACGTGCGCTTCGTCGCGGGGGAACCGCCCTCATCCACGTTCGAGACGAGCGTGGTCCTGCGATACCGCGGCATCGGGATTGCCGGAAGGGTGGACGTGCACGGGACCGACGCCACGATCGAGCTCCGCTCGCCGGCCCTGGTCGCGCCCGGTCAGGCAGCGGTCTTCTACGACGCCGACGAAGTCGTCGGCGGTGGCGTCGTAAACCCCGACTCCCGTTAGGGCCGTGCGCGCCCTCACGCGGATCGCGGCGATCGCGATGGCCGGCGCGGGTCTCTACTTCGCGGGGATCCTCAACAGCATCATCCTCGAGCACCCCGAACGGCCGGGAGCGCCCGCAGTGGTCGTCGGCGTTGGCGCGGCGATCGGGCTCCTCGTGTACGCGCTGCGTGGGACCGGCGAAGGCGAGGCGCGCACCACGACACGGCGCCTCTGGTTCTTGCGATTGACGTGGGTGTTTGTCTGCGTCATGGGGCTCGTCGGCATCTCATGGATCCTCGGCATGCCGCGGCAGCACTCCTATGACTGGACCCCGTACCACAACGACGCGATCGCGCTGAACGAGTGCGCGGCGCGTTTGGTGCTGTCGGGACGCGATCCCTATACCGATCTCGACCTGTTCGCCTGCTACAACCGGCTGGCGATCGGCCCCGACCGCACGACGCCGCTTCGGCGCGGCCTCTTCGCGAACGACGTGGTCTATCCCACGGATCAGGAGATGGATGACGCCTGGGACCTTCGGTCGAACGGCGTCGGAACGAACGTCGAATTCGTGTGGCGTCCGTCCTATCCGTCGCTCTCGTTCCTTTTCCTCTTGCCGGTCGTCGCGCTCGGCATCGACACCAACTACCTCTACGTGGCCTGCCTCCTCGCCGCGATGGCGCTCGTCATCTGGCGAGCTCCGTCCGGTCTCCGACCCTTCTTCCTGACGGCGCTGCTCGGAGCGGCAAGCCTCACGGCGTTCACCGTCGGTGGAAGCTCCGACCTTCTCTATGCGCTGCCCCTCGTCGTCGCCTGGATCTGGCGCGACCGCAGGTGGGCCGCCGTCCCGCTCGGTCTGGCGATCGCGACGAAGCAGATCGCATGGTTCTTCGTGCCGTATTACGCGATCGCGGTCGCGGCCGAACGCGGATGGCGCGCCGCGGCGCGCGATCTGATCATCGCAGCGGGGATCTTCGTGGCTGCGAATGCGCCGTTCATCGTGCACGACCCAGCCTCGTGGGTGCTCGGGCTCATGACGCCTCTCGTCGAGCCGATGTTCCCACGCGGCGCGGGCCTCATCTTCCTATCAACGAACGGCGGAGCGCCGCTCCTGCCATCGATCGTCTACGCGGTGCTCGAGATCGCCGCGTTGGCGCTCTCGATCGTCGTTGCGTGGCGCGCCCGGCGCACCAGCCCTGAGCTCGGCGCGGTCCTGGCGGTCCTGCCGCTCTTCTTCGCCTGGCGGAGCCTTTTCTCGTATTTCTTCCTCCTACCGCTCTTAGCGCTCGCGGCGGTCTCGCGAATGCCGCTCGGCGACCCGGTCGCCGATCGCGCCAGGCGCCTCGGCGGGCTCACGATCTTCGCCGCTCCCTCGCGCACGTAGCGGGTGCCGCCGACGGTCGTGGTCCTCGCGCTCGTCGCGGCCGGGGTGCCGGCGGGCGTTCGGGCGGCGTTCGGCCGTCCGCGGTCGCTCGCGAAGGCCTGCCTGCTGGCGCTCGCCCTTGCGGCCAGCGCACAGGCCCTCGGCGAGCTGGCTGGCGTCACCTTTGGAGTCGTCGGCGACGCACAGCTCCTCCTTGCGGTCGTCGGCGCCGTCGCGGCCGCGGGTCTGGTGGCCATCGCGGAAGGCCGGGCGAAGCGGTAAGGTCATGGGCTGAAAGGGGAGCTGCAGATGGGCTTCATCGTTGGCATCCTCACCGGCGCGGTCCTGGCCCTCCTCTACGCGCCTCGCTCGGGCGAGCTCACTCGGGAAGAGCTGCGCCAGCGGAGCGACGAGCTCAAGCGTCGGGCTGACGACCTCCAGCGCGTCGCCCAAAAGCTCGCCGACGATGCGCAGGTCAAAGGTCGCGAGCTGATCGACGAAGCGAAGCGCCAGTGGGGCGAGACCGGTCGAGCAACGCCCCCGTCATCGGGAGGCTCCGCCAAGCAGTCCTGACCGCCGGTGGGGGCGCTACGCGCCAGGGGCCCCCTGCCCCTGCGCCCCCCAAACCCCCGGTAGACTTTTGCAGGGGAACGCGGGGAGCCGAGGTCGGCGACCCGCGTTTTCGTTTAGGCGAGTGGGGCTAAAGCCCCCAAGCCCCCGGAGGAGGGCCGAAATAGACAGCGCGACGATCCGCGAGCGGTTCATCACCTTTTTCGAGGAGAAGGGCCATCACTTGCTGCCCTCCGCCCCGCTTGTCCTGAAGGACGATCCCTCGGTCTTTTTCACGAGCGCCGGCATGCAGCCGCTCGTTCCCTACTTCCTCGGGAAGAAGCAGCCGCCGTCCAAACGGATCGTCACCATCCAGAAGGTCTTCCGTACGTCGGATATCGACGAGGTCGGCAACGACAGCTGGCATCAGACCTTCTGGGAGATGCTCGGCAACTTCGGCATCGGCGATTACTGGAAGAAAGATGCGATCAGCTGGGGCTGGGAGCTCCTCACCGACCGGTTCGGCTTCGATCCGGCGAAGCTCGTCGCGACGGTCTACAAGACGGACGACGAGGCGTTCGACATCTGGACGAAGGAGCTGCGGCTCCTTCCTGCGGAGAAGGTCTACCGCTTGGGAGACCTCGAGAAGGGCGACGAGACGAACTTCTGGTCGCCTGGACCGACCGGGCTGTGCGGACCCTGCAGCGAGGTGTTCGTCGATCGCGGTCCGCAGCCCGGTGTGCGCGAGCACGACTGCTCGCCTGCGGAGAACTGCGGACGATGGATCGAGATCTGGAATTTCGTCTTCCAGCAGTACGACCGCCAGCCCGACGGCACCCTGACCCCGCTCCCAAAGAAGAACATCGACACCGGCGTCGGCCTCGAGCGGCTCGCTCTGGTTCTTCAGGGTGTGATCCCCGACAGCTTCAAGACCGATCTGTTCTTGCCGTACATCAAGAAGGTTGAGGCGCTCTCTGGCAAGCGCTACGGAGCTGATAAGGCGACCGACCGCTCCATGCGGATCGTCGTCGAGCACGGGCGTTCGGCGACGTTCCTCATCGCCGACGGGATCCAGCCCTCGAACGAGTGGCGTGGCTACGTCCTGCGGCGCCTCATCCGGCGCGCCTCCATGCACGCGCGGCGTCTCGGCCTGCGGACCGGCATCCTGGCCGCGCTCGGCACCGAGGTCGTCAAGCACATGCAACAGCACTACCCCGAGCTCACGCGGGCGCGCGACCGTATCCCCCAGATCCTCGGCGACGAGGAGGCGAAGTTCGAGCGAACGCTCGAGAACGGGCTCGAGCAGCTCACCGCGGCCATCGAAAGCGCGAAGGGCGCTGGCTACGCGCGGATCGATGGGGACACCGCGTTCCGGCTCTTCGACACGTTCGGGTTCCCACTCGAGATGACCCGAGAGATCGCCGCCGCGTCGGGTCTGACCGTCGACGAGGCTGGGTACCGCCGGCTCCTGGAGGCCCAGCGCAGCCGTTCCCGGGCGAGCGCGAAGTTCAGCCAGGACGTGATGCGCTTCGGCCAGCTCTACTCATCGCTGAAAGAGCGCGAAGGGCTCCACACCGAGTTCAGCGGCTATGACGAGCTGGTCTCCGAGGCGCGGATCATCTCGCTCATCGTGGGCGGCGAGCGGGTCGAACAGGCGAAGGAGGGCGACGACGTCGAGATCGTGCTCGATCGCACACCCTTCTATCCCGAGGGTGGCGGCCAGGTCGGCGACCGCGGCGACGTCACAACGGATCAGGGCCGGGCGATGGTCGCGGACACGCAGACCGCGGCGCCGGGCGTGATCGTGATGAGCGCGAAGGTCGTCGACGGCGTGCTGCGCAGCGGCGCGCGCGCGACGGCGAGCGTCGATCCCGAGCTACGCCGCGATACGATGCGCAACCACACCGCGACGCACCTGCTGCATGCGACGCTGCGGCGGATGTTCGGCGAGGACGTTCATCAGGCGGGGTCGCTCGTCCACGCGCCGAATCTGCGCTTCGACTTCACCTTCAATCGAGGCCTGACGGCAGAGGAGATCCAGAAGGTCGAGGACGAGGTCAACACCGCGATCCTCGAGAACGCCGACGTCCACGCGCGCGTCATGCCGCTCGACGAGGCGCTCGCGTCCGGCGCGGTGGCGCTCTTCGGCGAGAAGTACGAGGACGTCGTCCGCGTCGTGGAGGCGGGTCCGTCGCGCGAGCTCTGCGGCGGGACGCACTGCCACTGCACCGGTGACATCGGGATCTTCCTCATCACCAAAGAGGAATCAATCGGGGCGGGCGTGCGGCGGATCGAAGCCGTCACCGGGGTCGGTGCGCTCCGCGAGATCCACGAGATCCGCGACCGCGTCGCACGCGCGGCGGCGGCGCTGCGTGTCGCGCCCTCGCGCCTGCCCGAAGCGGTCGCACAGCTCCAGGCGTCGCGCGAACGGCTCGAGAAGGAGATCGGGTCGCTCCAGCGGAGCGGCGTGGAGTCGATCGCGACGTCGCTGCTCGCGAAGGCCGAGCTGCTCGGACCGGCCAAGGTCGTCGCGGCCAACGTCGGTGACGCCGACCTCGGCCAGCTGAAAAAGCTCGCGGACCGTCTGCGTGAAGGGATCGGCAGCGGCGTGGTGATCCTGGGCGGCGCCAAGGACGGCCAGGCGGCGATCTTCGTCGCGGTGACGAAGGACCTCGCGCCGCGGGTCGACGCGGACGCGGTGATCAAGCTGGTAGGGCCGATCATCGATGGCAAAGGCGGCGGTCGGCAGGAGAGCGCTTCGGCGGGCGGTAAGGCGCCTGCGCGTCTGGCGGAAGCGGTCGAGGCGGCGCGGACGGCGGTCCACGAGCGTTTGAACGGCAGACGTGGCTAGAGACCGGTCGCGCGAGGCTCCCGGCGGACCGCGCGTGAGCGGCATCGAGCTCGCGGCCGGATCCGCGCGTGCGGTCGTGGCCCGGATCGAAGCCGGCCACCTGCGCGTGCTGGCTCGAGGTGAGGCCGGGCTCGCGCCGGACGCGATCGTCGGCGGGCTGGTCGTCGATCGGCCCGGGGTGAGCGCGTCGTTGGCGGCCGCTCTTGGCGTCGCCGAGCGCGGCGTCCCCACCGAGCGAACGGTCGTCGCGATCGACGGCGACGACGTCCGCACGTATCACCTGACCACGCCGTTCGAGCGTGAGGAGTCGACGACGCCGATCGTCCGTGCCGAGGTCGACCAAGCGCTCCGCGAGGCCCGCAACGAAGCCGCGCGTCGAGCCCAAGCGGAGGTCGAAGACGATCCAGCGCTCCGTGGCGTCGCTACCGCGCGGCTTTCCGACGACGTCGCGGGAGTGGTGCTTGACGGCCGACCGCTGGAGTCGCTCGTCGGGTATCACGGCAGATCTCTCGAGGTGCACACCGACGTCTCCGTGGCGCCGCTCGTGCTCTCGGGTGCGGCTCTCGCCACGGTCGCCTCACCACGCCGCCGCGCGACCGCGGTACCCGGCATCTACGCCATCGCGCGTCTCGTGGCTGAATCGGGGATCGCGGATGCCGGGATCGTGCGACTGGGCGCGGACACGACCGCGCTCGCGCTCGTGCGCGAGCGGCGCGTCGTCGGCACGCGCGTGTTCGGGCTCGGCCGCGACGCGTTCGCGCTGCGCGAACAGACCCGCGACGCTGACGCTCGGATATGGGCCGAATGCGTGGCCCTTCCGCTTGCGCCGCGTGACGGACCACTGCCCGAACGATGGCTGTTCCTGGGCGTGCCAGAGACCCTGACCGCCCTTCCGAACGCACTCGCCGTGATCCTCGAAGAAGCGCGAGGCGGCGCGGCGCGGATCGGTCCGCTGTCGCCGGCGATCCTCAGCCGCGTCTTCTCGGATGTCGCGGTGCACGGAGACGACCTCGTCGCGGTCGGGGCGGCGGCGATCGCCGCGGAGCTCTACGGGTGACGGTCATGGCCACGACGAACCGACGCGCGGTCATCGATCTCGGTGCCGACGCGACCATCCTCGACGCGGCCGCGCGACTCGACGCGACGAACAGCGGACAGGATGTCGCGCTGGTCGTACCGACCGGCGCCCCCATCGCGCGCAATGCCGTCTTCCTCGACGTCCTCCGCCGCCGCGCAGCCGACCGGCGGCTCGCGCTCGTTTCCTCCGATGCCCGCGCGCGTTCGCTCGCCGCGTCGGTGCACGTCCCGGCCTTCGCGAGCCTGGCGGCCCTCGAGCGTCACGAGCTGGACGCGACCGAGCATCTGGGCGACGCGCGGCGTGCCGCACTCGCGACCATCGCCGCCGTCGGCGCCCACAGGACGGGCTCGGCGCGCCGGGGCGCGGCGGTGGTTGCGAGCCTCATCGTCGCCGCCGCGGTCCTCGCCGCGGTCGTCGCTCCGTCGGCGACGGTCATCGTCGCGCCCGCGGCGACGACGATCGGTCCATACGAATACGACCTGACGGCAGGACCCCGCGGTGACATCAACGACGCGCTGACCCAGGGGCCGTCGACCCTTTCGAAGACATTCGCGTCACCCGCGACGGGCTCCAAGATCGTGGACGTAAAGGCGACGGGCGTCGAGAAGTTCACGAATCTCACCACGAACGACATCCGGATCGCGAAGGGCACGGTCGTATCGACGCCTGACGGCATCCGCTTCCAGACGACCGAGGACAACGGGTGGCGACTCCAAGACCGTCGCTGTCGTGATGCAGGGCGACTACGACAAGGCGGTGGGCGCGGCCGACGATGCGCTGCGGACCGAGGCGAACGCGACGCTGCTCAAGCGCTGGCAGCAGGACGCGCCGAAGGGGCGGACGGTATATGGAACATACATCCAACGCACCAGCATCACCCCGGCCTCCGACGTCGTCGGAAAGACGCTCGATTTCGGAACGACATTCGATCTGACCGCGACCGGCACCGCGGTCGGGTACAGCGTGCCGTCGACCGAGCCGCGGCAGACGGCGCTCAAGAACCTCGCCGGTAACGCGTCGCCCGGAAACCAGATCTCCACCGGTGACGCGGCAAAGCTCGAGGCCGTCACGGGTCCGACCGTCGACGCGAACGGCGTCCACTGGCGCGTCCGCGTCTCTTCCATCCAGTACGCGCGGACGGCGCTCCTGACCTCCGCGATCGCGGGCCGGAGCTTCGACGACGCGAAGCGGATCGCCGAGGAGCGCGGCTTCAAGGTCGTCCAGATCGTCGCCACTCCCGGGTGGCTGCCGCGGATGCCGCTCCTCGATTCGCGGATCGCGATCACGATCGGGGAGCCGACGATAACCGCAAGTGGTTCCTGATCGTTGCGCTATCTCGCTCTCGACGTCGGTGATCGCCGCATCGGCCTCGCGGTCGGCGACGAAGCGCACGGGCTGGTGCGACCCCTGCGGACGCTCGTGCGTCGCAGCGTCGCCAAGGATCTGGACGCCCTCGGCGCGATCGCGCGAGAGGAGGACGTGGGAGCACTGGTGATCGGCCTTCCGTTGACTCTCGGAGGCGACGAGGCGTTCCAGGCGCGCCGGGTTCGGCGGTTCGCCGAGTCGGCGAGCAGCCTCGGCCTTCCAGTCGAGCTCTATGACGAGCGTCATACCTCGACCGAAGCGGCCCTCCGGGGCGCGACCGATCTCGACAGTGGAGCGGCGACCGTCCTTCTCGAAGACTTCCTGGCGCAGCGCGCTCGCTGATGCCGCCGCGGGCACCCGCGCACCGTCCACCCCGAGCGCGCTCCACGACAGGTCCGCTCGTATTCATCCTGGTGGTGATCCTGGCGATCGTCGCGGTCGTCGCGCTCGGGCGTCCCATCGCGGAGGACGCGCTCGTCGCGCAGGTCGAGCAGCACGACACCCTCCTCAAGCAATCGGTCGTCCGCGACATCGTCGCGGCGCGCGTCGGTGCGGAAGCCGATCTCGCGAAGGATGCGAATGCGGAGCCCCGCTCGTTCGTCATCTCCCGCGGAGAAGCGATCGGAAGCATCGCGCGGCGCCTGGTGTCAGAGGGGTTCATCCGCTCTGCCCTCGCCTTCACCTACGTGCTCTATGACACGGGGCGAGAGGACTCGCTGCAGTCCGGTGCGTACACGATCTCCGCCGGCCTCACTCCCCGCGAGCTCTCGCAAGTCTTCGAAAAGGCGCCGGGCGAGCAGACGGTGCTCCGGATCATCGACGGCTGGCGGCTCTCCCAAGTTGCGACAGCGGTCAATAAGGCGTTCCCCAAGATCAGCGAGGACGACTTTCTGAAGACGGCGGTCGTCGGGGACCGGCGCAATACCGTCCTCTCCGGTCTCGGGCCGGATCAGTCACTCGAGGGCTTTCTCTTCCCGGACACCTATTTCTTCAAGCCCACCGCCACGCCCGGCACCATTGTCGACACGCTCCTCGACCAATTCGAGCAGCGCGCCGGCCAGACCCTCCGGCAGGCCGCCGTCGAAAACAAGACGACGATCTACGACATCGTCAAGCTCGCCTCGATCGTGGAGCGGGAAGCGCGCGACCGGGTCGGCCAGTGGCGTGAGCTCACGCTGGCCGATCTCGAGATGGACTCGCCGTACAACACCTACAAGGTCGCGGGCCTTCCGCCGACGCCGATCTGCAACGCCGGCCAGGCGGCGCTCGCCGCCGCGGCGAAGCCTGCGGATGTCCCGTACCTGTTCTTCGTCGCGAAGAACGACGGCACGGGCGATCACGCGTTCGCGAAGACGATCGAGGAGCAAGAAGCGAACCGGGCCAAGTACGGAAACAAGTGAGCGCGGTCT
Source organism: Chloroflexota bacterium (assembly GCA_005889075.1). Classification (GTDB taxonomy): domain Bacteria; phylum Chloroflexota; class Limnocylindria; order P2-11E; family P2-11E; genus 3-1-20CM-2-70-9. The sequence goes on from VBDQ01000046.1 coordinate 21,607, forward strand.
GGCTTATCGGCGACCCCGTCGCGCACTCGCTCTCGCCCGCGATGCACAACGCGGCCTTTGCAACGCTCGGGCTTCCGCACCGCTACGAGGTGCGCGAGGTCAAGGCCGCGGAGCTCGCGGACGCGCTCGGGAGCATCCGGCACGAGGACGTGCTCGGCGCGAACGTCACGATCCCGCACAAGGAAGCCGCGCTCCGGCTCGTCGACGACGTGAGCGACGAGGCGCGCCGCATCGGAGCGATCAACACGATCGTGCGCCGCGGTAGGCGACTGGCGGCGGACAACACCGATGGCTACGGCTTCGGACGCGCGCTGGAGGAAGCGTCGATCAAGGCGCGTCGCGCCCTCGTGCTCGGCGCGGGCGGGGCGGCGCGGGCGTGCGTCGTCGAGCTTCTGCGCGCGGGCGTCGACGTCTCAGTGGCGAATCGTACGCGCGCTCGTGCCGAAAGCCTCGCGCGATCGATACGCGTCGATCACGCGCGGGCGCGGGCCGTCACGTGGCCGACGCAGGACGACCTCGATGCGACGGACCTGGTAGTGAACGCCACCCCGCTCGGGATGCACAACGAGGATCCGATCAAAGGACGACGCCTCCCGCGCGCGATCGTGGACCTCATCCCTCTGGCGACCGAGACCCCGCTCGTCAAGCGTGCGAAAGCCGCCGAGAATGTCACGGTCGTGGACGGTCTGAGCATGCTGCTGCACCAAGCAGCGCGTTCCTTCGAGCTCTGGACGGGCGTGCCCGCGCCGCTCGAGGCCATGCGATCCGCCCTTCCGCGACCGATTCCGTGAGGCTCCTCACCGCCGGCGAGTCGCACGGCCCGGCCGTGCTCGCGGTGCTCGACGGCGTGCCGGCCGGGCTCGCGATCGCCCCTGCGGACATCGACGTGGATCTGCGCCGCCGCCAGCTCGGCTACGGGCGTGGGGCCCGACAGCGCATCGAGCGCGACGCCGTGCGCATCACCGGAGGCGTCCGTCAGGGCCGCACCACCGGGGCGCCGATCGCTCTTGAGATCGCGAACCGCGACGCCGTGAACTGGGAGCGCGTCATGAGCGTGGAACCGATCGCGGAGCCGCCCGATCCGGTGACGCGTCTGCGCCCCGGACACGCTGATCTCGCCGGCGCGCTCAAGTTCGGCCATGACGATGTTCGCGACGTGATCGAGCGTGCCAGCGCGCGCGAGACGGCCGCGCGCGTCGCGGCCGGCGGAGTCGCGAAAGCGCTGCTCCGGGCGGTCGGCACCGTGGTCGAGAGCGAGACGAAGGCCATCGGCGACGTTGCGGGGGCGGTGGGCTTCGACCGCGAGGCCGTGGAGGCCAGCGAGGTCCGATCGGGAGACAGCGAGCGCAGTGCCGCGATGGTGGCCGCGATCGCAGCGGCGCGCGAGGCGGGGGACACGCTCGGCGGGATCGTCGCGCTGCGCGCGATCGCCGTCGTCCCTGGACTGGGATCGTTCGCGGAGTGGGACCGGCGCCTCGACGGCCGCATCGCGCAAGCGCTCATGTCCATCCAGAGCGCAAAAGGCGTGCAGTTCGCCGACGCGTTCGCGGCGGCGCGCGAGCGCGGCAGCGCCGTGCACGATCCGATCGTCGTGCGCGATGGCGCATTCACGCGATCGCGGAACCGCGCAGGCGGCCTCGAGGGCGGCGTGACGAACGGCCAGGACATCGTCGTCGAGGTCGCGTTCAAGCCGATCTCGACGCTCATGAAGCCGCTCGCGTCCGCGGACCTGCGGACGGGCGAGCCTGCCCCCGCGCACGTCGAACGGAGCGATGTCTGCATCGTTCCGGCGGCCGGCGTCGTCGCCGAGGCGATGCTCGCGCTCGTCCTCGCCGACGCGCTCTGCGAGAAGTTCGGCAACGACAATGTCGACGACCTCTGCGCCGCCGTCGAGCGTTATCGCCGCCGGCTTCACCCGATCGACCAGCGGCGCTGATGCACCTGTTCCTGGTCGGTCCGCCGGGCATCGGCAAGTCCTCGGTGGCGCCGCTCCTCGCGCGCCACTTCGGCGCCGCCGTGGTCGACCTCGACCGCGAGATCGAGCGGCGGGCGCGCAAGAGCTGCAAGGACGTCATCGAGCAGGAAGGAATGGACCGCTTCCGTGACCTCGAGGCGAGCGTTCTCGCCAAGCTTCGACCAACGCCGTCGTGGGTGGTCGTCGATACCGGCGGTGGCGCACCGATCCGTCAGGCCAATCGCGCGATCATGCGGGACCTCGGCCTCATCGTCGGGCTGCGCGGCTCGGTCGACCGCGTTGCCGCGGGCATCGAGGCCACCATGGCGAAAAGGCCGAATCAGCACGTAGGGCCGCGCGAGCGCGCACGGTCGGTCCTCGCGGAACGGCGCGACGCCTACGCCGACGTCGACGTCACGTTCGACGTGGAGCGGGCGACGGCCGATGAGGTCGCGCGCGCGATCGCCGCCTGGCTCGTCGCGGGTCGTGGCGTGCGGATCGACGTCGCCGGGCCCGATCACGGCTGCCGCGTGCTCATCAGGGCCGGGCTCCTGGAGCATGTCGGTCCGCATCTCGCGGACCTCGGCTGGCACGGCCGGGTCGCCGTGGTCAGCGACCCCGTCACCGCAGCGCATTACGAGTCGGACCTCGTCCGCTCGCTCGCCGCCGCGGGTCTGAACGCCACGACGCTGCGTATCCCTGCGGGCGAGCGCGGGAAGCGGCTTCACATCGCCGCGCGACTTTGGGCGTCGCTCGCGAGGGAACGGATCGGCCGCGACGGAGGGATCCTCGCGCTCGGCGGGGGCAGCGTCGGAGACGTCGCCGGATTCGTCGCGGCGACGTATTTGCGCGGGATCCGGATCGCGCAGATCCCAACGACGCTCCTCGGGATGGCGGATGCCTCGATCGGCGGCAAGACCGCGGTGGACATCGCGGCGGGAAAAAATCTCGTCGGCGCGTTCCACTTCCCTGACGCCGTCTTCGCCGACGTGTCTGTCCTCACGTCGCTTCCGCCGCGGCAGCTCTCGTCCGGCCTTGCCGAGGTCGTGAAGAGCGCGTTCCTGTTAGATCGCGAATCCGTCGCGCAGCTCGGGCGCGGGCTCGAACGCATGCTCGCGGGCGATCTCGCCGCGCTCCTCGCGGCGGTCGCCATCGGCGCGCAGGTGAAGAGCTCGATCGTGAGCCAGGACCCGCGCGAGGAAGGCATTCGGGAGCTCCTGAACTTCGGCCACACCATGGGTCACGCGTACGAGGCCGCGTCTGGATACCGCGTCACGCACGGCGAAGCGGTCGCGGTGGGCATGGTCTACGCGACGGCGCTCGCCGAGGTTCTCGAGCTCACGTCACCCGCGCTCCGCCCGGAGCTCGAAGCGCTCCTCGAGCGCGCCGCGCTGCCCACGCGCGCGAAGCTGCCGCGCGCCGTCTGGACGTACGTGCTGAGCGATAAGAAGGCGCGTGCGGGTCAGCTGCGCTGGATCCTCCCTCGACGGATCGGGCGCTTCAGCGAGGTGACCGGCGTCGGTGAGCCGTTCCTCCGCGCCGCATCTCGGATCGTCGAGCGGGCGGCGTGAAGATCCTGTTCATGAACGGGCCCAACCTGAACCTGCTCGGCATGCGCAATCCGGAGCTGTACGGGACCGCGACCCTCCCGCAGGTCGAGGCGCGCTGTCGCGAGATCGCGCGGCAGGCTGGTCGGGACCTCGTCGCGTACCAATCGAATCACGAGGGTGCGCTCATCGATTTCCTGCAGCAGCACCGCGACGCGGCGGGTGCCATCATCAATCCGGGCGGACTCGCGCACACCTCCGTCGTGCTCCGCGACGCCGTCGCGGACTGCCCATTCCCGGTCGTCGAGGTCCACATCACTGACGTCAGCAAGCGAGAAGATTTCCGCCGGCGGAGCTACCTGACCGACGTTGCCGCGAATCAGTTCATCGGCCTGGGCGTCGTCGGGTACGAGCAGGCCCTACGCTGGCTACTTGCGAACGTGGGGGGCTCCGCCCCCCAGCCCCCGAAGGACAAGAGTTGATATCCACCGGTGAGATCAAGCGCGGCATGACCATCGAGCTCGACGGCACGCTCTACCAGGTCGTCGAATTCCAGCACATCAAGCTCGGGCGCGGCAGCGCGCAGATGCGGATGAAGCTGCGCAACGTTCGCAAGGGCGATCTCATCGAGCGCACGTTCCAGGCCGGGGATCGTTTCCAGCGGGCGCGCCTGGATCACCGGAACGTGCAGTACATGTACAAGGACGGGACGCATTTCCACTTCATGGACACCGCGAGCTACGACCAGATCGCGCTGGACGAGGATCAGCTCGGCGATGCGGTCAACTACCTCACCGACGGGATGACCGCGGTGCTCAACGAGTACGAAGGGTCGCCGATCGGGGTGGATCTCCCGGCCTCGGTGGTGCTCAAGGTCACCGACACGGACCTCGGGCTGAAAGGCGACACCGCCACCGGCGCGACGAAGCCCGCGACCGTCGAGACGGGGCTGCGCGTGAACGTTCCGCTCTTCGTCGAGCGCGGCGACAAGATCAAAGTGGACACGCGGACGGGTGAGTATCTCGAGCGCGCCTAGCCGCGTCGTCCGCGTCGGCCAGGTCGTGACGCGGCTTGCCGCGCACATCCAGTCCGGCGACGAGTTCAAGGATCTCTGGGTCGAAGGCGAAGTGGTGCAATCCACGATCTCTCCGCAGGGTCACGTCTACTTCACGCTGCGGGACAACGTCGGGCAGCTGCGCTGCGCGCTCTTCGCGATGAAGGCCGCACAGGTCGCGCTCACGCCGCGGGATGGCGCGAAGATCCTGGCGCACGGCTACGTCGAGCTCTACCCCCGCGACGGCCGCTGCCAGCTGATGGTCGACGACCTGCGGCCGGCGGGCGCGGGCGATGCGTACCTCCGTCTTGAGGCGCTCAAGCGCCGGCTCACCGCGGAAGGTCTCTTCGCGCTCGAACGGAAGCGCCCGCTGCCGCCGTCGCCTCGCCGCGTCGGCGTCGTGACCAGCCCGATCGGAGCCGCGTGGCATGACATCCAGACCGTCGTCGCGAAGCGCGATCCGCGAGTCGAGCTGATCTTCTCTCCCGCGCAGGTGCAGGGGACCGGTTCGGTCGAATCGATGATCTCCGCTCTCGACGCGCTCGCGCAGCTGCGCGACCTCGATGTCGTGATCCTCGCTCGCGGCGGCGGGGCGGCGGAGGAGCTCTGGCCGTTCAACGATGAGGCTCTCGTGCGGGCGCTCGCGCGCTTCCCCCGGCCGGTCTGCTCCGGCGTCGGTCACGAGACCGACGTGACCCTCGCCGATCTGGTCGCCGACATCCGGGCGCCGACGCCGTCCGCGGCCGCGGCGCTCGTCGTGCCCGACTCCGGAGCGGCGCAGCAGCGCGCCGAACGCGCATGGCGGCGCGTGACGGCCCGCGTGCACGAGCGGATCGAGGAGCGGCGCCGTCGCCTGGAGACAGCCCGTCGGCTGGTCGACCGGCGCGCGCCGCCGATGCGCCTTGCGGTCTGGCGGCAACGGCTCGACGAAGCACGCCGCGCGCTCGACCGCGCGATCGCCCGCGCGGTCCCGTCCCGCCGGCAGCGTGCGGTCGCCGCGCAGCGCCGCCTCGCGGCGCTCTCGCCGCTCGCCGTGCTCGGACGCGGCTACGCGATCGTCGAGGGCTCCGACGGCCACATCCGCGCGTCGGTCGACGCTCTGGCAACGGGAGATCAGGTGCGCCTGCGGATGCGCGACGGTCGCGCCGGAGCCGCTATTGGGGAGATCGAACGTGCCTGAGGGCGAGGGATCGCTCGACAAGGCCCTCGTGCGGCTCGAGGAGATCGCCGACAAGCTCGAGGACCCCGCGCTCGACCTCGACGAGGCCGTCCGCCTCTACGAGGAAGGCCTGCGGCTCTACGGCGAATGCGCCAAGCGCCTCGACGCCGCAGACCTACGGATCACGCAGCTCGCGGACGCGCTCGCGAAACAGGCGCGCGAGCGCGGACCGCGGGGCTGAGGCTAGCCAGGGCCTACGGCGCCGACCCGAGCGCAGCGTTCAAGATCCCCGCCTGTGCCTGGGCGGGAGCGCCGCCGGCGAGCGCACCGAGCAGGCCGCACAAGATCCCGCCGAGGACGCCGCCAAGATTGAGGTCGAGCGTGATCGGGCTGAGCTGCAACATGATCCCCAGGACGTCGAGAGTGACGCCTCCGAATTCGAGGTGGAGGATCTGGCAGTCCTGCGCCGGCTGCTGGGCCGCCACCGGTGCGTCGGCAGCTGGACCACGCGAGCCGGCAACGCTGACATTGGTGACCGGGAGCGTCACCGCCACGTCGGTCACGGAACGGCTCGTGCCCAGTGCGTTGGTCAGCGTCCCGTCAATTGTCCCGATGGCAAAGAGGCGACCGTCGCGTGCGATGAAGCGCTCGATATCCAGCGTGCCGCTGAACGAGCCCGGGCCGTCTGAATCTGTGAAGGCCCCACTCACCGGGATCGCCGGCAGCTGGCTGCCACCGCCTCGCCCGTGAGCCGCAACGCTGGTCCCGCCGACGGTTAGCGCGCCGAGCAGCGCGACGAGCAGAGCAAACGCAAGCAGTCGAACGTTCATCGCCTCTGTCCTTTCGGTTCGCGCAACCGCCGCTGCGGCACGCGAGCGTGGAGCTGCGCGTCGAGCGCTCGCGGTGGACGCGTGATCTCGTCGCGCTTCCGCAAGAAGCGCGCCGTTGTGGCTAGGCGGGCGCGGCCTCGCCTTCGCGGATCTTGCGCAGGAACGGCTCCAGGTTCTCGATGAACTGCTCGGGACGGAAGCCGTGAATCAGATGGCCGCTCCCGGGAAACCGCTTGATCGTGACATCGGCAAGCTTCTTGAGCCTCCACTCCGACGCGTCGTCCAGCGCTCCGCCGAGACGCGGTTCGCCGGCGAGGACGAGGACGGGTGCTCGCACTCTCGCTATGGCGTCGGCGATGATCGCGGCGGTAGGGTCGTCTCCGGAAACGCGCGCGTCGATGAACGCCGGGTCGACATCGCGAAAATAGGTCAGAACCCGCTCGCTCGCGTAGAAGCCGCGAAGCTCGCCGTACGTTCGCTCGCCGCGCGGTCCTGGCGAGGGGAGCGGCTGCTTCGCGGTCGCCTTCGCGATGGTCACCGGGTCGGCGCTGGCGACCGCTTCGCGGAGCGTCCCGTAGCGCGAGGGGTCCCAGGCCCGCGCGTAGCCCAGCGCGGGGTCCTCGAGGACGGCTCCGCGAACGAGCTCCGGCGCCTCCGCCGCCGAGACGAGCGCCGAGAGCGCGCCCAGCGAGTGACCGATGAGCACGGCCGGTGCTTTGACCACCTCATGCAGGACGCGGAGCGCGTCGTCCGCGAACGAGCGAAGGGTGTAGTCAGACGCCCGCGCGCTCTTGCCATGGCCGCGCGCGTCGTAGGCGACCACGCGGTAACGCGTCGCGAGGCGCGGGAAGATGTTCTCCCAATCCTCGGAGCGCGCGAGACTCGAGTGGGACAGGACGATGGCGGGCTCCGAGCCGACGGTCGTACCGGCGTCGTAGTACACGAGCTTCGGATCGCCCTTGAGGGTGCGTGCGCGCGGAAGACGCTTCGGCATCGCAGCGAGTATGGGGATGCGAGAATCCGGCCGTGCCGAAGCGGGTGCGCCTCGACCAGCTGCTCGTGCAGCGCGAGCTCGCTCCGAGCCGCGAGCGCGCCCAGGCGCTCATCCTGGCCGGCGCCGTCCGCGTGGATGGCGACCGCGCCGATCGCGCTGCCGCTCCGGTCGCGGAGGATGCCGAGCTCGTCGTCGAACGAGGCAAGGCGTACGTCTCTCGGGGCGGCGAAAAGCTCGCGGGAGCGCTGGATGCGTTCGGGCTGGACGTTCACGGGCGTGTGGCCATCGATCTGGGATCGTCGACCGGTGGTTTCACCGACGTGCTGCTCCAGCGCGGTGCATCGCGCGTGCACGCCATCGACGTCGGCAGGGGACAGCTCGACTGGCGTCTCCGCAACGATCCGCGCGTGATGGTCCACGAAGGGATCAACGCCCGCGAAGGCATACCGGTCGACGAACCTGTCGACCTGATCGTGGCCGATGTGTCATTCATCTCGCTCCGTTTGGTCCTTCCGCCCGCGCTCGAGCGGCTCGAGCCGGACGGTGATCTGATCGCCCTCGTGAAGCCGCAGTTCGAGGCAGGCCGATCCGCCGTCGGCAAGGGCGGCATCGTTCGGGACACGGCGGCGCGAGCCGACGCCGTCGTCGCCGTCGCGCGAGACCTTGCGGGGCGCGGCGTGCCCGTGGTGGCGGTCGCGCCATCGGTCATCCTCGGCCGTGAGGGCAACCGCGAGATCTTCGTGCACGCGCGGCGTGGCGCGCGCGAGGTCGACCGGCTCGAAGATGCCGCGCGCGAGGCCGCCAGCTGAAGATCATCCTCGGCTCGCGGCCGGATTGGCCGGCGTCCGTCGACATCGCGAAGAAGACCGCGGTGAAGCTTCGCCTTCACGGCCACGAGATCCTCGAGCAGGCCCTCGATGGCACAGCGGTCCCAGCCGAAGCGGCGGCCGCAGGCCTCGCCTGCGCTTTTGGCGGCGACGGAACGGTGCTCCGGCTGGCCCGCGCGGTCGCGCCGCTCAACGTCCCGATCCTTGGGGTGAACCTGGGCCGCCTCGGATTCCTCACGGCGACGACGCTGGAGCAGTTCGATGCGGCGATCGCCGACATCGCCGCGGGGCGCTTCGAGACCGAGGTCCGGGCGATGCTCGACGCGAGGCTGGTGCGGAACAAGAACGACGTCGCGCGTGCGCTCGCCCTGAACGACGTCGTGATCGCGCGGGGTGCGCATGTCCGGTCCATCCACATCGCCGTACGTGTCGATGGGGAGCCGCTCATCGTCTACTGGGCGGACGGCCTGATCGTCGCAACAGCGACGGGGAGCACGGCGTACGGGTTCTCCGTCGGCGGTCCGCTCATCCTCCCGACGTCGCGGTCGCTCACGATCGTGCCGATCGCGCCGCACCTCTCCTTCAGCAACGCGGTCGTCTTCGAACCGGAACAGGAGCTCGACCTCGAAGTGCAGGACGAGCCCGCGGTGCTTTCGCTCGATGGTCAGGAGGAGCACGAGCTCAAACAGGCGGACCGCGTGATCGTCAAACGAGCGGAGGCCGTCGCGCGGTTCGCCCGGACGGCGCACGCACGACCATTCGTCGAGCTCTTGCGCGAGAAGATCCTGAAAGAGCTCAAGTGACGGTCGACACGCGCGCCGCGGTAGCCGCGATCCGCGCCAAGACGAGACGAGAGCCGCGGATCGGGATCGTCCTCGGGAGCGGGCTCGGGGCACTCGCGAACGACGTGACCGAGGCCGTGCGCATCCCGTACCCGGAGATCCCCGGTTTCGAGAAGAGCACGGCGCCAGGTCATGCCGGCGAGCTTGTCGTGGGACGCCTCGAGGGCAAAGACGTCGCGGTCATGAACGGCCGCTTCCACTACTACGAGGGCTACGACCCGCAGGCCATCCATGAACCCGCTGCGGGGCCCGAACGACCCAGATCTCGGCCCCCGCTTCCCCGACATGGTCGGCGCCTATACGGAAGAGCTACGCAAGCTCGCGCACGACGTAGACGGCGATCTGCGCGAGGGCGTCTACGTCGCGGTCGCCGGCCCCAACTTCGAGACGCCGGCCGAGCTGCGCATGCTCCGCGGTTTCGGAGCCGACGCGGTGGGCATGAGCACGGTGCCGGAGGTCCTCGTCGCGCGTCACATGGGAATGCGCATCCTCGCGATCAGCACGATCACCGACATGGCGACCGGCATCCCGGGACAGATCGACCACGTGACGGCCGAGGGTGTGCTCGAAGTCGCCAATCGCGCCGGGGAGCGCCTCGCGACGGTCATCAAGGGCGTCGTCGCGAAGCTCTAGGTTCGGCTCGGAGGTGTTCCAGAAACGGCCGCGGATGCTCGTCGGCCCAACGCGAGTGCGATACCGATCACGCCCACCGCGAATGCGATCGCCACCGTGAGGACCGGTCCGGCGGCGAAAACGATGTAGCCCGCGGCGCCGATAGCCGCGAGAAGCCATCCGACGAGCGGCCGGCGAGGCAAAAATATAGAGACGGGCCACGCGAGGACGAACGCAAGAAGCACGGCGACCGGGAAGAGCGGGACCAGGCCGCTGATGGAGGTCGAATCGTTGCACGCCGCGACGCCCTCGGGGCATGCCGCCTGGATCGGCACGTTGCGATTCTTGCTCGCGGGGCGGCGAAACGCACGACAGAATGGACGCGCATGAGCACACCCGGCGGATCATCGGCACTGATCCGCGCGGTCGAGGTCATCGAGAAAAAGCGCGACGGCAAGGCGCTGAGCGCTGCCGAGATCGACGCTCTGGTCCAGGGCTACACGAAAGGCGAGATCCCCGATTACCAGATGGCGGCCTTCTGCATGGCCGTCGTGTGGCGCGGCATGAACGCCACGGAGACCGCCGCGCTCACGTCATCGATGGTGAGCTCCGGCGAGCGACTCGACCTCTCACGGTTCGGACGTGTCGTGGACAAGCACTCGACCGGCGGCGTCGGCGACAAGACGACGCTGGTGGTCGCGCCGCTCGTCGCCGCCTGTGGTGCGCCCGTGGCGAAGATGAGCGGTCGCGGGCTCGGGTTCTCGGGCGGGACGCTCGACAAGCTCGAGTCGATCAAGGGCTACCGCGTCGACCTCACGACCGCGGAGTTCCTCGCGCAGCTCGGGCGCATCGGGATCGTTATCACCGGGCAGACCGCCGATCTCGCCCCGGCCGACGGGAAGATGTACGCGCTCCGGGACGCGACCGGCACGGTGCCGGCGATCCCGCTCATCGCGTCGAGTGTGATGTCGAAGAAGATCGCCGCGGGCGCGCACGCTGTGGTGCTCGACGTGAAGGTCGGGAGCGGTGCGTTCATGAAGGACCTCGCCTCGGCGCGGTCTTTGGCGAAGGCGATGGTCGCCATCGGGATCGCGCACGGTCTGGCCGTCACGTGCGAGCTGACCGACATGGAGCAGCCGCTCGGACGCGCGGTGGGGAACAGCCTCGAGATCGCCGAAGCGATAGCGGCGCTGCGCGGGGAGGGGCCGCCGGATCTCGTCGCGCTGGCGCGCGTCGCGGGCGCCGAGATGCTCGTGCGTGCCCGGCGGGCCCGCGACACGAAAAGCGCGCTGGCGCGCATCGACGCCGCGCGCGTCGACGGCAGCGGTCTCGCGAAGTTCCGCGAGCTCGTCGCCGCGCAGGGCGGCGACGTCGCAACGGTGGACGATCCCGCGCGGCTTCCGCGAGCGCCCCAGGTCCAGACCCTTCGTGCGCCACGGACCGCGTACGTCGCCGCCATCGCCGCCGACCGCGTCGGCATCGCGTCGGTCCACCTGGGTGCGGGACGGGAGAAGAAGGCCGATCCGATCGACCACCGTACCGGGATCGTCCTGCAC
>VBDQ01000122.1 GCA_005889075.1 Chloroflexota bacterium
CGACGCGACGATGACCGTGCTCGGCGCCTCGCTCCTGTGGTTCGGCTGGTTCGGGTTCAACGCGGGCAGCGCGATCACCGCCGGCGGCCTGGCAGCGAACGCGTTCGTCGTCACCAACACCGCCGCGGCGATGGCCGCGCTCACCTGGATGACGGTCTCGTGGCTGCACAAGGGCGCGCCGAGCGTGCTCGGTGCGGCCGCCGGTGCGGTCGCCGGTCTCGTCGCAATTACGCCGGCATCAGGCTACGTCGACGTGTCGGCCTCGATCCTCATCGGGCTCGGCGCCGGCTCGATCTGCTACGCCGCGATCCAGATCACCAAGCGTCTGCGGGTTGACGATGCGCTCGACGTCTTTGGCGTCCATGGCGTCGGCGGCGCGTGGGGCGCGCTCGCGACGGGCCTATTCGCGACCGTCGCCGTGAACAGCGCGGCGAAGGACGGGCTCGTCTACGGGAATCCGCAGCAGCTCGCGATCCAGGCCGTCGCCGTGGTCGCCTCGATCACGTACTCCGCGGTCATGACGTTCGCGATCCTCAAGGTCATCAATCTCTTCGTTGGTCTGCGCGTCGGCGAGCACGAGGAAGTCCTCGGGCTCGACGCCTCGCAGCACCGCGAAGCCGCGTACCAGATCTAAAGGAGGCTGCTTGTGGAGATCTTCGCATTCGCTTCGTTCGCGCTCTTGGTGGTCGGTTGGGTCATCGCTCCGTCGCGTACCGTCGTCGCCTCGACCGAAGAGGCAGAGGAGCGCGCGGCCGCGTAAAATAGAACCGACAAGTTCATACGACGGGGGAGCGCCTACGAGGGCGCTGAGAGTGCGGGGCACCGCAGACCCCAGAACCTGATCTGAGTAATGTCAGCGTAGGGAGTCGAAACGCGTGGAACTTCCGAGCGGCGCTCAGGCGCCGCTCCTTTCATTTCGGATCCGAGCGAGCCACTCGGCGGGTCCTGTCCCGGGGTCGGGGTTGCGCCCTCGCCTGCCGGTCCGCTCCGCCGCATTCGCGCCGTCGTCTGGCGACGCGGCCGGCCAACGGCTCGTACGCAACCCACTCCCCCGTGCCACCCGCCAGGTGGCTCGCGGGGATGCCGAATGCGCGCGGTAGTAGTCGGTCACGGCGACGTGCTGCCATCGGATCGTGCCGTCATCCGGGACGACGACTTCATCGTCGCCGCCGACGGTGGCGCGTTCGCACTCGAGCGCTGGAAGGTGCTTCCCCACCTGGTCGTCGGCGACATGGACTCGCTCGGCCAGGCCGGCGTAGAGCGGCTGGCGCGACAGGGCATCGCCGTCGCGAAGTTCCCAGCGAACAAGGATGAGTCCGACCTCGAGCTCGCGGTCACACAGGCGATCGGCGCGGGAGCGCAAGAGATCGTGCTCCTCGGCGCGCTCGGCGGCGACCGGTTGGATCACGAGGCGGCGAATCTCCTGTTGCTCGCCGATCCGGGCTACGACGGCGTGCGCATCGAGGCGCGCCGCGGCGCACTCTGGGTGCGCGCGGTCCGCGGCCCAGGGTCGCTGTCGCTCGACGCAGCCGCCGGAACGCTGGTGACGCTACTGCCAGTCGCCGCCGACGCCGAGGGCGTCCGCACCGAGGGGCTCCGCTACCCGCTTGCTGGCGAGCGGCTCGCATTCGGCAAATCGCGCGGGCTCAGCAACGAGATCATCTCGACGCCCGCATCCGTCGCGCTCGAGCGCGGGGTGGTGCTCGTCTTCATGACACCGCAAGGAGGTACGTGAGATGACCCAAGTACAACCCGCTGAGGAAGGAGCTGTCGAAGCGCCGCCGTTCTTCGGTGCCCGGATATCGCTCTATCCCATGAGCGACCGCTACGTCCCGATCATCCTCGATGCGATCAAAGGCCTCGACCAGACCGGCCTCGAGATCGAGACCGACGACGTGAGCACGTTCCTAGGCGGGGACCGCGATCAGGTCTTCGCGCAGCTCGAGCGGGTCTTCGCATGTGCGGCGCGCACCGGCGAGCACGTTGCGATGACCGTCCTCCTCTCGCACGGCTGTCCCGGCGAGACCTACTGCGAAGCCACGGGCGAGGTGCGCATGCCACGCACCGCCGCCAGAACCCCGGCGAAGAGCGGCGTGACCGTGGGGTGCCAGTGGTCGCTGTACCCGCTCGGGATCGATGGCTACATGGACGTCATCTACCGCGAGATCGATCGCACCAAGAAGAACGGCATTTTCGCCCGGGGCCAGCACTTCGTCTCGGCGCTGCGAGGCGACCTCACCGACGTGCTCGGCGCGGTGCGCGAATCGTTCGACGCGGCGTGCGCCGACGCTGGCCACGTCGTCGCGCACGCGACGCTCTCGGCAAATAGCCCGACCGGGAGGGCTCAAGATGCGTAGCTTCTCCATCGCGCGAGCGGTCGCGCTCGGCGGCGCGCTCGTCGCGCTCCTCGCGTTCTTCCTGCCCTGGGTCACCTACGCGCAGCGCAGCTTCAGCGGCGCCGAGCTTGCGGCCACGCTCGGTCCGGCACTCGCCGCGGTGAAGGGCGGCGGCATCAAGGGTCTCGACCTGGGCCTCTGGGCGGTCGCGTTCGCCGCGGCGCTGGCCGCCGCGCTCGTCGTCGTCTCCTGGTCGCGCGCGGCGGATCCTGGCGAAGCTCGCTACCGCTTCTGGGCCGCGGCGGCGGCGATCACCGGTCTCGCGTTCGCCGTGCTGTTCGTGGCGAGCGGCGCGCTCGGGGGGACGCCGGATATCAACTTCGCGCCGGCCGCGATCCGCACGGACAACGCCGTGAAAGCGACGGTCGCGAAGGCGATCGGCGCGGGCGACTTCGTCGGGCTCGGCGTGGGCGTCTACCTGGCGATCGCGGGCTTCGCCGTGTCCGCCGTGGGTGCGATCCTCGCGCGGCCGGCGCGCGACGAGCGCGTATGGCGCACGCAGGACTACGTGCTCCTCGCGGTCCTTGCGGTCGTGTTCGGCGCGATCTACTGGGCGTGGCTCGGCCCGTACCTGGGGATCGAGACGGTCCTTGTCGGCGTCTCCGCGCAGTTTGGACAGGAGCTCCTCTTCGGCCTGTGGTTCGTGAGCGGTCTCCTTGGTGGATACATCATCCGCCGGCCGGGTGCGGCGTTCCTCTCGGAGACACTCGCCGCGTTCGCGGAGGTGCTCCTCGGCGCGCCGGCAGGCCCGGTGCTTATCGTCACCGGCTTCATGCAGGCGCTCGGCCCCGAGCTCACCTTCGCGGCGACGGGATACCGCCGCTGGGGTTGGGGAACGATGCTCGTTGCCGGCGTCGCGGCGGGCGTGGTCGCGCTTCCGTGGAACTGGCTGCGCCTGGGCTACTTCGCGCTCGATCCAGGCGTGATGGCGGGTCTCTTCATCACTCGGGTCATCGCGGGCGGCCTCGCGGGGCTTGGGGCGAAGGCAATTGGCGATCTCGTCGCGGCGACTGGCTCGCTCAACTACTTCGCGCTCGGTCGGGAGCGGGTGCGGGAAGTCTGAGCCCCTTCGCCCGCGCTGAGTCGCTAACCGTCCGACACGTCGGGCGCAAGCGACCGGCGTTTCGTGACCTCGATCTTGAATGGGAGGAGGGCGAGCGGCTCCTCCTCCTCGGTCCGAGCGGCTCCGGAAAGAGCACGCTCGCGCTCTGCCTCGACGGCGTGATCCCGCATGCCCTCGACGCTCACTGGGAGTCCGGATCGCTCACGGTCGCCGGCCGCGACACGCGCGCCGCATCGCTCGCGGATCTCGCGAGCACCGTCGGCGTGCTGTTTCAGGATCCCGAGACGCAGCTGGTCATGCTCGACACCGACGACGAGATCGCGTTCGGTCTCGAGAATCTCGAAGTCCCACGCGAGGCGATGCGCGAGCGGATCGCCGAAGCGCGCGCGGCGGCGGGGCTCGGGCCGGACACGCCGCGGCGCCTCGACGCGCTCTCCGGTGGTGCAAAGCAGCGCGTCGCGCTCGCGTCACTCCTCGCGATGCGCCCGTACGCGCTCGTCCTCGACGAGCCGACCGCGAACCTTGACCCGATCGGCGCGCGGGAGGTCGTCACCGCCCTCGCGGCCCTCGCGATCCGGCGCGAGCGCTCGTTCCTCATCGTCGAGCATCGCCTCGATCCGCTCCTGCGGTTCATCGACCGCGTCGCCGTGCTCAGCGACGATGGCCGGCTCGCCCTCGCCGGCGAGCCCGACGCGGTCTTCATGGGGCGCGCGGCCGATCTCGATCGGCTTGGCGTCTGGCGACCCGAGCTCGCCGAGCTCGCGCGGCTCCTGGGCGCGCAACGGATGCTGCGCGATGTGGACGAGGCCGCGGCGCTTCTCCTCGAGCGCTGGCCACGTGCGATGAGACCCGCGCGGGAGCGAAGCGCTCCTGGACGGGTGGTGCTCGGCGCGCGCGAGGTCGCGTACCGCTATCGCGGCGCGGACCGCGACGCGATCGCGGGCATCTCGCTCGAGCTGCGGCGTGGCGAGATCGCGGCGATCGTCGGCGCCAACGGTGCGGGGAAGAGCACGATCGGGCTCGTGCTCGCGCGCGCGTTTCGGCCGTCGCGGGGCGCCGTCAGTGGCGAACCACGAGTGGCATATGTGTTCCAGTACCCGGAGCGCGGGTTCCTCGCGAACACCGTGCGCGAGGAGATGACCTACGCCGCTCGGGCCGGCGGCGCCGTCGCGCGCGACCCTGATGAGCTCCTCGAGCGGTTCGCCCTCGCACGGCTCGCCGAGGCGAACCCGCACTCGCTCTCGCACGGTGAAAAGCGGCGGCTGTCCGTGGCCAGCGCGCTGGTGACGAGCCCCGATGTCCTCATCCTCGACGAGCCGACGTTCGGACAGGATCTACGCAATCAGCGCGAGCTCGTTGCCATCCTTCGCGCGGAACGCGAGCAAGAGACGGCGATCCTCCTGATCACGCACGACCTGTCGCTCGTCGCCGAGCTCGCCGACCGCGCGATCGCGATGGCGCAGGGCAGCATCGGCTTCGACGGGGCCCCCGCTCAGCTCTTCGCGCGGCCAGACCTCGCGCGGTTCGGCTTGGCGCTGCCCCCGGTCGCCGACGCGTTCGCGCGCGCTCATGCGAGCGATCCGTCGATCGAGCCGCTCGCTGGACTGGACGA
Organism: Chloroflexota bacterium; assembly: GCA_005889075.1. GTDB lineage: Bacteria > Chloroflexota > Limnocylindria > P2-11E > P2-11E > 3-1-20CM-2-70-9. Next base: position 5,072 of record VBDQ01000122.1, read on the forward strand.
CGTGCGCGCCGCGCTCGACGCGCGCCAAGCCTTGCGCACGTGAGCTTCCTCGCGAGACGCGATCCGACGGTGAAGCTCGCCGTTGTCCTCGGGATCTCGCTCCTGCTCATCTTCGTCATCGACCCGCTCACGCCCGTGCTGTTCCTCGCGCTCGCGATCGCCGCGGCGCTCGCCGGCGGCGCGGGCCTGGGGACGATCCTGCGCGCATTACTTCCACTCTCGATCTTGGGCGTCGGATTCGTGTGGAGCAACGCCGTATTCGCGGCCACGCAGGGTCCGGCGACGTGGACCATCGGCCCCGTCCACGCGAGCGAGGCGGGCCTGCGCTTCGGGCTGGCCATCGCGATCCGGGGGATCGCCATCGGAATGATGTCGCTCGCGTTCGTGTGGACGACCGATCCGACGGATCTCGTCGTGAGCCTGATCCAGCATGCACGCGTGCCGTTTCGCATCGGCTATCCGCTCCTCGCGGGCTATCGCTTCCTGCCCTTCTTCGCCGACGAGTACGCGCAGGTGCGCCTCGCGCGCCGCGTGCGCGGGGCCGTCGCGCGAGGGCCGCTCGGTCGCGCGCGCGAGGCTGTTGGCGAGCTCGTGACGCTTCTCTCCGACGCGACGCGGCGCGCGACGCGGATCGCGATCGCGATGGACGCGCGCGCGTTTGCCGCGGCGACAGAGCGCACGTACTACCGCGAGGCGCGACTCGGCTGGGAGGACGCGCTCTTCGTTGTCGGCTCCGCCGCGATGACCCTCGGGCTGCTCTTCTTATCGGCGCGGATCGGCTCGCTCCGAACACTGTTCGGGTGATCGACCGATGATCCGCGTCCTTAGATGACCTCTGTAGAGCTGATTTCATGCACAAGAAGCCGCAAGAACGAAATGACTGTTGTCGAAGTCCGCTGCTGGCCACCGCAGCACCTCTGGGACAGGCCTAGGCTTCGATGACGTCTCGCTGGGCGGCCTGGTAGCTCTAGAACCTTCCTAAGCGGCCGATGATCTCGTCGATACGTCGACCGCGCTCATTCGGTTCGTCGTCTGCCTCGAGCCCAGTATCAACAAACTCCGCAGCGAGAATCTCGCGCAGACGCTCACGCTGATCGACTGTGAGCGGCGTCTTTCCGAGAGATTTGATTAAGTATTCGGCAGCTGGGTCGCGACGCCCCACGATGTCCTGCAGGAGCCGCAACTCGTCCGCAGAGAAGCTGGCCAACCCGGTGTTTCTCCTTCTACAAGACTTAGGGCATACGCCATCCGGCGTGGGACCTAGCCCATGTCGTTATCACCTTACCGGCTGCGTTGAGCACGACGGCCGCATCTCTGCCGACAAAGAGCTGCCGGCCCCCACTCTGTGCTATGACACGCAATGGGTCGCGGACAG
>VBDQ01000123.1 GCA_005889075.1 Chloroflexota bacterium
TCCCTGATCCACCGAAGGTGATGGTGCGCTCGCGGGTGCTGAGCAGGTCACCAGGAGCGCGGCGCATGCGACGACCACAACGAAGCGTCCCAGCTCATCCCTTCGCATTCCCTCGCACTTTACCGGCTGTTTCACCAAATAGATAGAGGGAACCGATGCCATGGTTGGTCGCGGCGAGCGGCTCGCGGGTCGCGCGAAGTGTCTCAAGGCCAACGTTGACGTCCAATCAATCAGATGATTGACTCGGACAATCGATGCGAGGAATCACGAACGGAGGCTCTTCGATGCAGAACACTTTTGCCGCAAACCGATCGCGGCTACCACGAGCGCCCATCGCCCGGTTTTTCGGCCCCGCCGCGCACCTGCTGAACCCGCTCCTCATCCGTGTCGCCGGGACACGCGTGATTCCGCTCTGGGCCATCGTGCGGCACCGCGGCCGGCGTTCGTCACGCACGTATGAGACGCCGGTGGCCATCGGCCACAACGGTGACGCACTCTTCATCCCGCTGCCCTTCGGGACGACCGCGGACTGGATACGCAACGTCATCGCGGCACGCGGCTGCATCGTCGTCTGGAACGGGCGCGAGCACGAGATGGTCGAGCCCGAGATCGTCGACGAGCAGCTGGGCCGCGCCGCCTTCAATCCGATCGAGGCTTCGTTGCTGCGGGCGCTCGGCATCAAAGGGATCCTGCGTCTCCGCTTCGCGGAGAGTTCACAGGACTTTCACGAAGTGACGCGACACTGATCCGCGTCCGTCTGTGATATGTGCGACATAACCACGCGCAGCCATTGACCCAAGTGAAATAGGGGCGTCATCGTTCGCGTTACCGCCCCATCGGAGGTCCTGATGAACGAACGGCCGACTAATCCGTGGCCCGCGCTGCTCGTCGTGTGCCTGGGCTTCTTCATGATCATGCTCGACACGACCATCGTGTACATCGCGACGCCCAGCATCCTCACGAGCCTCCAGACATCGCTCGACTCGGTGCTCTGGGTCTTCAACGGCTACCTCCTGGCTTACGCGGTACTCCTGATCACCGCGGGCCGGCTCGGCGACCTCTTCGGTCCACGCAATCTCTTCGCGGGCGGGCTCGTCCTCTTCACAGCGGCATCGGCCCTCTGCGGTCTGTCGCAGGACGCGACGCAGCTGATCGTCGCCCGTGTCGTGCAGGGCGTCGGCGGAGCGCTTCTCGCTCCGCAGTCGCTCGCGATCCTGACTTCGATCTTCCCGCGCGAACGCATGGGCGCGGCGCTCGGGTTCTGGGGCGCGGTCATCGGCGTTTCGACCATCGCCGGGCCGACCCTTGGAGGCCTCATCATCACCAACTTCGACTGGCGCTGGATCTTCTTCGTCAACGTGCCGATCGGGGTCGTCGCGCTCCTCGGCGCGTTCCTCATCGTTCCTGACGTACGTCCTGGCCGGGCGCACCGCTTCGACGTCGTCGGCGTGGGCCTCTCCGGGGCGGCGCTGCTCGCGATCGTGTACGCGCTCATCGAGGGCCAGCGTTACGACTGGGGCACGATCACTGGGTTCCTATCGATACCGCTGCTCCTCGCGGCGGGGATCGCCCTCTTCGCCGTGTTTGTGGTCTGGGAGCGGAATCAGGCGGAGCCGCTCGTGCCGCTGCGCCTCTTTGCGAACCGCAACTACACCCTGATGAACTGGACCGCGCTCGCGGTCGCGTTCGCGATGCAGGGCATCTTCCTGCCCCTCACGATCTACCTGCAGTCGGTGCTCGGCATGTCCGCGCTCAACGCCGGCCTGGCCGTGGCGCCGATGTCGCTCGTCTCGATGTTCGTCGCTCCGTTCTCGGGCCGGCTCGTGGACCGCTTCGGCGGCAAGTACTTCCTCATGGCCGGGCTGCTGCTCTTCGCCTCCGGGACCGGGCTCGTCTTCGCGTTCGCATCGCTCGAGTCCGGCTGGCAGACCTTCATCGCGCCGCTCATGCTCGCTGGGCTCGGCATGGGGTGCGTCTTTGCGCCGATGACGACCGTGGCCATGCGCGACGTCGCCATGCGCGACACCGGCGTGGCCTCCGGAGTCTTCAACACCATGCGCCAACTGGGCGCCGTGATCGGCAGCGCGGTGATCGGCGCGGTGCTGCAGGCGCAGCTCGCGGTCGACCTCCCGGCGGAGGCGACGAGCGCCTCAACGCAGCTTCCGCCGCAGTTCCGCGACCAGTTCATAAGCGGCTTCGCGCAGGCGGCGCGTGCGGGCTTCCAGGTCGGCGTCGGCCAGACGGGTGGGGCTCAGCTTCCGCCGAACCTGCCGGCTCAAGCCATTGCGCTCATCCAGACCCTCGCGCGCCAGGTCTTCGAGCGCGGCTTCATCGACGCGATGCACCCCACCGCCGTGGTCGCGGTCGCCGTCCTGATCGTCGCCGCCGCGGGCTGCATCTTCATCGACTCAGGCCGCCGAGTACGCGTGTCCGAGCCCGTGCTCGCGGTCGCCGGCGACTAGGTCGAGATCACCTCGACCAGCGTCGACTCTCGCCGGCGGATCTGGCGCCGACGAGCTCGCGCCCTGGCGCCAGATACGCCGATGCCTGCATCGTGAAGAGCTCGGCATAGCGACCGCGGAGCGCCATGAGCTCCTCGTGGGTTCCGTGTTCGACGACGCGGCCCTCGTGCAGCACGTAGATCCGGTCGGCGCTCCGCACGCTCGAGAAGCGGTGCGAGATGAGGAGCACCGAGCGTCCTTCGAAGAGGTCGCCCATCCGCGTGAAGAGGTCGTGCTCGGCCCGGGCGTCGAGCGCCGCGGTCGGCTCGTCAAGGATCACGAGCGGCGCGTCGCGAAAGAATGCCCGGGCGAGCGCGATCCGCTGCCACTGTCCGATGGAAACGTCCTTGCCGCCCATGAAGTACGGACCGAGCACGGTCTCGTACCGGTCGGGCCAGGCCTCTACGAAACCCTTCGCCCCTGCGCGCTCGGCCGCGCGCACGATGTCGGAGAACTCGGCGAGCCGCTCGACGCGTCCGAGACCGATGTTCTCGCGCGCGGTCAGCATGAAACGGGCGAAGTCCTGGAAGAGCACCGCGACGCGCTCGTAGATCCACGCCGGCTCGTGCGTCGCTGCGTCGACCCCGTCCCATAGCACACGCCCCGAGTCCGGTCGGTAGAGGCCGGAGAGCACCTTCGCGAGCGTCGTCTTGCCCGAGCCGTTCTCGCCGACGAGCGCGATGACCTCGCCCGCGCGGATCTCGAGCGACACCTCGTCCAATGCGAGGCGCGTCGGTTGCGGAGCCGCGCCGTCGCTGGACGCCGAGGCCGGATAGCGGAACGAGACATGCTCGAGCTCGATCCGGCCGAATGGCGACGCGGGCTCCAGCGGGCGCGATGCGGCGGCCGGAGCGAGCGCGGAGAAGGTCTCCCAGTCCTCGAGGAAGAGGCTGGACTCGTAGAGCTGCGTCATGTTCCCGACGAGGCTCGAAAGCTGTCCTGAGAGCTGCTGCGTGGCGGCGACCGCTGCGCCGGCCTCAGCAACGCCGATCCGCCGCTCGATGACGAGGTACGCGAGCGCGCCGTAGGTAATGGCGGTGACGAGCGATGATGCCGCCGTGCTCATGATCGAATAGCGCGCGCGCTTACGAAGGTTCTTGGCGAGCTCCTTCATCCTCTCGTTCGAGAGTCGCTCGTAGAGGGCGCGCAGGTACGGCGTGAGCGCGAAGGATCGCACCTCCTTCGCGTACTCGCGGCTTGTGAACAGTCCCAGGACGTAATTGCGCAGTCGCTCGTTCGGCGTCATCGACCTCCAGAAGTGATAGGTCTGCCGGCTGCTCGCGGCGCTCGCGAGCCACATCGGGACGAACCCGACGAGCGCGAGGAACAGGAGGACCGGCTGCAGGATGTAGAGCGCTGCGGCGACGCCGGCGATGAGGAAGAGGCTTCGCGCAAGGCCGATGGCCGAGCCGGTGACGCCCATCATTCGCCCCATCGCGTTCATCGCGCGGCGCAGCAGGTCCTGGAAATCGGGCGTCTCGAAGCGCTTCAAATCGACGGCGATGATCCGGTCGAGCAGCACGGCGTTCTGGTGACGTTCGACCTCGGCCGACAGGAGCGACTGCTGCTGGCCCTGCACGAGGCCGGCCGCGTTCGAGAGCACGCTGAGCCCGATGAGCTCGGCGAGGAGCGTCCCGACACGGCTGAGATCGCCGCCGCTGCCGGTCGCGAGGACCGCCGCGATGAGGTCGCGCGTAATCACGAGCTGCACTCCCGTCGTCACAGCCGTCACGGCCTGCGGCGCGAGCGAGATAAGAAAGCGGCGCGGTGACGCCTCCCAGACGAGCTTGAACGATGAGGCAAGCACGCGCGGCACCCGGCGCAATTGGCGCCGCTCGGCGGGCGGCTCGATCCCATGGCCGCGTCCCCAGAAGATCACCTAATCGAGGGTAACGGCAACCTCATCTGTCGAACCCCGCGCACGTCCACGAACGTGCCACGCGGTGTCTGCGCGATGCGGACCATGACCGCTTCGCACGCGGGACAGCGCAGCACCAGACCCGGCCCGCCCGAGAAAACGCGCAGCATCGCCATCTGGGAAACGGTCGCACATTCGTCGCACGTCGTCAGGGCCGTCGTCATCTCCTCGCCGAAGATCTCCTGAAGCACACCCGCGGCCGCGTTCCCATCGAGCATCAGATCTCGCTCGCTCTCCATCGTCATGCCCCTGTCGGACCGAAGCGCTCGGTCTTGATGCGCTCCGCCGCGACGCCCGCCGCCTCCGCCGCATCCGCGGCCGTCTCGACGAGCGCGGTCGGCCCGCAAATGAACACCTGCGCCTTCGGGCCGAAGGGCTTGTTGACCTCGGCGACCATCCGATCGTCGATCCGACGCGCGAAGCCCTGCCAGCCTTCGGGCTGCGAGCGCGTGAGCGTGTGGAAGACCTGGAGCCCGTCGCGGTTCGCGAGGGCGTCGAGGTCGGCCCGGTAGATGATGTCGTCGAAGCTACGCGAGCTATAGAGAAGACGTGCCGGCACGGTCGCGCCGACCGCCGCGCGATGGCGGGCCATCGCCATGAGCGGCACGATGCCCGAGCCTCCTGCGACGAGAAGCAGCGGGCCGCCGTCCGAGGCTTCCCAGACGAAATACCCACCGATCGGGCCGCGCACCTCGAATCGGTCCCCGACCACGACCACGTCGTCGAGGAACGGCGAGACCTCGCCGTCCCGGATGGGTTCGACGGTGATATCGATCTCCCCGTGGCGCTCCGGTTCCGATCCGATCGAGTAGCTGCGCTGCGCGGAGTAGCCGTCCTCCGCGGTAAGCCGGATGTCGTAGTGCTGCCCGGGACGATGGGGAACCCACTTGAGGAGGGCGAGCGTGAGCGTCTTCACGTTCGCGGTCTCCTGACGGATGGCCTTCACCGTCGCGATCTGCCACTCGAGGGTCCGTTTCACGCTAGTCCCCGCTGTACCGCTCTTCCTTCCACGGATCGCCGTGGTTGTTGTAACCGAGCGATTCCCAGAATCCGGGCTCGTCACGCTCGATCAGGCGAAGCCCGCGGACCCACTTCGCGCTCTTCCAGAAATAAAGATGCGGTACGACAAGCCGCGCGGGACCGCCGTGTTCGGGCGCGAGCGGCTTGCCGTCGTACTCGTAGGCAACGAAGGCTTGTCCGTTGATGACGTCGGGCAACGGGAGATTCGTGGTGTAGCCGCCGTCAGAGAACGCGACGACGAATCGCGCCCGGCCGTCGAGCTCCACGTGCTCGAGGAGCACGTCCGCGGAGACGCCGCGCCAGCGCGTGTCGAGCTTCGTCCACTTGGTCACGCAGCTGATGTCCTTCACGAACTCCTGCGCCGGGAGCTTTCCGAACTCGTCCCAGGTCCACTGCGCCGGCTCCTTCACCAGACCCTCGATGCGGAACGACCACCTGCGTAGGTCGGTGCGCGGCGTCGGTCCCGCGGAGAGGACCGGAAAGTCCTTGACGAGGTGCTGGCCCGGAGGGATGCGATTTGCGGCTGTGCCTGCATCCTGCCGCTTGCCGACGAATCCTCGGGTGACAAAGCGCTCCGACACGTTGAATGCAGCCTAGCCGGACCGAAGCTCGGCGTAGGTGACCGTCACGTTGAACCGGCGGCACCACACCACGACGCTGCGCACCGCGGCGAGGTCCACGTCTGGCGCGATCGCGTAGTTGAACGAGCCGTTTGTCGCCTTGAGCTTGCCGAGGTCGACGTACGTACCGGGCTTGCCGTCGCTCCGATCCGAGAGGTACACGTACGTATCCGGGGCGCCGGCGATCTCGACGTTCTCGAAACGCAAAAAGCGTTCTGCGCCAACCCGGATGACGCGCACGCTGCCGCTGCCGAAGTCGGCGACGCTGATCCGGACGAGCTCACCCTGCAGGAGCGTCTCACTGCTCGGCGCGGTGGGCGCCAGAGTGGCTGCGGAGTCGGCGGGTGCCACCGATGGCGCGGCGGTCGGAAGATCCTCGACGAGCGTCGAGCGAACGAGCTGTGGCACGATGACGTAGGCCGCCAGCGGCACGGCCGCGGCGAGAACGACCGCGGTGAGTGCTAGCGCCACGGCTGTCGGATGGCGGCGGACGACGTTCAACGCGGCGAGATTCTCACTGCGCTGCGACGCGGGCGCGACGATGCGTCATGGGATCGTCACAATCCGTCGCGAGACTCGCGAAGATGGAGCAGCTCGCCGCACGCACCGCATCACGGCTCGTCCTCGTCGTCGACGATGACCAGAAGATCGTCCAGCTCGTCCGCGCGTACCTCGAGCGTGAGGGGTTCGCGGTCAAGACCGCCGGCGACGGACGCACCGCGCTTGCGCTCATCTCCGAAAGCGCACCCGATCTGATCGTGCTCGATCTGATGTTGCCCGAGCTCGATGGGATGTCGGTCGCTCGGCGCGTCCGCGAGGATTCCGACGTCCCGATCCTCATGCTTTCTGCCCGCGGCGCGGTCGCCGACCGCATCCAGGGGATCGCCGAGGGCGCCGACGACTACCTTCCGAAGCCTTTCTCGCCGGCCGAGCTCGTCGTCCGCGTGAAGGCGATCCTGCGGCGCGCCAGCGGCGGCCGGCCACGGCAGGCGCTGTGTCTCGGTGACGTGGAGATCGACCGCGACCGCCACGAAGCGCGCCGCGAGGGCCGTCCGCTGCTCGTGACCACAGCGGAGTTCCGCCTGCTGGTGGCGCTTGCTGAAGCGCAGGGCCGCGTTCTTTCGCGGGACGCGCTTCTCGACGCGCTCTACGGCCACGGTGCGGCAGAGACGCTGGACCGGACGATCGACGTCTACGTCGGGCGACTCCGCGAGAAGCTGGGCGACGATCCCGATCGGCCGCGATACATCGCGACGGTGCGCGGCGTCGGCTATCGGGCGGTGCTCGTCACCGAGCAGATCGGGCGCGTCAGGTGAGGACGATGGCGGTCCGGATCGCGCTCGCCTCGATGGCCGTGACCGTCACTGCCGTCGCGGTGATCACGGTCGGCGTGTTCGTATTCGCGTCCTCGTCCTTCGAGCAGCTGATGGTCGAGCACGGGAGCGGCGTCGTCGATGCCCGCGCGATGTTCGACCAGAGCATCGCCGGCTTCTTCGTCCTCGCGGCCATGGGCGGCCTCGCGGGAAGCGTGCTTCTCGCCATGCTCCTCGCGCGTTGGCTCAGCGGGCCGCTTCGGCGCATCAGCGGCGCCGCGCAGCGGCTCGCCCATGGCGAGCGCGCGGTGCGGGTGATCGCCGAAGGACCGCGCGAGATCGTTTCGCTCGCTCAGTCGTTCAATCAGCTCGCGGCGCGCCTCGACGAGCAGGAGCGGATGCGCTCGGAATTCATCGCGAACGCCGCGCACGAGCTCCGCACGCCGCTCACCAACCTCCTCGGCTACCTCGAGGCTCTGCGCGACGGGGTCGTCTCGGCCACGCCCGAAGCCTTCACCTCGCTTGGCGAGGAAGTGGACCGCCTGGTGCGACTCTCCCGCTCTCTCGATGCTCTCGCGGCCGGCGATCACGACGATGACGTCCAGCTCGTCGATCTCGACTTGAGAGAGGCGATCGAGATGGCGGTCGAATTCGCGCTCCCGATGTTCGAGCGGCGCGGCATCGCGCTGACCGTGCGTGTCCCCGACGGTCTGCGCGCGCGGGCCAACCGAGACCATCTGGCCCAGGTGCTCGCAAACCTGCTGCAGAACGCCGTGCGGTACACGCCGGCCGGCGGTCACGTGACGATCGCAGCCGAGCGGGTGGGTGAGGAGGCGGTCGTCGGGGTCTCCAACAGCGGCGAGGGCATCCCCTCAGCGGACCTGCCGCACGTCTTCGAGCGCTTCTACCGCGTCGAGAAATCGCGCGATCGGGCCCGTGGTGGCGCCGGGATCGGGCTTGCGATCGTCAAGCAGCTCGTCGAGCTCGGCGGCGGCACCGTCGGCGTCGAGTCGACGACCGGACTTACGCGCTTCTGGTTCCGCCTGCCTGCCTAACGGAGACGATGACGGCCGTGTGACACGGCGTCATCGTCCCGTCGCAGCGACACGCGAGCTTCCTCGCATCGAATCCACAGGGAGGAAGCCTTCATGCATCGCGTTCTCAATCACGCCCTTCGCGCTCTGGCGGTCGCCGCATTCCTCGCTACCACGGTCGGCGCTGCGCCGGTCTTCGCCGACAGCAACGCCGCTGGCGCGGTCTACACGCTCACGAACAGCGCGAGCGGAAACCGCGTTTTGATCTTCGACCGCGCGCCTGACGGCACGCTGACGGCGACGGGATCCGTGGCGACAGGCGGGAACGGTGGAGCGCTCGGTTCGCAAGGCTCGATCGCCTTGACCGGGAACGGCCGGTGGCTCATCGCGGCGAACGCCGGAAGCAACACCGTCTCGGCGTTCTCCGTCGACGACGGCGGCCTCACGCTCACCGACCAGGTGGCGTCGGGCGGCAGCGGCCCGAACAGCATCACGACCCACGACAGCCTGGTCTACGTGCTCAACGGCGGAGGCACGCCGAACGTGAGCGGCTTCCGCCTCCGCGATGGACATCTCGCGGCGATCGCCGGTTCGACCCGCAATCTCGGCGCCGCGGGCGCCGGGCCGGTCGAGGTCGCCTTCGACCAGAGCGGCCGCGTGCTCGTCGTCTCGGACAAGGCCGCGAACAAGGTCGAGACCTTCGTCGTCGGCGAGGGCGGCGTCGCCGGCACGCCGACGGTATTCGACTCGAGCGGCCCTGCGCCGTTCGGGTTCGACTTTGGCAAGCACGGCGCGGTCATCTTCTCGGAGGCCGCCAGCATCCCGGCGGGATCCAGCTCCGCGTCCTCGTACACGCTCGCCAAGGACGGGACGCTCACCGCGGTGAGCCGATCCGTCTCGACGACTCAGGGCGCGGCGTGCTGGCTCGTCGTCACCAAGAACGGGCGCTTCGCCTACACCGCGAACGCCGCGAGCGGCACGATCTCGCTGTTCGAGATCGACAAGGAGACCGCAGCCCTCACTCTCCGCAACGCGACGGCGGCGAGCGGGCTCGCGCATCCCACTGACATGGCCATGAGCGACAACGGCAAGATCCTCTACGTGCTCGCGGCCGGCTCGATCGTCGGCTACCGCATCGACGAGCAGGGTGGGCTTACCTGGATCTCGACGATGACGATGACCGGCACGGCCGGACTCGCCGCGCGCTGACCCTTCGGCGGCGGTGGCCGGTTCTCGTCACTGGCCACCGCCGCTGTCCCAGAATCCGGCCCGATGCGGCGGATCGGGCATCGCGGTGCAAAAGGCCACGCGCCGGAGAACACCATCGCGTCTTTTCAAAAGGCTCTGGATCTCGGATGCGATGAGGTCGAGACAGACGTATGGCTCGTTCCAGATGGACGCATGGTCATCTCGCACGATCGTCCGAGTGGGGAAGCGATGCTCACGCTCGAGGAGATGCTCGACTTCTGTCGCGGCCGCCTGGGCGTGAACGTCGAGCTCAAGGCCGAGATGAACGAGGCCGCTGCTCGTGAGACGGGCGCGCGCGTCGGCGCGCTCCTCGCGCGGCGCGCGGATCCCGATGTCTACGTCTCGAGCTTCTGGTGGGCCGCCCTCGAGTCGGCGCGCAGCGCGGCGCCGTCGGTCAGGCGGGCTTTCCTCTTCTCCGACGCGCCTGAGCGGTCCGCGCTCTTCAGCAGTGCGCGCGCGCTAGGGCTCTGGGCGCTTCACCCGAATCGGGCGTACCTCACCGAGGAGCTCGTGCGCGACGCGCACCGCGAAGGACTCCGCGTGAACGTCTGGACCGTCGACGACGAAGCGCAGATAAGGCTCTTCGCCGGCTGGGGCGTCGACGGGATCATGTCCGACTATCCGGAGCGGATCCCGAAGACCTAGCGCGGTGCCCAATCCCGGGCACGCTCGAGCGCACGTAGCCACCCGCGGTGGAGCGAATCGCGCTGGTCGCGCGACATCTTCGGCTCGTATCGCACCGCGACCCTCCTCGTCAGCTCGAGCGCACCGGTGGAGGGCCACAGACCGACACCGACCCCCGCGAGGAACGCCGCGCCCAGCGCGGTCGTCTCGCGGATCGCAGGCACCTCCACCGGGATCCCCAGGATGTCCGACTGGAACTGCATCAGGAACGCGTTGGCCGTGCCTCCGCCGTCGGCGCGCAGGATCGCGATGCGCTGCCCGGCACGCTCCATCGCCTCGACGAGATCGCGGGTCTGATAAGCGATGCTTTCGAGCGTCGCGCGCACGATGTGCGCGCGCGTCGTGCCGCGTTCGATGCCAATCAGCAGCCCGCGCGCGTACATGTCCCAATGCGGCGCGCCCAGCCCGGTGAAGGCGGGGACGAGATACACCCCGGCGTTGCTGTTGAGACTCGCCGCGAGCGGCTCGGTTTCGTCCGCGCTCTTGATCAGACCGAGGCCGTCACGTAGCCACTGGACCGCTGCTCCCGTCGTGAACGCGCTTCCCTCGAGCGCATAGCGGAGCCCCTGACCGATGTCCCACGCGACCGTGCTCAACAACCCTTCGGCCGGCGTCGCAGCGCGGGCGCCCGCGTTCGCGAGAAGGAAGCAGCCGGTGCCGTAGGTGTTCTTCGCCTCGCCCTGGGCGAAGCAGGTCTGACCAAAAAGCGCGGCCTGCTGATCCCCGGCGATGCCGGCGATGGGGATCGTCGCGCCGAAGTGATCCGCGTCCGCTTCGCCGATCGTGCCGCTCGACGCGACCGCTCGGGCGAGCATCTTGTCGGGGATGTGGAGAGCGGCAAGGAGCTCGTCCGACCATTTGCCGCGATGAATGTCGAACACGAGCGTCCGCGAAGCATTGGAGACGTCGGTCGTGTGGACTCGACCGTTCGTGAGGTTCCAGATGAGCCAAGAGTCGACCGTGCCCCACACGAGCTCGCCGCGCTCGGCGCGGGCCTGCGCCCCGGGAACCCGGTCGAGGACCCACCGGACCTTCGTGGCCGAGAAATAGGCGTCGATGACCAGACCGGTCCGCTCGCGGACTAATGGCTCGAGCCCCTCGGCGCGTAGCCGTTCGCAGATCGCCGCGCTCGCGCGGCTCTGCCAGACCACCGCCGGGTGGATCGGCCGACCGGAGGCGCGCTCCCACACGATGGTGGTCTCACGCTGGTTGGTGATGCCGATCGCTCGAATGTCGCGAGGGGCGACCTTCGCGTTCGCGAGGGCCTCGCGGCCCACCGCGACGATCGACCCGAAGAGCTCGTCCGGGTCGTGCTCGACGTGGCCCGAAGCGGGATAGTGCTGTGCGATCTCGCGGTCTGCCGCGCCGCGCGGGTTGGCTTCCTCGTCGAAAACGATCGCGGCCGATCCGGTGGTGCCCTGGTCGAGCGCCAGGACGAAGCTCACTCCACGCTGAAGCGACGCATCGGCTCGATCTCGCGGCGGTAGGCCGCGATCTCCGCCGCTCGGCGATCGGCGTCCCAGCCGATCTCCGCGCCGACCACATCGGCGACCCGATCGATGCAGTCGAGGCCCTGGCACGGTCGAAGTCCGAGCATCGTCCGGCGGAGCAGAACGTCGCCTAGCGTCATCGCCCACTCGTGCCGCACGGCGTAAACGAGCTCCGCGCCGGAGACTTTCTCGTTCGGACACACCGGCGCCGCGAGAGCGCCGTCCGCCGCGACGATCCGCGCGAGATCGGTGGCACCCCCGTTCTCGGCGGCACCCGGCAGCGGCAGTTCCGCGGTGCGGCATTCCGATGCGGACGAACGCAGCTTGCTCACCGCCGCGTCCGTCACCTCCTCGGCGATCGCGCGGTACGCGGTGATCTTTCCGCCCACCACCGACAGCACGCCCGTGATGCCGTCCCGCTTCTCGTGGTCGTAGAGCGCGTGTTTGCGCGACACCTCGCTCTCGCTCACGCCCTCCTCGCGAACGAGGGCGCGGACGCCCGCCCAGGTGAAGAGGATCTCGTCGAACGGCGCATTCGGAAACGCGCGATGCGCCGCCGCCTGCAGATAACGGACATCCTCCTCGGT
>VBDQ01000047.1 GCA_005889075.1 Chloroflexota bacterium
TTGGCAACTTCTGATCTTCTTGATGCCTTTGATTGCGGTTACTCCCGGTGACTCCCTCGCACGAAGCGCGCGGCTGGCGGAGAGAATTGCGGCTCGTTTGGGCTCGCCACGTGCGCAATTACTCGGCCAATCATGGCGCGTCACGTCGGAGGTCTTGGAGGGTGACCTTGAGAGACATCGCGAACTCCCAGGACTGCGGACTCAAGGAGATCGGGCCGGAGAAGGGCTTCGGGTTTTGCCTTTGCTGTTGTCAGCGGTCGCGACGCAGCGGCCTGACGATTTCGACCTAGTCGAGACATGCGCCCGTAGGGTCGGCAATGTCTGGGCGCAAGTAAGCGCACTCGCGTGGATCGCAGCGCTCAACCCCAACCCGCGTGCTGCGCGCTGGCTCGCGATGCTCCTCGAGGCGACAGGTTGGCGCCGCCTGGTGCTGGTGCCGCCTGAGGTCGCCGCCGACGCGGCTCTTGGCCTCGCGTCGCTCGGTCTGAGAGGACAGGCGATCGTCGAGCTCGCATCCACCGCCGGGCGCCCCAACGTCCTGCTCGACGTCTCGATGCGGCACATCGACGACACCGCGGCCCCGTTGGCGTCGCGACTCGCGGCCGTCGAGGCGCTCGGCACACTCGGCACGACGCGCGCCGCCGATGTCCTCGCTCGGCTCGGCCGTCGAAACGACGAGCTCGGCCGTCGAGCGCGCATAGTCTCGGACCGCAAACGCCGGACCGGCTTGACCGAGCGCGAGATCGAGGTGCTCCAGCTCGCGCGGGTGGGCGGCACGAATCGCGAGATCGCCGAACAGCTGAGTCTCAGCCAGCACACGATCGCGCGCCATCTCGCGAACGCGAGAGCGAAGCTCGGAGCCGCGAATCGAACCGAAGCCGCGATGAAGCTCGACGAGCTAGAGGTCTAACCCGAGACCGACCCGATCACTCCGGCGAGCGCATCGACGACCGATAAGAGCCACAGGATTGCGATGACCACGAAGCCGCAGCCTCGCGACGTCCGCGGGCCGGTACATCGCCGAAATCGACCAAAGTCGCGATCAAACGTGCGCCGCCGTTATCCACCGCGGCGATGGTCAGCTAAATACGCTCGTACCTCGCGACATCGAGCACAAACACGGTGGCCCCGCCGAACGTGACCTCGACTGGGTAGGGCATGTAGAACTCGCCCGGTTCCATGATCGGAGGCATCGGATTGATGAACTGGCTCCGTGCGTGGCACGTTTCGCGAATGGTCGCGAGCACGTCGTCGACTTGTGGCTCCTCGACGCCGGCGATGATCGTCGCGTGCGACTGTTTTAAGAAGCCGCCCTGCGAGTGCAGCCGAGTGACGCGGTAGTCCTTGTCCGTGAGCGCGTCCACCAACGCGCCTGCATCTTCGGGATGGACGATCGCGAGGACCAGCTTCATCGGGCGGCGACTATACGCCGCGCTTTGCGGACGGCTTCGACGTGGTCAATCAAGAATGGTCAATTCTCGCGATGCGCCGATCCGGCGCTTCGGCGAACGTAGCCGCACCCTTCGCCCAACCGCGGCATCCGTCCGCTAGGCCGGGGCGCCGAGCAGCGCGTCGACCTCGCGGCGGATGTCCGCGGCGATCCGATCCTCAGGCCGGTCACCGTCGATCACGACGAACCGGTGGGGTTCGGCCGCCGCGAGCCGTAAATAGCCGTCTCGTACGCGCTCGTAGAAATCGCGGTCAGTCCCGTGGAAGCGATCCCAGCGTGCACCCTCGCGTTGCGCGAGCCGCGCGAGCACGACTTCAACCGGCGCGTCGATGAGAAAGGTGCGCTGCGGCACGAGGTCGCCGACGGCGAAGTGCGTCACCGCGCGCAGACCCTCGAGATCGGCCCCGTGCCCATAGCCCTGGTAGGCGAGTGTGGAGTCGAAATACCGATCGGCCACGACGATGCGGCCGGCAGCGAGCGCGGGACGGATGACCTCTCGGACCAGTTGCGCCCGCGCCGCGGAGAAAAGGAGCGCCTGAGCCTCAGGCGAGAGCGGCGCTTCGCGCGCGTGCAACACGATCTCGCGGATCCGCTCGCCGGCGGCCGTGCCTCCGGGCTCGCGCGTCTGTACGACGGCGCGTCCGCGCTGCGTGAGTGTTTCGGCCAGACGCGCGGCCTGAAGCGACTTGCCCAGACCCTCGCCGCCCTCGAACGAAAGGAAGACGCCTGTCACTTGAAGATCTGGACGCGGCGGAAGGGTTCGTGCCCGCTGCTGCGCGAGCTCAGGTTCGCGCGCTCGACGAGCTCGTGCTGAAGCTTGCGAACGTAGGCGTTCTGCGGCGAAAGCTCGATCTCGCGCTCGGCGCCGTTGCTGACCTGCTCGATCGCGTCGCGCGCCTCGTCCAGCGCTTGATCCTCGGGACCGCGCCGCAATTCAACGACGGACGCGAGCGCGCTCGCTATCTGGGTCGACGAATTGGAACGCGCGATGTAAATCGGCACGCCCTGCGACTCAGCGTTGCGGATGCGGGTCGTCTTCCGCCGGTAGTAGTTCTTCAGCGTCACGACGATGTCGGCCTCCTCGGGCTCGCGGACGATCGCGATCGGAACTCCGAGGCCGCGCGCGGCGTCCTCCACTCGCGTCCAGGAAAGGCCGAACGGATAGACCTTCAGGATCTCGCGTCCGCCGTTCGCCGGGAGGCGCGGCGTGCTCCGTCGTTCGACCGCCTCGGAGGCTGCCTTGCTCGGGGCTTGCGTACTGACCTGCAGGTCGCCGGTCGCGTCGCGCTCGCGGAGCTCTGGCGCGATCGGCATGCCCAGGAGCACGGCGTCCACGGTCTGCGCCACGTCGTGATAGATCGCGACTCGCTGGTACGCCTGGATCTCGACGAGCACCTGGAACGTCGGTGGGGCTTTGCGCTCGAGCACGCTCTTCTGCGTGCCTCGGCGGCGGGCCTCCTCGTCGCTCAGCGTGACCGTCTGGATGCCGCCGACGAGGTCCGAGAGCGTCGGATTCAGCATGAGGTTCTCGAGCGTGTTGCCGTGCGCGGTCGCGATGAGCTGCACGCCTCGCTCGGCGATGGTGCGCGCGGCGGCCGCTTCCTGCTCCGTACCGATCTCGTCGATGACGACGACCTCTGGCATATGGTTCTCGACCGCCTCGATCATCACCGCGTGCTGCAGCGACGGTGTGGCGACCTGCATCCGGCGCGCGCGGCCGATCCCGGGATGCGGGATATCGCCGTCGCCGGCGATCTCGTTCGAGGTGTCGACGATCACCACTCGCTTTCCCATCTCGTCGGCGAGGACTCGCGCGACCTCGCGCAGAAGCGTCGTCTTACCGACACCCGGACGGCCGAGGAGCAGGATGCTTCGGCCGGACTCGACGACGTCGCGGATGATCTCCATCGTTCCGTACACCGCGCGGCCGACGCGAAGCGTCAGGCCCACGACTTTGCCCGCGCGGTTCCGCAGTGCCGAGATGCGATGCAGAGTGCGCTCGATCCCGGCGCGATTGTCGCCACCGAACTGTCCGATATGGCTGATCACGTACGCGAGGTCCTCCGCCGAGACCTCGCGCTGGGCGAGCGTGTCCTCACGCCCGGTGAAGCGCGCCTCCGGCAGACGCCCGAGGTCCATGACGATCTCGAGCAAGCCGGTGAGGCCATCGAGCGCCCGAACGCGCTGTCCGATGTCCGGGGGAAGCCCGCGAAGAAGTGCCTCGAGCTCGTCGCTCTGCTGCACGGTCATGTCACACCGCCGCCGTGAACATTCGTACGGTTCCCAGCAGGATAGTTGGGCCTCAGCTCCATCACGAAGAGCGCCGGCCAGCCGAGGAGCTTGCGGGCGCGCTCGAACCGCTCCGCCAAGCGCTCGTCGACGCGATGCTCGGAGAGCCGCCCGAGCCCAAGCCCCGCGCCGAGGGCGGCGTTGACGTAGTCCGAGATCGACGCCTCGTACGAGCGGGGCCGGACCTGGCCGGTCTCGTCGCGGAAATTGGCGGAGATCCCCTTCAGGAACATAGCCGGATGCATCGCGGTCACGACGACGCGACCGTCCGCACGACAGACGCGACGAAGCTCCGCGAAGAATGGCCGCAGCCGCGGCAAGTCGATGTGCTCGAGGACGAGCCCGGAGAGCACGCGGTCGAATGAGCCGGATCGGAACGGCAAGGGCGTGTTCGCATCGTGCAGGATCCAGTTCACATACTCGGCGCCACCCTTCGCGCGCGCCTGCGCGAGCATCTCCTCGGAGAAGTCGATCGCCGTGACGCGCGCGCCGCCCGACGCGATGCGGATCGCGTGGCGACCGGTACCGGCGCCGACGTCGAGCACGTCGAGACCCGAGACGGGACCGAGCGCACGATCGACCTCCGGCTCTTCGAACGCCAGGAGCCAGTTGCCCATCGTGTCGTACGTCGCTGCCCAGCGGTCGTAGCCCTCGCGCGTCGAAAGCACTCGCGGCTCGCTCATCGCACCACCGCCGGCGCGAACGCGCGCTCCTCGACGCGCGTGGCGAGCTCCTTCGTGAAGAGCATCGACGTCGCCGTCTCCCGAAAGCCTTCCGAGAGCAGCGCGCGGCCGACGTGCTCCTCGTACGACCGGACCGGCGAGGTCACGATGCGCCCGGCCGAGAGCGAACGCGTCGTCTCTTGCAGTAGATCGCGCGCGAGGTCGACGTCGCCGTCCTGCGTCCGCACTTTGCAGACGTGCGGGTGGCGGTCCATCCCAGCGAAGGCGAGCGCGAACGCGCGCGGGCGCGACTCCTCACCATCGATCAAGGCATGCTCCCGTCGCATCGAGAGCGGGTTCCCGCCGATAAGATGCGGCGGGTCGTACGCGCCACCGCGACGGCTCACATCGAAGTCCGAGAAGCTGAGCTGCTCGGCGCGCTGCACCGCGTGGGGCGTCGTCATCGCGTAGAAGCGGAAGAGGTCGTGGGCGTCCTTTCCGGTCGCCTCGCGCGCAGACGACGCATGTGAAGAGGCGGCCTGCGACATGCGCGTCGCGACGAACCAGGTCTCACGCGTATACGAGTAGAAGCCGGCCTGGAAGAAGGTCTCGCGCGCGCGGGCCTCATCGGGCACGGCGGCGAAGATCCGGTGCATGCCGGTGCGTGCGGCCGCGCCGCTTATCCCGGACAGCAGACGGAAGGCGCTGTCCGCGCCGCCAGGTTCGGCGAGAGCGGCAAGGATCAGGACGACCCACTCCGGTCGCCGTCCGTCGTACACGAGCGCGGTCGAGCGCAGCTGTCCGCGCTGCTCCTCCAAGAAGATGCGGAGCCTGCCCTGGACGCCGATGAGGCCGGGCAGGAGCCGCGTCCAGCTCGCGACCGCACCCGCTGCCAGCTGCGTCGGAAGCGCCGAGGCCATGATCGCAGCGGGCTCGTGCAGCGCGACGGCGAGAAGTGCCGAGACACGGCGAAGATCGAGCGGGGTGGCGGCCCGCGCCGCCACTAGTGACGCGCCACTAGGGCTTCCCGAGCGAGAGGAAGTAGCGGTGGAAGCGCTCATCGCGAGTGAGCTCGGGATGGAAGCTCGTCGCGAGCAGCCGTCCCTGGCGCGCAGCGACAACCGTACCGTCGTGGAGAGTCGCGAGGACGTCGACCCCGCGACCAACGTGCGTTATCAGCGGTGCGCGGATGAAGACCGCGTGGAAGGGACTCGGCCCCAGCTCCGCAACATCGAGATCGGCCTCGAAGCTGTCGACCTGTCGCCCGAACGCGTTTCGTTCGACGGTCATATCCATGAGGCCCGCGAGTGGATGCGGATGACCGGGGACGTCTTTGGCAATGAAGATCGCACCGGCACAGGTTCCCCAGACGGGCATGCCTTCGGCCGTACGGTCGCGCAACTTCTCGATGAAGCCGTACTGGCTCGCGAGCTTACCGATCGTCGTGCTCTCACCGCCCGGAATGATGAGCGCGTCGATCGTATCGAGCTGCTCAGGCCGGCGGACGTCGACGGGTTCGACGCCGATGCGCTCGAGCGTCGCCAGGTGCTCCGCGAAGTCGCCCTGGAGACCGAGGACGCCGGCGCGTGCGGTCAGCGGGCGGGCGTCACGGGCTAGCGAGGACGAGGCCGGGAGCTTGCTCACGGATGAGGACGAGCGACGTCCGTATGAGCGAAACGATTACCAACCGCGGCCGGCAAGGCGTTCGGCCGCGGGGATCGACTCGAGCGTGAGCCCGCGCATCGCTTCGCCGAGCCCGCGGGAGACCTCAGCAATGAGCTTGGGGTCGCGGAAGTGCGTGGTCGCTTCGACGATCGCCTTTGCGCGGCGCGCGGGATCGGCGGACTTGAAGATCCCTGATCCGACGAAGTTGCCTTCCGCGCCGAGCTGCATCATCAGAGCGGCATCGGCGGGGGTCGCGATACCGCCGGCGCAGAAGAGGACAACGGGCAGCTTGCCATCCTTCGCGACCTGACGCACGAGCTCGATCGGCACGCGGTACTCCTGCGCCTTCGTCTCGAGGCCGCGCTCGTCCAGATCGGCAAGCGCACGGATCGATTCCGTGATCGCGCGGATGTGGCGCACCGCCTCGACGATGTTCCCGGTGCCCGCCTCACCCTTGCTTCGGATCATCGCTGCTCCCTCGTGGATGCGCCGCAGCGCCTCGCCGAGCTCGCGCGCGCCGCAGACGAAGGGCACCTTGAAGTCGTGCTTGTACACGTGGTACTTCTCGTCGGCAGGGGTGAGCACCTCGCTCTCGTCGATGTAATCGACGCCGAGGGACTCGAGGACCTGCGCCTCGACGAAATGCCCGATACGGCACTTCGCCATCACCGGGATCGTGACAGCGTCCATGATCCGTTGAACGATCTCGGGATCACTCATCCGCGCGACGCCGCCCGCCGCGCGGATGTCCGCGGGAACGCGTTCGAGCGCCATCACCGCGCACGCCCCCGCGTCCTCTGCGATCTTGGCGTGCTCGGGCGTGACGACGTCCATGATCACGCCACCCTTGAGCATCTGCGCAAGGCCGGTCTTCAGGGTCCATGTGCCCGTAGAACCGTTGTTTTCGTGCGTCTGCTGAGAGCCCATCGGAACCACAATCGTACCGCGCTGACCCTAGAATCACGATATGGGCGTCGTCGACGCGAATGTGCTCGTACTAAACCTTGACTTTCAGCCGCTCAACGTCTGCAACGTGCGCCGAGCGGTGGTCCTCCTTGCCAAGGAAAAGGCGAGCGTCATCGAGCAGAACGGACACCTTGTGACGAGCGAGCGGCTCAGCTTCCCCTCCCCCTCCGTGATCCGGCTCGCCTACCACGTGAAGCGCCCGCGTCCGGTCGTGAAGATGACACGGAAAGAAGTCCTCGTGCGTGACGACCACACCTGCCAGTACTGCGGGCGGCGCGGCCACGACCTCACACTCGACCATGTGATCCCTCGTCATCGTGGGGGCCAGCACATCTGGGAGAACGTCGTCGCGGCATGCAAGTCGTGCAATCACCGGAAGGGCGGACGTACGCTCGCCGAGTCGCGCATGACGCTGCTCCGCCAGCCGGTCCGTCCACCGGCGACCCCCCAGTACCTCTACTCGTCCTACGTTCGTGCCGGCGAACGCATGTGGTCGAAGTTCATCGGCTTGGACGAGACCGCCGCCGCTTCATAGCGGCACACGGCTTGCCGCGCGTGCGACTCGCATGAAGCTCCTCTTCACCAAACGCGCGTACGCGCGCGTCGGCGGATCCGAGAGTCTTGCGTACCAATTCGCGACACGTCTCGCAGCGCGCGGCCACGACGTGCGTGTCATCTGCGCCCAAGCCTTCGACGACCGCCGCGTATTCCTCGATCGCGGCGTCGAGGTCGTGCAGGTGCGGCCGCGAGGGGGCTTCCTCGGTCAGGTCGCCGACGCGTCGACCCTCGTCGATCTCATGCGCACCGATGTTCTCGAGTGGTATGCCGAGGACCGCGATCTCATTCACAACATCGGACGCGAATATCTCGATAGCTCGCTCCACGTGGCGGAGTCGCTGGAGATCCCGGTCGTGCTGACACCGCTCGCGCATCCCGGTCAGTTCCATGGCGGCGATACCCCGAGCGACTTCGCCCGCTATCGCCGCGCCGACGCGGTGACGACGATGACCGACTGGGAGCGAAGCTGGTTCGCGCAGGGCGGGATCGATCCCGAGCGAATCGTCACGACGGGCATGGGTCCCAACGCCGTCCGCTCGCGAGGCGGCTCGCGCTTCCGCGCCGAGCACGGCATCCCCGAGGGCGCGCCCCTCGTTCTCTATATCGGTCGCAAGGAGCGCTACAAGGGGTACATCCACCTCCTCGATGCCGCGGAATTCGTCTGGCGGCGTCATCCGGAGACGCGCTTCGTGTTCATCGGCATCCCCGGGTTCTATTCGAGCGTCGTCGACGAGTTCGCGCGTTACGACGACGAGCGCATCGTCGACATCGAGCGCGCAAGCGGGAGCGAGAAGTCCGCCGCGCTCGATGCGTGCGACGTCTTCGCGATGCCGTCGCTGCATGAAACCTTCGGGATTGGATATCTCGAGGCCTGGCTCCATGAACGACCGGTCGTCGGAGGCGATATCCCGCCGCTCCGCGAGGTGATCAGCGACGGCATCGACGGCCTTTGCGTGCGGCAGCGGACGGACGACGTCGCGCGCGCGATCCAGGAGCTCCTCGACGATCCGGCCCGTCGCGCGGCGATGGGGAGCGCCGGCGCAACGAAGCTTCGCGAGCGTTGGGATTGGGAACGAGTGATGGACCGGGTCGAGGACGCATACAGCCGAGCGCTCGGCCACGCGCACTCGGATATCGACGAAGCGCTCGCGTAGGCTCGCAGCGCCATGCGCGTCGTCTCCGTCCGGCGTGGCGACGGCCGGGAATCGGGAAGGACGTGGTCAACGGTCCTTCGGGACCGGTCGAGAGGCACGAGGATGGCGTCCGCTACCTGTTCATACCGGTGCGCGGAGGGCGGCTCGGCGCGGCGGTCGACGGCATCCTGCCAACATCGCTTGCCGCGTACGACGATCTCGCGCATGCGCTGAGCGGCGCGGACGTCGTCCACTCCATCGCGCGCGAGTGGGTCGGCTCACTCGAGCGCGCCGCGCGCGAGGCCGGGGCCGCATTCGTCGAAACGCCACTTGTGCATCCTGGCCAGCGACTCTCGGGCAGCGCCACCGCCGACATCGCGCGATATCGCCGCGACGACGCGGTCATCGCGCTCACGAACTGGGAGAAGGAGTGGTACGAGGCTCGGCGTGTTCGGACCGTGCACGTGACCGGCATCGGGCCGAACCTGCGGTGGCTCCCGGAGGTCCCGATGGATATGGCGACCGTGCTCTTCGTCGGGCGAAAGGAGCGCTACAAGGGTTATCACGCACTTCGCGACGCGGCTCGGATCGTCTGGCGCTCCCGTCCCGAGGCGCGCTTCGTGGCCATCGGTCAGGACTCGTGGACCGCGCGTTTCGAGCGACGCTGGCGTGACGAGCGCTGGATCGACCGCGGTGTGGTGAGCGAAGAGGAGAAGGCGGAAGCGTTCGCGCGCGCAACTGTGTTTGCGATGCCGTCGGTCCATGAGACCTTTGGACACACCTATCTCGAAGCGTGGTACGCATGGCGACCGGTCATCGCCGGGGACATCCCGCCCGTCCGCGAGATCGTCCGCGACGGCATCGACGGGCTCATCGTGGCCCAGGAGCCGGGCGCGATCGCGCGCGCGATCGTGACACTGCTCGGCGACCCCTTGCGGGCGAGGCGGATGGGCGAATCTGGGCGCTTCCGCCTCCAACAGAAGTGGACCTGGGAGCTCGTCGCCGAGCGGACCGAGCGCGCCTACGAAGATGCGATTGGACGCGCGAAGGCGGGTTAGCCGATCGCGTTCAGGATGCGGCGCGCCGCGACCGGAAGGTCCGGTGCCAGGCGATAGAACGACCAGATCCCACGCTTCGTGACCTCGACGAGACCGGCGTCGCGCAGCTTTGCCATGTGGTGCGAGACCGTCGGCTGCGATAGATCGAACGTCCCGACGAAATCGCAGATGCAGACCGGCTCCTTCGCGTCGCGCAGGGCGATCGCCATCTGGAGCCGCGTCGGATCAGCAAGCGCCTTGAGGACGTCGCTGACGCCGGCAGCGCGCTCTGGCCGCAGCGTGAGGGTTGGGGGGCAGCAGACGCCGCGCTCCCGCTCGGGAAGGGTCGCGATCTTCAACACGCGGCCAGTTTCCCATACCCATTGACAAACGTCAATGCGTTGTCTAGCGTCGCATCGACGTCTATCTATGGATTCCAGGAGGTCTGTGATGAGCGACGTGATCGAGGCGGTTCGCCAGCGGTATGCGGAGAAGGCGGTTCAAATGGCGCGGGGAGCGGCGTGCTGCGACTCGTCGTGCTGCTCCGACATGGAATGCAGCGACGGCTACTCCAGCGAGGAGCTCACCGCAATTGGTATCGATCCGTCGTCGAGTCTTGGCTGCGGCAATCCAACCCTCCTTGCCGACCTGAAGCGCGGCGAGCACGTGCTTGACCTGGGGAGTGGCGCGGGGCTGGACGTGCTCCTTTCCGCGCGCCGTGTCGGACCCGACGGTCACGCATACGGCGTCGACATGACCGACGAGATGCTCGCGGTCGCCCGCGAGAACCAGGCCAAGGCGCGGGTCGCCAACGCGACCTTCCTGAAGGGAACGATCGAGGCCATCCCGTTGCCCGACGCGAGCGTCGACGTCGTCATCTCGAACTGCGTGATCAACCTCGCCGCCGACAAAGCGGTCGTGCTGCGCGAGGCGTATCGGGTCCTGCGACCGGGCGGCCGTTTCGCGGTCGCAGACATGGTCGCCCTCGCGGAGCTGCCCGCCGAGGTCAAGCGATCGCTTGACGAGTGGGCCGGATGCGTCGCCGGGACGATCCCCATCGACGAGTACGCCCGCGAGCTCCGAAATGCCGGGTTCGCCGGCATCGACATCGAGGTCACGCGAGAGGTTCGGCTCGACGGCGCCGACGGGGCGGTCGCCAGCGCATACATCCGCGCGCGAAAGGAGTTGAGTCTGTGATCGGACCATGCTGCCCACCGCAGCCAGCCTGCCCAGAGGATTGCTGCCCGCCCGAGGAACCCTGCTGCTAGGGCGCACCTAGAATCTCGCTAACACCCGATGCGAGACTTCATCGGGCAGCGTCGCCTCCTCGCCAGGCTGAGCGAGCGTGCACTCCGGGGTGACGTCGCCCACGCGTACGAGCTCAGCGGCCCGCGGTCGATCGGCAAGCGAACAGTGGCGATCCGTCTCGCGCAGACGCTGCTCTGCACGAGTGAGCCACATCCGGCCGGCGGCTGCGGGACATGTCTCGCATGCCGCAAGATCGACCACCAGACGCACCCGGACGTCCGCATGGTCGGCCGCCTCGTCGACCTCGAAAAGGAGAACGACCGCAAGCAGATCGCGATCGAGCAGATCCGCGAGATGCAGCAGGACCTCGCGCTGCGGCCGCTCGAGGGACGGTGGCGCGTGGTCGTGATCGATGACGCCGCTGACCTTTCGGAGCACGCCGAGGTCGCGCTACTCAAGACGCTCGAGGAGCCGCCCCCGCATGCGGTCCTCCTGCTTCTCACGACGACCCCGGCTGCGCTGCTCGAGACGATCCGCTCGCGGCTGGTACCGCTCTCGCTGCGGCTTGTATCCACGACCGAGATCGCCGAGGGGCTCGCGGACCGGTTCGGCGCCGACGCGCCGCGGCACGCGGCGGCCGCGGCCGGACGCCCGGGTCTCGCGATCGCGCTGGCCTCCGACGAAGGCGCTCGCAAGTCGCGCCGCGCGGCGGAAGCCGAGTTCTATCGGCTCGTTTCGAGCGGTCTCACCGAGCGCTTCGCGTGGGCGGCCGACGTCGCGGAGTCGGACCGAGACCCGCAGAAGAGGAACGAAGCGATCGAGACTCGCCTGGCTGAGTGGTGTGAGCTTGCCCGGGATGCGGCGGTCGCCCCACACCAAGTGGGGCGCGCGCTCCGGCCTGAGCGCGTCAGCGAAAGCGACCGACTGGCCAAGGCCGTCTCGCAACGCGAGCTCGTCGACTTTGCGCTCGCGTTGGAGCGCTGGCGCCGCGACATGGTCGAGAGCAACGTCAACGCGCGGATGCTCCTCGAGCTCCTCGTGTTGAAGCTTCCGTACGCGGCCACGCTTCGCGAGGCCGCATGATCACGCCTCGACCGGTCATCGGTGCGCGCTTCATGAAGGCCGGCCGCATGTATTTCTTCGATACCGGCGGGGTCGACGACGTCTCCGTCGGCGACTTTGTCATCGTCAAGACGGACCTCGGAGAGGATGCCGCGCGGGTCGCGATCCTGCCCACCGACTCCCCGCTCGCGCAGGTCGATCTCCCGCTCGGCACCGTGGTCCGCAAGGCCACTGGGGCGGACCTCTTCTCGATGAACAAGCACAAGCGCATGGAAGAAGACGCCACGAGCGCGGCGGCCGAGATGGTCCGCACGCGTCGCCTTCCCCTCAAGATCCTGGGAGCGGACTGGCAGTTCGATGGCTCGAGCCTCGTCTTTTTCTATGCGAGCGACGAGAGGGTGGACCTCGCCGAGCTCAATGCCGCACTGGCGTCGCACTTCGGCACGCGGATCGAGATGCGCAAGATGGGCGCGCGCGACGAGACGAAGGTCATGACGGGCGTCGGCACGTGCGGCCGCGAACTCTGCTGTTCGTCGTGGCTGGACAAGTTCTCGAACATCTCGATCCGTATGGCGAAGGAGCAGGACCTTCCCCTGAACCAGGCCAAGCTCACAGGGGTCTGCGGTCGGCTGAAGTGCTGCCTCATCTACGAGCTCGAGATGTACCAAGAAGTGAAGGGCCGCTTGCCGAAGGTCGGCGAGAGCTTCCACATCCCGTCGTGCGAGGGAGGCAAGTGCGGCACGTCAGGATGCGCGATGACCCAGAGCGTGAACGTGCCGAAGGAGCGCATCACCGTGACGCTCGCCGACGGGGCGCGCACGCAGTTCACCGCTGCCGAGCTGGGCGTGTCGTTCCAAGCGATACCGGCGCACACCAAAGGCGTCGGCACGTACGGGAGCGACGAGGTGCCGAAGCAGGAGCGGCCAACACCGGTGAGTGCCGAAGGAGAGCCACGCCGACGCCGACGCCGGCGAGGCCGCCGGCGCGGTGGCCGCGGCCAATCGCCTTAGCGGACGCGGCTCACGACGAAGTCGGCCACCTCCCGCAGGGCGGCGCGCTCCACCCGATCCGGCAGCCCATCAAGCGCCCGCAACGAGGCGTCGTGGAACGCGAACGCTCGTTGTCGCGCGCGCTCGGGACCGCTCGAGCGGCGAATGTCATCGAGGAGCGCGCCGATGTCCGCAGCGCTCTTGGCCGGCGCGAGGATCCGCGCTGCGAGATCAGCGCCTTTGCCGTCCTGATCGGCGACGGCATAGATCATCGGGAGGGTCGGCATGCCCTCGAGCAGGTCGCGGCCGACCGTCTTGCCGAAGTCGGTCTCGTCGCCGACGAGATCGAGCACGTCGTCGGTGATCTGGAAGGCCATCCCGAGGTTCGTGCCAAACGCTCCGAGCGCGGCTACGTGCTCGGGATCCGCTTCGGTGAGGAGCGCCGCGCCCTGGCAGCAGGCCGCGTAGAGGGACGCCGTCTTGAGCTCGATCCGGTCGAGGTACGTCTGCTCGCTCGGCAGGCCGCGGCCCGCGGTGATCTCGCCGAGCTCGCCGTCGCAGAGCGCGAAGACGGTCTGCGCCACGATCGCGATGACCTCGGGATCCGGAAGCACCGCAGCCAGCGCGTAGGCCTTTGCGAACAGGTAGTCCCCGACGATCAAGGCGATGTCGTCGTTCCACCTCGCGTTGACGGTCTGGACGTTCCGCCGTACCGCGGCTCGATCGACGACGTCGTCGTGCACGAGCGACGCGGTATGCACGAGCTCGAGCGACTCGGCGAGGTTGATGACCACCTCGCGGTCGGACTTCTGACCGAAGCGCGCGGCGAGGAAGACGAGTGTGGGGCGCAGCAGCTTGCCGGGGGTCTGGAAAAGGTGCGCGACCGCATCCCGGAAGACCGGATGCGCGCCACGACCGACGTCGAGTAGGCGACGCTCCAGGTCGCGGAGCTCGGCATCGACAAGCGAATAGAAGGTGTCGCCTCGCGACACCTTTCCCACCATCCGCACGACGCCGAGTTTAGGTGCGAATCGCGCGTTTGCTCGCTAGGGCCTGCGCGTCGGTTTCGGCGGCTCGGTCGGCCGTGGCGGCGCACCCGACGGTCCGGGGGACGGTCCGCCGCTCGCGCCCGGCAAGGCTGACGGCGCCACGGGTCTCGGCGCGAAGCCGCAAATGCTCCAGTAGAAGCGGCCGTAGCTGTACGCACCAGAGACAGCGCCCGAGGCCCACGCGTTGTAGGAGCTCTGCCAGTCCGCGAACGGGGCGATGAGCCGGATGCCGCACGAGGTGTAGAAGTCGCTGTCGTTCGTCGTCGGCTCGGTACCGGCGACGTAGTGCTCGGTGAAGCGGAAGCTCGCCGGGCAGTTGGGACCGGGCAGCGCGCCCGAGCCGTTGCCGCCCATGAGCGCTGGGTTCACGCACACGGTCTTGTCGACGATGCCCTCAGGCCGGTCGTACCAGACCACCGGAAGACCGCCGACGACCGTCTTCATGTAGTCCCGCCAGAGCACGCCCGGGCCGAGCGCCGAGCTGATCCCGACCATCTCCGAGTTGTCCGAGTTGCCCATCCAGATCGCGGTGAGCCGCTGCGGGGTGAAGCCGATCGCGAGCACGTCTTGCAGGTTGTCGGTCGTGCCGGTCTTCAGCGCGGCGGGCCTGCCGATGTTCGTCCAGGGGCCGAAGACGAACGACCCCTGCGGGTTGGTGTTGTCCTTGAGGATGTCGTCGAAGACCCAGGCGGTCCGCTGATCGAGCACTCGGCGGCCATCCGGCTTCGAGTAATCCTTCACGACCTTGCCGGTCGGATCGACGACCTTGTAGATGAACGTCGGATCGACGCGGACGCCGAGATTCGCGATCACCTGGTACGCGCTCGCCATGTCGATGAGCCGCATCTCGCCGGCCCCGATGCCGAACGAGAGTCCGAGCTGTGTGCGGTCCCAGTCGCGGTTGATGCCGAGCTGGTGCACGGTGTCGATGATCGAGTCGACGCCGACGAGGCGCGTCACCTCGAGCGCGGGCAGGTTGAGCGACTCGCGAAGCGCCTGACGGAGGGTGAGCGGTCCGTGCTGCTCCTTCGTCGCGTCCTTGGGCGAATAGGGCTTGCCGCTCCCGTCCTGCATCGTGAACTGGATGTCGTAGAGCCGGCTGGATGCAGTGAGGCCGAGCTTCTGCATGCCGGTGAGGTACGTGAAGAGCTTGAACGTCGAGCCCGGCTGGCGAAGCGCGATCCCGGCGTGGTCATAGTCGCCCTGCACCTTCGGCGTGTGGACGTAGTAGTCGTAGCTCCCGACGTAGGCGAGGATCTCGCCGGTCGATGGATCCATCGTGATGAGCGCCGCGTTGTTCACGTTATTGCCGTGGAGCGCGTTGACGTGGTCCTTGACCTCTTTCTCGGCCAGCTGCTGCATGTTCCAGTCGAGCGTCGTGTAGACGTCATAGCCGCCGCGGTAGGCGGCCTTCTCGCCGAGAACGTTGATGAGCTGCTCGCGCACGCGGAAGGTGAAATGCGGCGCGTACAGCGACGTCGTGGCCGGCGTCACCTTGATCGGCTCGCTCTTGGCCGCGTCTGCCTCCGCCTGCGTGGCGTAGCCGTTGTCGACCATGGCGTCCAGCACCTGGGCGCGCCGGGCCATCGCCGCGGGCATGTTCTGGATTGGGTCGTAGTCCGACGGCGCCTGCGGGAGGCCCGCGAGAAGCGCCATCTGCGCGAGGGTGAGCTTGTTCAGGTCGGCAATCCCGAAGTAGGTGGCCGCCGCCGCCTTGAGACCGTAGGCCTGGTTCCCGTAGTAGATCTGGTTGAAGTACATCTCGAGGATCTGCTTCTTGCTGAAGGTCCTCGTCGCCTCGATCGCGAGGATCGCCTCTTTGATCTTTCGCGTGAAGGTCGGGTCGTCGCCGAGAAGGCGGGTCTTGATGAGCTGCTGGGTGATCGTGGATCCGCCCTGCGTGATCCGACCACTCGAGGCGTTCGCCTGGAACGCGCGGATGATGCCGCCGACGTCGACACCCGGGTTCGACCAGAAGGTCTTGTCCTCGATCGCGATCGTGGCGTCCTGCATCCGCTCGGGAACCGCATCGAGAGAGATCAGCTCGCGCTGCTCGTCGGCGAGGGTGTAAAGCAGATGCTGTCCGGTCCGGTCGTAGATGTGGGTAGCCAGGGGGATGGGCACGGTCGCGAGGTCGTGCGCTGCGGGCAGATCAGCCGCGAAGTAGCCGATCACGGCGGCGATGCAGACCCCGACGAAGGCGGTTCCGGCGAAGAGGGCCGCGCTCAGGATCCCCGCGAAGGTGCCGACCGGTCGCACCGCGCTGACGCGGCGGGACATGCGCCCACCGCTGCGCTGCGGGAAGCGGTAGGCACGGTACGCCCGCCCGGGCGTGATTCCCTTGATGGACATCTTCCCTATGTAACGTCCGGTTGCACGGTTCGTGCCATTGCCGAGACAGGGGTCGTCTAGCGCGACGCCAGGCTTGCACGCAAGCGAGCCATCGCCGCTTTCCAGCCGGCGAGGGGTCTCGCGTGGAGGACTTCGCGCAGCGAGCGCCGCGCGGCACGCGCGTCCCCTTCCCAGCCCTCGATCAGTCGCCGGTCATCGTCTTTGATGCTGTTCGCGGGTCCGCGCCGCTCCATCGCGCTCTCGGTCTCTGGGATGCGGGAATAGAGATCCGCGAGCGCCGGGAATGTCGCTGCGGCCTCGTGTTCGATCGTCGCCCGGTGGCGCGCGAACTCGCCGTTCTCGAGCACGACGGCCTGCTTTGTCTGGTCGAACATCGACGTGAGCTCGAGATTGCCCGCGAGCTCGCGGTCGAGCGCGGCCGTCGCCTCGGCCAAGGCGGCACGCCTCGCCGGGTCTGTCCGCAGCGGTCGTGCGAGCCACGCCGCCGCCGCGCCGACCGCCACGATGACGCCGGCGATCACGTAGGGCACGGCCGTTTAGCGTAAAGCGGTGCGGATCTCCGAGGCGTTCAAGCTCGGCCGACCGGTGTACTCGTTCGAGTTCTTTCCGCCGAAGACCGACCAGGCCGCGCGCGATCTCTTTCGGACGATCGACGAGCTCCAGGTGCTGCGCCCGACCTTCGTGACCGTGACCTACGGCGCAGGAGGCAGCACGCGCGAGCGCACCATCGAGCTTGCCACCGAGCTCAAGCATCGGATCCGCATCGAGGTCGCGGCGCACCTCACCTGCGTCGGCCACACCGCTCCGGACATCGCGCGCATCTGCGAGCGTCTCCGCGCGAACGGCATCGAGAACGTGATGGCGCTTCGCGGCGACCCGCCGCGCGGAGATCTCGCGTTCAAGCAGGTGGAGGGCGGGTTCGCACACGCGACCGAGCTCATCCGCTTCATCAAAGAGCGGTTCGACTTCTGCGTCGGCGCTGCCGCCTACCCTGAAAAGCATCCCGAGTCGATCTCGCTCGAAGACGACCTGCGGTGGGCGGGCGCGAAGATCGACGCGGGCGCCGCGTTCCTTACCACGCAGCTCTTCTTCGAAGCCGACGCGTACTTTGACCTCGTCCGCAAGGCGCGGGCGGCGGGGATCCGCGCGCCGATCCTGCCCGGGATCATGCCCGTCACGAACATCGCGCAGATCGAGCGTTTCACCAAGCTCTGCGGCGCGACCATCCCCGCACGCTTGCGCGCGCAGCTGGCCGCGGCGGACGGCGACGAGCGCGCGGTCGTCCGCGTAGGCATCGAGTGGGCGACGGCGCAGGCCGAGGCGCTGCTCGCCGGCGGAGCGCCGGGCGTGCATCTCTACACCCTGAACCGGTCGTTCGCGACCCGCGAGATCTTCGCTCGCCTACGCGCGGAGCGCCCGCCCGCTGTGATTTGACCCGCGCGGACTTTCGTGCACCCAACGTATCTCCTTGATGCATCGGATGTAGCATCGGCTCGTGCAGCACTTCCAGCGGACGAGCGCAGCGGTCAGTCCGTATTTTCCCGTCGGCGGTCCGGTGCCAGCGGCGGAGCTCGTCGGCCGGGAGAGCTACCTGCGGCGTCTGGTGGAGCGCCTCGAGGATGGGCAGCACGTTCTTCTTGCCGGGCCCCGCCGCATCGGCAAGACCTCGATCATCCTCGAGGCGCTGCGACGTCTACGCCGCCGAGGTGCGCACACCGCCTACGTCGACTGCCTCGGGGCCACCGACGTTCGGGGCCTCGGCGAGCGCCTCGCCGACGCGATCCTCCAGAACCTCTCCGGCGCCGAACGGACCTTCGAGCATGCGAAGGCGATCGCCGGAGGGATGCGTCCGACGGTAAAGGTGAAATACGAGCACGTCGAGCTCGCGCTCCAGCTCGCTCGCGAGACCAACGCGCAACGTTTCTTCGAGGGTGCGCTCGACCTGCCCCAAGCGCTGGCGCGACGCACGGGCAAGCACGTCGTGGTCGTCTTCGACGAGTTCCAGGCCGCGGGAAGGCTCGGGCCACGCGTGTTCGACGTCATGCGCAGCCGCTTCCAGGCGCAGCGCGGTGTGAGCTACGCGTTCCTCGGTTCGGAGCAGGGAATCCTGGAGGAGCTCTTCAGCAACAAGGGACGCGCGTTCTATCGCTTCGCGGTCCCACTCGACCTCGCCGATGCCGGCGGCCATCGCTTCGGGATCGATCCCGATGACTGGCTCGAGTACCTGCGCGGCAAATTCGCCGCGAAGAAGATGACCATCGACGACGCGAGCGTCGACCGCCTCCTCGACGCGACCGGCGGCCATCCACAGGACACGATGCAGGTCTGCGCGGCGCTCTACTACCTCATGCGTGAGGCGGGCTCTCGTGTGGTCAGCGGCGAGCTGCTGGAGGTCGCCTACGAGCAGGCGATGCGCGAGCTCGAGCGACCGTTCGCCCTCCACTGGGCCGAGCTCGGCTCGCACAAGTACCTACAGCAGGTCGCCAAGCGCATCGCCCACCGGGCGGTCCTGTACGCGGCCGACGCCGACGGCGGCGCGGTCCCCCGCCCCGAGGTGCTGCGGGCACTCGACGGTCTCCGCCTCCGCGGTCTCGTGGTCCGCCTGGGCCGCGGCCGCTACGACTTCGTGGAGCCGATGTTCGCCGAGTTCGTGCGGCGCATCGATGAGGGGATGCTGACGGCGGGTATCGTTCCTTCGCGATGACGCGAAGGCCGCCGTTCGAGCCGCGACCGGGGTCGAAGGTCCGCTTCGGCCCGGACGGAAGCGTCGGCGAGCTCATCCGCTCGTCACCGAACGGCGAGGAGTGGCTGGTGAAGAATCGCCTCGGCCGGTTCTGGGTCAGCACCATGCGGCTCAATCCGGCCGACGAGGAGGCCGCGGCGCACTAGGCCCCGCGGCCCCGTTCACTCGCTAGGTGGTGACGCGGCGCTCGCCGCCCATTGCGCGCCAGATCAACAGCACGATGATCGCGCCGATGATCGACCCGATCAGGCCGGCCGCGGAGAGCTCGAGCGTCCCACCGAAGATGAGCGCCGCGAGCGTGCCTCCGACGAAGGACCCGACGATGCCGAGGATCAGCGTCCCGAGCCAGCCCATCGGGTCCGGACCGGGAACGAGCCAGCGTGCGATGAAGCCGGCGACGAGTCCGATGAGCAGGAAGGCGATGATGCCCATGCGGATACCTCCTCGCGTCTTTAGGAGGAAATGTCTGCACCAAGCGTGCCGCGAGGCTCTCCGTCCGGTACCCCCGAGGCGAATCGAACGCCTGTCTCAGGCTCCGGAGGCCTGCGCTCTATCCGCTGAGCTACGGGGGCGTGCGACCGATTCTAATCGGCGCAACTGATAGCGTGACCCGGCGATGACGGCGGATGCGAGGGACAAGGAGCTCTCCCTCATCCAGCACCTCGGTGAGCTGCGCGACCGACTGATCTTCTCGGCGATCGCTCTCGTTGCGACGACGGTTATCTCATTCATCGCGGCGACGGACATCATCCGCGCACTGCTCATCCCCGTGGACTGCACCTGGTTCAGGATCGCGACGCAGTCGATCTTCCCGCCGAACGTCTCGTTCTCCATAGGCCTGGTGTGCGACCAGACGCCGCAGAAGCTCCTTGCGCTGAGCCCGACCGAGAACTTCGTCACCTACTTCCGCGTCTCGCTCTTCAGCGGCATCGCTCTCGCGATGCCGGTCATCCTCTACGAGATCTATGCGTACATCGACCCGGCCCTCTACCCGAACGAGCGGCGCTTCGTGCGCCTTCTGGGCCTACCGATCCTTCTCCTTTTCGTGCTCGGGATGGCTTTCTGTTACTTCGTCCTCCTCCCGAACGCCATCAGATTCCTCGTAAATTTCGGCAGCGAGGTCATCCAGAACCAGCTCCGCGCATCCGAATATCTGTCCTTCGTGACGACCTTCATCCTCGGGGTGGGGATCGTGTTCGAGGTGCCGGTGATCATCTACGCGCTCGTCCGAGTCCACGTCGTGGATCGCGCGTGGCTCACCAAGCAGCGGCGCTACGTCTTCCTGCTGGTGTTCGTCCTCGGCGCGATCATCACCCCGACCCCTGATCCGTTCAACCAGACGCTGGTCGCGATCCCGATGTATCTCCTGTGGGAGCTCGGGCTGTTCCTCGCGCGTTTCGCCGGAGCGCCTCGAGCCGCTTCTTGAGGTCGGCTTCCGCGCCGAGGTCCGTCGGCTCGTAGTAGCGCCGCTCGGCCAGCGAGTCGGGAAGGTACGTCTCGTCCGGCGCAACGTGTCCTTCGTAGTCGTGCGCGTACTGGTAACCGCGCCCGTATCCGAGCTCGGCCATGAGGCGAGTCGGTGCGTTGCGCAGATGGAGCGGCACGGGATCGGCGCGCGTCTCGGCGAGATCGTGCTGGAGCTCGCCCAGCCCCCGCTTGAGCGAGTCCGATTTCGGCGCAAGCGCGCAGTAGACGGTCGCCTCGGCGAGCGGGTAGTACGCCTCCGGCATCCCGATGAGGTGCGTGGCCTGCTGCGCGGCACTCGCGATCACCAGGGCCTGCGGATCGGCGAGGCCAACATCCTCCCCGGCGAGGATGACGATGCGCCGGGCGATGAACATCGGGTCCTCGCCGGCGTCGATCATGCGCATGAGCCAGTAGAGCGCCGCGTCGGGGTCGGAGCCGCGGACGCTCTTGATGAACGCCGAGATCGTGTCGTAGTGCTGATCGCCGGCGCGGTCGTACAGGAGCGACCGTCGCTGCATCGCATCGCGGATCTCCTCCAGGCCGACAGGGCGCTTGCCGTCGGCGCCCGGCAGCGCCGCGTCCGTGGCCAGCTCGAGCGCGTTCAACGCTACGCGCGCGTCGCCGTTGCTCACCGCGACAAGGCCGTCCTCGGCCTCCTTCGTGAGCGCCACGGTGCCGCCCAGTCCGCGCTCGTCGGCCAGGGCGCGACGCACGATCGTGCGGACCTCGTCTTCAGTGAGCGGCTTCAGCGTGAACACCCGCGAACGCGACAGCAAAGCTGAGTTGACCTCGAAGGAGGGGTTCTCCGTCGTCGCGCCCAGCAGGATCACGTCACCGTTCTCGACATACGGGAGCACGACGTCCTGCTGGGCCTTGTTGAAGCGATGGATCTCGTCGATGAAGAGGACCGTCCGCTGGTTGGTGAGCTGCCGAAGCTTGCGGGACTCGTCGATGAGCTTGCGTAGCTCCTGGACTCCGGACGACACCGCCGAGATGCCGACGAATCGCGCTCCCGTGCGCTTGGCGCCGATCGCCGCGAGCGTGGTCTTCCCGGTCCCGGGTGGTCCCCAGAGGATCATCGAGGGAAGCTGTCCCGCGTCCATCGCCTTGCGCAGGACTCGGCCCTCGCCGACCAGATGCGGCTGGCCCACGAACTCGTCGAGGTCTTGCGGCCGCATCCGGGCCGCGAGCGGTTGCGAAGCAGGCACGACGCGATTGTCCCACCTCGACCCCCTCCCCCACGGGGTAGGATGCGCACATGCGCGACGCTGCACGTAACGACGTCATCGCCCGTCTGCGTTCGATCGCCGGCCATCTCAAAGCTGTCGAGCGGATGATCGAAGAGGACAAGTACTGCGTCGACGTCATGAAGCAGACGATGGCCGTCGAGAAGGCGCTCGAGCGAATCGATGTGCTCATCCTGGAAGAGCACCTCGCGACCTGCGTGGCGGATTCGTTCAGACAGGGCAAGTCCGCCCAGACCGTCAAAGAGCTCGCCGAGATCTTTTCGACCGCCCGGAAGTGACCGCTTGACACCGTAGACCGCGAATTCGTACGCTCGCAGAGACCCATAAACAAATCTCAATATTTCGCCAGTGGGTCATTGGGGGAGCGTGCTCAGCCAAGCTTCGTTACGGGAGCTAAAGAGCTACTACCGCGCGCTGGGGGACGTGAACCGTCTCCGCATCGTGCAGATCCTGGCTACCGAGGGTGAGCAGCCGGTGTCGTTTCTCGCGCGGCGCCTTCGGATCAGCCAGCCGCTGATGTCGTGGCACCTGCGCCGGCTCCGCCACGCCGGCATCATCCGGATGGAGCGCCTCGGCCGCGAAGTTCGCTGCTCATTCGCTCGCGAGCGATTCGCCGAGCTCAACGCTCGCGGCTTCCGTCTCCTCCTGAACCGCGTGGAGGTGCACCCATGAGTCACGGAGCGGTCCCGAATCGTCTCGCCGACGGCGCGCGCGGCGGGCTCGCGCCCATCGCGCGCCGGCTTGCGGCCCTTGGCGTGACCGCGAACGCCGTCACGCTGGTCGGCGGAGGGCTCACGATCGTCGGCGCGCTCTTCCTCGCGCTCGCGATGCCACAGCTCGCGCTCATCGTCCTGATCCTCGGGACGCTCGCCGACACGCTCGACGGGCAGATCGCGAAGGCGTCGGGTGGCGGCACGCCGTTTGGCGCGTTCCTCGACTCGACCGTCGATCGCATCGCCGACGCCTCGCTCTTTGTCGGGACAGCGCTGCTCGCGGTCGGCAGCGCACAGCCCGCGCTGCTCTGGTGGGCCCTCATCGCGCTCGTCGCGTCCTTCCTCGTGCCGTACGTGAGAGCAAAGGCGGAGTCGCTCGGCCTCGCCGCGGCGGTGGGGCCGGCGCCGCGCGAGGCCCGCATCGTCATCTTTCTGATCGGCCTCGCAGCCTGGGCGCTCCTCGGCCTCGACGGACTCTTCATCGCGGCGGTGCTTGCCGTCGCGCTCCTTGCTTCGATCACCGCCGCGGTTCGGGTCGCCCACGTCGGGCGCCAACTTCAGGCCAAAGGAAGGTAACAAGCCAGAACATGCCGGCAAAACCGACGACGAGAAAACGCACGGCGCGACCCCGTCGCACGAAGCGGATCCGCGTCGCCATCGTGGGCGTCGGCAACTGCGCGAGCTCGCTCGTACAGGGCGTCCACTACTACCGCGATGCCAAGCCCACCGATCGCATCCCGGGGATCATGCACGTCGACCTCGGGGGGTATCACCTGGGGGACATCGACTTCGTTGCCGCGTTCGACGTCGACCGGAACAAGGTCGGCAAAGACCTCGCCGACGCCATCTACGCCGCGCCCAACAACACCTATCGCTTCGCCGATGTCCCCCACACGGGCGTGCGGGTAAGCCGTGGCATGACCCACGACGGGATCGGCAAGTACCTCTCGGGGGTCGTGCAGAAGGCGCCGGGCCAGACCGACGACGTGGTCGGCATCCTTCGCGAGCGGCAGGTCGACGTCATCGTGAGCTACCTCCCGGTCGGCAGCGAAGAGGCCACCAAGTGGTACGTCGAGCAGGCGCTCGAGGCCGGTTGCGCCTTCATCAACTGCATTCCGGTGTTCATCGCGCGGGAACCCTATTGGCAGCGGCGGTTCGCGCAGAAGGGCCTGCCCATCATCGGCGATGACATAAAGTCCCAAGTCGGCGCGACGATCACCCATCGGGTCCTCACGCGCCTCTTCATGGACCGCGGCGTGCGCCTCGATCGGACGTACCAGCTGAACTTCGGTGGGAACACCGACTTCCTCAACATGCTCGAGCGAGAGAGACTCGAATCGAAGAAGATCAGCAAGACGAACGCAGTGACGAGCATGCTCGACTACCCGCTCGCCGAGAAGGACGTGCACGTCGGTCCGTCCGACTACGTGCCGTGGCTCCTCGATCGGAAGTGGTGCTACATACGAATGGAAGGCACGACGTTCGGCGACGTCCCGCTGAACGCGGAGGTCAAGCTCGAGGTGTGGGACTCGCCCAACAGCGCGGGCGTGGTCATCGACGCGATCCGCTGTTGCAAGCTCGCGCTCGACCGCCGCCTCGCCGGCACGATCGTCGCGCCGTCGGCCTACTTCATGAAGTCGCCCCCACGGCAGATCCCTGACGACGCGGCGCGCGAGGGAGTGGAGGATTTCATCAAGGGCTCGAACACGCAGACGCTCAAAGGCAGCGCGTAGCGGTGCGCGAGCGCCTGTTCCACGGCGCCGCGCTCTGGGGATGGCGACTGGGATCGGCGCTCGCCCAGCATTTGCCATCGTGGATCTCGTACCCTGCCGCGGTCGCCGGCGGGGAGCTCGCCTACGTGGTGTGGGTGAGCCGTCGCCGCATCGCGAAGGACAACTTCGCCGTCGTTCTGGACCGGCCGCCTGGCCACCGCGAGGTCGCACAGGTGGCACGACGCTCCTTCCGGAACTTCGCCAAGTACCTCGTCGAGATCATGCGGTTCCCCCGGCTCGGCGCGAACGAGCTCGAGCGCCTGGTGACCGTCGATCCGCGCTCGTGGGCACACCTCCGGTCGGCGCGGGAACACGGGCGCGGCCTCATCTTCGTCTCGATGCATTTCGGAAACTTCGAGATGGGGGGTGCGCGCATCGCCGACGAGATGCCCCTCAACGTGATCGCCGATGAGCTCGAGAACGAGCGGCTCATGGACATCCTCGTGACGAACCGCAAGCACAAGAACCTGCACCTGCTGCCTCCGAACGGCGCCGTCCGGCAGGTCCTGCAGGCGCTCAAGCGGAACGAGATGGTCGGCTTGATGATGGATCTCGGCCCGCGCGCGCAGGAGCTCGCGCACGTCGAGGCGACGTTCTTCGGCCTGCCGGCGAAGTTCCCAACGATCGCCGCGAACCTCGCCCGGGTCTCGGGTGCACCGATCGTGGTGGCGGCGGTGACGCGGGAGCGCGACAACACGTTCCGCGGCATCGCGCAGCCGCCGATCTTCGTCGAGCGGACCAAGCAGGCGGCGCACGACATCGAGCGGGCGACCCAGGCGATCGCGCGGGGTCTCGAGCAGCTCGTCCGGGGCGATCCCGATCAGTGGTACATCTTCCGGCCGATGTGGTCGCGCTCGGAAGGCGCCGCGAGCCGATGAGCGCGGCGCGCGCGCTCGCCGACGCGGCGGAGCGGGTCCTCCCCCGAGTCGCGCCGTCGTGGCACACGCCGATCGCCGAGGCCGTGGGCACGATCGCCTACCTGGCAGCGCCGCGCGCGAGAGCCGCCGTCCGCGCGAACCTGGCCGTCGTCGCACCGGATCGTCCGCGTCTCGCGCGTCGCGTATTCATCAATCAGGTCCGCGGCTACCTCGAGGTCTTCCAGATCCCGGCGCTCGACGACAAGCGCCTCACCGCGATGGTCGTCGTCGACGGTTGGGACCGCTTCACGCGGGCGCACGCTCAGGGAAAGGGCGTGATCTTCGCGAGCGCGCACCTGGGTCCGGTGGCGCTCGTCGGGCAAATCCTCATGGCACGCGGATTCGAGCTGACACTGCCGGTCGAGTCGACCGAGTCCGAGCTCATGCGCGCGGTCAACCGCGCGCGCTCCGCACGGGGCCTGCACCTCGTGCCGCTGGACTCGCCTCTCGGTATCCACCGGGCGTTGCGGCATGGCGGCGTCCTCGGGTTCCTCGCCGATCGCGCCGTCAGCGGCGTCGGGATCCGCGTGCCGTTCTGCGGACGCGAGGCGCTCGTGCCGTCGGCCCACGTCGCGCTCGCGCTCCGCACCGGGGCCGCGCTGGTGCCCGCCTTCGCCTGGCGGGAAGGTGGCGCGCTCCATGCCTACATCGAGGATCCACTCGACCTCGTAGACACCGGCGCCCGGGAAAGCGACATCCGCGAAGGCGTGCGACGCTTCGCCGCGGTGCTCGAGCGCTACGTCCGTCGTTACCCCGATCAGTGGACCGTGTTCGACCGCATGTGGAGAGACTGATGGGTCGCGCCGACCTCCAGCTGCATAGCGATCTGGGCGACGGACTGTCCTCGATCGAGCAGATCCTCGACAGCGCCGAGCGCATGAGCCTCGATGTCATCGCGCTCACGGATCACGACGACATCCGCGGGGCGTTCGCGCTCCGCGATCTCGCGGCGCGTCGCGGGAGTCCTGTCGAGATCGTGACCGGCATCGAGATCACGACGCGATCGGGTCATCTCCTTGGACTCTGGATCGAGGACGAGATCCCGATCTTCTGCCCGCTCCCCGAAGCCTTGCGGCGGATCCATGCCGCAGGCGGTCTCGCGATCGTGCCTCACCCGCTCTCGTTCTTGACCTTCTCGGTCGGCGAGCGCGCGTTGCGTGCGCTCCTCGCGCACGCCGATCCAAAGCGGATGGTGGACGGGATCGAGACCCGGAATCCCTCGTGGGCCGGTCGTGTCCGCGCGTCGCGAACGCTGTGGCTCAACACGAACGTGCTGAAGGCAGCCGAAACGGGCTCCAGCGACGCACACCACGCCTCGCTCGTCGGCACATGCTGGACCGAGTTCCCGGGCCGAACGGGCGCGGACCTCCGCCAGGCGATCGCAGATCGATCGACGACCGCGAAAGGCCGTGAGTGGTCAGTGCGGGAGCACCTGGATCGCGCAGCACTCCAGCAGTGGCGCTCGATGGTGCGCGATCCGATAAAGCAGGCCCGGCGGCGAATGTCGAGACGATCTTGACGACCCGGACTCGTGTGCCGGCGAGCGCCGGGCACTCCTTCTCCTCGCTGCTGGCTACGCCGGCCCCTTCATGCTCGGCACGCGAGTCGTTCGGGCCGGCTGGGCGCAGACGCTCGTCGAAGGAGCGCCCAACGCTCGCCGCCACAGGCTTCGGCTTCGTCTCGCGTCTGCCCGTATGAAGATCGGGATCGTCTCGCCCTACGCGTATCCGCGGCCGGGCGGCGCGAACTCGTACATCCGCGAGAGCTACCAGGAGCTGCGGCGCATCGGCCACGACGTTCGCATCATCACCGCGCCGTGGGGCGACGACCCGCCGGCGCAGGACGTGATCCAGATCGGACAGGCGATCGCGGTCCCCTACAACGGAGCGGTCGGCAGGATCACGCTCTCGCTGCGCCTCGAGTGGCTCGTGTCACGGATGCTCGAGCGTGAGCGGTTCGACATCATCCATCACCACGAGCCGCTCGTTCCCTTCCTCTCCATGCAGATCCTCGACTCCGCGAGATGCCCGAACGTCGCGACGTTCCACGCGTTCGGCGGCTTCTCGTTCTCGTACTGGGCAGGACGCGTGATCGGCGAGCGCTACATGAAACGGCTCGACGCCCGCATCGCGGTCTCGAGCGCGGCGCGGCATTTCATCTCGACCTATTTTCCGGGCGACTACCGGATCATTCCGAACGGGGTGGACGTCCGGTTCTACGCGAACGCGAAGCCGTTCCCCGAGTACGAGGACGGGAAGACGAACATCCTCTTCGTCGGCCGCGTCGAGCCGCGGAAGGGCGCGATGTACCTCCTGCGTGCCTACGCGAAGCTGAAGCCCAGGTTTCCCCAGCTGCGTCTCATCTTCTGTAGCGCCGGCCCGCAGATCGGTCAGATGCGGCGCTTCGTGCGACAGAACGGGCTCGGCGACGTGCTGTTCGCCGGCCGCGTCGACGACGTGGACAAGGCGCGCTTCTACAAGACCGCGGACATCTTCTGCGCGCCGTCGACCGGCCAGGAGTCCTTCGGGATCGTGCTGCTCGAGGCCATGGCCGCGGGCCTCCCGGTGGTCGCGAGCGACATCCACGGGTACAAGCGTGGCGGCGGGCTCCCGAGTACGACTGGTCCCACGTCGCAGCGCAGCTCGTTGAACTCTACGAAGAGGTCATCCGTAGGAAGGGCGTGCGCTAGAGTCCGCGCCGAGGGGGTGGTCCTCGTGGTCACATACCGTCGCGTCGCCGCACTCTCGCTGACCTTCGCGCTCGCGCTCGCCGCATGCTCGCCGAAGGCCACCGGGGGCGGCTCGCAGACACCGGCGCCCGCCGGCGAGCAGCCCAGACCGGGTGGCACGCTCACCTTCATCGTCAACGCCGAGCCGCCGTCGTACGACGGCCACCGTGAGACGACCTTCGCGCTCCTCCACCCGATCGCGCCGCACTACAGCACGCTCTACAAGTTCGACCCGAGCGACCTCACCAAAGTCATCCCGGACGTCGCGGCGGCGATGCCTGACGTCTCGTCCGACAAGCTCACCTACACCATCAAGCTCCGCACCGACGTCAAGTTCCACGATGGCCAGAAGATGACGAGCGACGACGTCGTCGCCACCTATCAAAAGATCATCTTCCCGCCGACCGGCGTCCTCTCGCCGCGCGCCGGCGCGTACGCCGCGGTGGACACGATCACCAATCCCGCGCCGGACCAGCTCGTGTTCAAGCTCAAGTACCCATCGGCCTCGTTCGCGACGAACCTTGCCTCGCCATGGAACTTCATCTACAGCGCCGCGAAGCTCAAGACGGACATCCACTGGTACGAGAAGAACATCGACGGCACCGGCCCGTTCATCTACGTCTCGAACACCAAAGGGGCGGACTGGGTCGGCAAGAAGAACCCCGACTACTTCGGCAAGGACAAGAGCGGGACTCAGCTTCCGTACCTCGACGGCTACAAGGCGCTCGTCATCACCGACGCGAACGCCGAGGTGAACGCGATCCGCAGCAAGCAGGCCATGATCGAGTTCCGCGGCTTCACCCCGCAGCAGCGCGACGATCTCTCGCGAGCGCTGCCGAACGACCTCGCGATCCAGGAAGCGCCGTGGATCTGCGTCAACTACATCGTTCCGAACACGAAGGTCAAGCCGTTCGACGACGTGCGCGTCCGCCAGGCCCTCACGCTCGCGATCGACCGCTACGCGGGGAGCGCCTCGCTCCAGAAGATCACGATCGTGAAGGACGTCGGCGGGCTCATGCGGCCGGGCGGACCCTTCGCGCAGGCTGACGCGGACCTTCAGAAGATCGCGGGCTACAGCACCGACGCCGCGGCCGCGAAAACGAAGGCCAAGCAGCTCCTCGCCGACGCGGGCGTGCCAAACCTCAGCTTCAAGTTCCTGAACCGCAACATCACCACGCCGTACGAGCCGGTGGCGCTGTTCGTCATCGATCAGTGGAAGCAGGTCGGCATCACCGCGACGCACGACGTGAAGGAGACGTCCGCCTACCAGGCAGACCTGCGCGCCGGCAATTTCCAGGTGGCGCTCGACTTCAACTGCGACTTCCTCGACGAGCCCGACCTCCAGCTCGCCAAGTTCTGGTCGGCGTCGGGGCTCGGCAAGGGCCTCAACTTCGCGTATTACGACGACGCCGATCTCGACAAGATGATCGACGCGCAGAGCCGCGAGACCGACCCGGCGAAGCGCAAGACGCTCGTCGCGGGCATCGAGAAATACGCGATGGACACGAAGGCCTACCAGTACCCAGTCCTGTGGTGGTACCGGATCATTCCGTACCTCAACGTCGTGCGCGGCTGGCGCATCGGCTCGAACCACTACACGAATCAGGACCTCGAAACGGTCTGGCTCGCGCAGAAGTGACGAACTAGCGGCCTAGCGGGAGCCGTTCGAGACTAGCCGGATGCGCCGGTATGTCGTCGGGCGGCTCCTGCTCATGATCCCGACCCTCGTCGGAGTCGCGATCCTCACCTTCGTCATCATGCGCGCGGTCCCCGGCGACATCGTCGCGCTCCAGTACGCAGGCTCGACCGTCCCGCAGTCGGTCATCGACGAGCAGCGCCACATCCTCGGATTGGACAAGCCGATGTGGAACCAGTTCACCGATTGGATGGGGCAGATCGCGCACGGCGACCTCGGCCAATCGCTCTGGACGGGACACCCCGTGGTCGAGGAGATCCAGATCCGCCTGCCGCTCTCGATCGAGCTTGCGATACTCGCGACGCTCTTCGCCGTCGCGATCGCGGTTCCCCTTGGGGTGGTCGCCGCGGTCCGCCAGGACAGCTGGGTCGACTACGTGATCCGGGTCTTCTCGATCGGCGGGCTCTCCATGCCGAGCTTCTGGATCGGGCTGCTCATGGTGCTGTTCACGATCACGGTCTTCAACTGGGCCCCGCCGCTCATCTTCACGCCGATCACCGAGGATCCGGCGGCGAATCTCGCCGGCCTCATCCTCCCCGCGATCGCCGTCGGCTACCGCTACTCGGCGGTGTCGATGCGGATGACTCGGTCGACGGTTCTCGAGGTGCTCCGCGAGGACTACGTCCGCACGGCGCGCGCGAAGGGCGTCCGCGAGAGCGTCGTCGTCATGCGCCACGCCTTACGCAACGCGCTGCTGCCGGTCGTCACGGTCATCAGCCTGGAATTTGCGTTCCTCATCGGCGGTCTCGTGGTGACCGAGCAGGTCTTCAACTTGAACGGCATCGGCAAGCTGCTCGTCGACGCGGTCGCGCATCGCGATTACACGATGATCCAGTCGCTTGTCCTGCTCCTCGCGGCGGTATTCGTGCTCGTGAATTTCGCCGTCGACATGGTCTACATGTTCCTCGACCCGCGGATCAGGTACGCGTAGTGGCTGCGAGCGCCGACGTCATCGCTCGTAAGCGCTATCTCGAATCGACCGGCTCGCGCAGGTTCGTTCGGTTCTGGGGCGATTTCGTGCGCCGCCGCCCGCTCGGGACCGCAGGCGCTGCGCTCATCCTCGTCATGATCGCCGCCGCGGCACTCGCCGACGTCATCGCGCCGTACGATCCGGTGAAGATCAACTTCG
Organism: Chloroflexota bacterium; assembly: GCA_005889075.1. Taxonomy (GTDB): domain Bacteria; phylum Chloroflexota; class Limnocylindria; order P2-11E; family P2-11E; genus 3-1-20CM-2-70-9. Next base: position 30,873 of record VBDQ01000047.1, read on the forward strand.
CCGACCTTCTCCAGGGACCCTCGTCGCGCCACCTCCTTGGCACCGACCCGTTCGGACGAGACGTGTTCTCGCGTCTGGTCTTCGGCGCTCGGACCGCGCTCCTGGTGGGCTTTGTGTCCTCGCTGGTCGGCTGCACCGTCGGGCTCGTGCTGGGCGTGATCAGCGCGTACTTCGGCGGCCGTGTGGACACGCTCATCCAGCGGCTCATGGACGTGCTGCTCAGCTTTCCGCTCATCGTCATCGCGATCGCCGTCGTCGCCGCGCTCGGCACAGGTCAGGGGCTGATCGGGAACGTGATCGCCGCGATCACCGTGCCGATCATCCCGCGCGTCGCGCGGGTGGTCCGCTCGAGCGCGCTCTCGGTCGTGCGGATGCCGTACATCGAGGCGACGCGGTCGGTCGGCGCCGGCGCGGTGCGGATCATGTTCCGGCATGTCGCGCCGAACGTGTTCGCGCCGTACCTGATCATGATGACCGCGTTCCTCGGGCAGGCGATCCTGCTCGAAGCATCGCTTTCCTTTCTCGGCCTGGGCGTGTTCGAGCCGACGCCGTCGTGGGGCTTGATGCTGCGCGGTGCGGGGATGCAGTTCCTCGAACAGGCCCCGTGGCTCGCGGTCGCGCCAGGTGTCGCGATCAGCATGGCGGTGTTCGGCTTCAACCTCTTCGGCGATTCGCTCCGCGACGCGCTCGACCCGCGGCTGCGTACCGGCTAGGTCGCCTGACGTCCCATGTCCGCCGATCGCTCCATCCCCGCCCGGATCGCGGCCTCGAGCTCGCGCGGACGACCCGTTCCGATGAGCACTGGCGTGCCCCTTCGCAAGCGCAGCTTCACGCCCACATTGCCGCCGGTCGTGTAGGCCCATCCCGCCAGACCAAAGCGCACGCCCCAGCCTCCGTAGTCCAGTAGGGGCCGGTAACGCCTCATCTCGACGGCGACGATATCGGCGAACGAGATGTGCCTCGCCGGCCAGAGATAGCGGAACGCGATCGTCACTCCTTCGCCGTTTACGTCCACGTCGAGGTGGGCCCGCGAATAGAGCAACGCGACCAGCACGACCACCAGCGGCGTGATCGTCACGATGATCAGTTCGTCCGGCCGCGAGATCGTCTGCGCAGCGACCGTGACGAAGACCACAAAGGCGATCACGCCGAGGAGCAGAGCGATCGTCGCTTTCCGGAAGCGCTGCTCCTCGTGGAACCGGATCATCCCGACCAGGGTCCGAGCCGCTCCAGCATGAGGGTCGTCATGGTCGAGCCGTCGGTCCAGAGTCGATGCCGGTGCTTACGTGGCCAGCGCACCACCTGACCGGCGTTCAGCGCCGACCGCTCCTCATCGACGCTGGTGAAGCCGCTGCCTTCCAGGCAAACGACGTCGATGTCGTGCGTAGCGTCGTGCTCGTCGATCGTCGCCCGAGGAGCGAAGCGCAGCATCGCAACGCCGAGGGTCTCATCGACGAGGACGACCCGTCCCTCGACCCCGACGCACCCCGCGCGAGGCAGCGGCGTCCACTCCGGCCGTTGGAAAGCGCGCGGCCCCTCGGTCACTCGCCTTTCCACACCGGCGGGCGGCGTTCGAGGAATGCGCGTACGCCCTCGCGGAAGTCGGCGCTCGTGTAGCAGAGGGCCACCAGGTCGGCCGACTCGTCGGGCAGCATCCGCGCACGGATCCGCCGGAGCATCTCTTTTGTCGCCCGCAGCGTGAGGGGGGCGTACGAGCCAAGCTCTCCCACGAGCTCGTCGACGCGCGGGACGAGCTTCTCATCGGTCGCGACGACCTCGCTGACCAGGCCGATGGCGAGCGCCTCGCGCACGTCTATGAGCCGCGCGGTGAAGACGAGCTCCTTCACGCGGCCGAGGCCGACGAGCGCCGCGAGCCGCACGAGATTCGCCGCGGAGAAGCAGTTGCCAAGCGTCCGCGCGACCGGGACGCCGAACCGGGCGGACGGCGCGGCGACGCGAAGGTCGCACGCGGCGGCGATCGCCAGGCCGCCCCCGACGACCGGACCCCGGAGCGCGGCGACGGTCGGTACGCTCACGTCCTCGATCGCTCCGAGCCATGCGTCCATTCGGCGTTCGTACGCGACCGCCTGTTCGGCGGTGTTGAAATCCGCGAACTGCGCGATGTCGGTGCCGGCGACGAATGCCTCGTTCGCGCCGGTGAGCACGACCGCACGGACCGTGCGGTCGGCGTTCGCATCCCGGCAGATCGCGGCGATCCGGTCGTACATCGCGAACGTCATCGCATTCCGCGCCGAGCGGCGGTCCACGGTAATCCAGAGCGCGCCGCCGCGCCGCTCGGTGCGGATCTCGCCGCTCACCATCGTCAACCCAGCGACACCACGCCCTCGCGCTCGAGCCGCGCGATGTCGTCGTCGGTGCAGCCGGCCTCGCGGAGGACCTCCGCCGTGTGCTCGCCGAGGAGCGGCCCGCTGCGCCGATGCCGGACCGGGGTGCGTTCGAGGCGCAGCGGCGAGCCGAGCCCGCGGATGGCGCCGAGGCGCGGGTGCGGCAGATCCATGAAGAACTGGCGGGCGACGAGATGCGGGTCGCTGAACACGTCGCCGTAATCGGCGATCTCGCCGCACGGCACCCCCGCCGCTCGCAGGGCGGCGAGCCAGTGCGCAGCAGGTTTTGTAGCGGTGATCGCCTCGATCGCGGCGATGAGCGAATCGCGGTTGTGCCGGCGCAGCGTCGCGTCCGCGTAGCGCGGATCGCGCTCGAGACCCTCGAGGCCAAGCACGCGGCAGAAGGCGGTCCAGGTCGGCGGCGTCGTCGCGCCGACGATGAAGTGCCGGTCGGCGGCGGCGATCGCTTGGTATGGTGCGACGAGCTTGTGCGCCGATCCCGCGGCGCGCGGGACCTCGCCGGTGGTGAAGTGCACACCCGCCTCCCAAACCGCGAGCGAAACCGCCGACTCGAGCATCGAGATGTCAACGAGCTGGCCCTTTCCGTCGCGGTCCCGTGCGCGCAGGGCACCGAGGGTGGCGATCGTCGCGTAGAGCGCGGCGGCAAGATCGGCGATCGACACGCCGACTTTCACGGGCGGCCCGCCCTCCTCGCCGGTCACGCTCATGAGCCCACTCTGCGCCTGGACGATGATGTCGAGCGCCGGCCGATCGGCGTTCGGTCCGTCCAGGCCCCATCCGGTCACGGCCACGTACACCAGACGCGGATCGCTGTTCAAAAGATCTCGCGGGGCGAGACCCAGGTCGTTCATCGTGCCCGGGCGCAGGTTCTCGACGACCACGTCGGCGGACCGGACGAGGAGCGAGAACAGCTTTCGTCCGGCCTCGCGCTTGAGATCGATCGCGACCGAGCGCTTGTCGCGGTTGAGCCGAGCGAAGTTCGCGCTCTCGCCGTTCGCGATGGGCTCGAGCATTCGGGCGAGATCTCCGCCGCGCGGGCTCTCCACCTTGATCACATCGGCCCCGAGATCGGCGAGCTGCATTCCGCAGAACGGCCCGGCCATGTAGTTGCCGACCTCGACGACGCGTATCCCGCGGAGGGGCGGGTCCGCTAGCACGTTCCCCACCGGTCGACGCGCTCGCTCACGCGACGCCAGACCCCCGCGTGCGTGCCCTCGGAGCCGACGAACCAGACCTCGTTCCCGTGTACGAAGGCGCCGCGGATCGCGCAGGTCGTGCCGAGATCGATCCGCTTCACCTGCGAGCCTTCGATCGAGAGCGCGACGCCCCCTTCGCCCGCGACATAGGTCGTCGTGCCCGCACGGACCGCGGCGAGCAGCGTGGTGTCGACGCCGCTGACGAGCGTCTGCCAGCGCCCATCGAAGCGAATGATGGTGCCGCCATCGCCGACCGCGAGAACGTCGGTCGCCGAAGGGCCGGTCAGCGCCCGCAGGGGTGTGGTGACGCCGGTGGGGAACGGCCGCCATTCCGCCGCCTCGAGGCGATACGAGGCGCCGCCCGAGCCGACGGTCCAGGCCGAGCTTCCCGAGAAGCCGACCACAGCGAAGAGGTCGTCCTCTAGACCCTGCGCGTATGGCTGCCAGCCGGCGGACGTCTGACGCTGCACGGTCCCCCGCGAGCCGACCGCGAGAGCGCCGTCGGGCAGGAGCGAGACGCCATAGAAATCGTTGAAGCCGACGTCGTCGGCACGGATCGTCTTCGCCCGGTCGTCGATCGTGAGGATCCGGCCTGCCGGACCGACCGCGATCACCGTGTCGCTCGCACAAACGGCGGCGACGAGCGAACGGAGCGTGCTGTCGATGAGCTGCCAACGTTGACCGTCGAACCGACCGATGCCTCCGCCGTTCGACACGACGTAGACCGCCTCGTCCGTCGCGCAGCCCGCAGAGAGCGGCTGCTGGAAGACGAGCGGGCCGGTGTCCGGCTCGGGGCTCGCCGTCGGAAGCAGGCTCGGCGGGGGCGTGGGCGATGGCGTCGGCCGCGCGATGACCCCGACGGCCGCGCCCGCACCGATCGCGACCACGAGCATCACCGCCGCCGCGATCAGCGCGGTGGTCGTGCTGAAGGGGATCCGGCCCATCACATCGCCTCGAGCCTGCGGATGCGCTCCTCGATCGGCGGATGCGTGTCGAAAAGGTGGTCGAAGAAGGCGGGCGCGTCCTTCAGGGGATTGGCGATGTACAGCGACGCGGTCGCCTTGTTCGCGACTTCGAGCGGCTCGGGGTCCGCGGCGATCTTGCGCAACGCCGACGCGAGGCCAGACGGGTAGCGTGTGAGGAGCGCACCCGAGGCGTCGGCGAGGTACTCGCGCTGGCGCGAGACCGCAAGCTGAATGAGCGTGGCGATGATCGGGGTGAGCAGCGCGAGGGCGATCGCGATCACGGCGATGATCGCGTTGCCGCCACCGTCGCGCTCGCGGCGCCCGCCGCGCGTCCAGAAGAAAGACCGCCACATCCAGTCGGCGAGGAGCGCGACCGTGCCGACAAGGATCGTGACGAGGAGCATCACGCGGATGTCGCGGTTTCCCACGTGCGAGAGCTCGTGTGCGATCACGCCCTCGAGCTCGGTGCGATCCATCTTGTCCAGGAGGCCGCGCGTGACGGCGACCGACGCGTGACGCGGGTCGCGCCCGGTGGCGAACGCGTTCGGCGCCGAATCCTCGATGACGTAGAGCTTCGGCGTCGGGATACCGAGTCCGAGGGCGAGGGCCTCGACGACGTCGTGCAGGACCTTCTCTTGGTCGGGACCGATCTCGCGGGCCCTGCTTTGCGCGAGGATGATCTGGTCGCCGGCGAAGTACGACGCGAGGCCCGAGCCGACCGCGAGCGCGAAGGCGAACGGAAGTGCGGCGAGGCCGCCGCCCGGGGCGAAGTACTCGCCCACGAAATATCCGAGCAGCGCGATGATCGCGGTGAACACAGCGATCAGGACGACGGTACGCCAGCGGTTGGCCGCGGCGGCGTCGTAGATCGATAGGCGGGCAGGCGATTCGGCCGAAGACACTCGACCTCTAGGCTAGAACTTCACCTGCGGCACTTCGCGCGCCGCCGTATCGGCGAGCTCGAAGTATTCCTCCGCTTTGAAACCGAACATGCTGGCGAAGACGTTCGTCGGGAACGTCTGCAGCGCGGTGTTGAAGTCACGCACATTCCCGTTGTAGAAGCGGCGCGCGAACGCGATCTTGTCCTCGGTCGCGGTCAAGTTCTCCGAGAGGTCCTTGAACTCCTGGACCGCCTGCAGCTGTGGATAGTTCTCGGCCACGGCGAAGACCGAGCGCAGCGCGGTGGTGAGCATGTTCTCGGCTTGGGCACGCTCCTGCGGCGACGCGGACGCGCCGGCCGCGACGGCGGCCGCGCGCGCCTGCGTGACGTTCTGGAAGACGGTGGACTCGTGCGTCGCGTAGCCCTTCACGGTCTCGACGAGGTTGGGGATGAGGTCGTGTCGCCGCTTCAGCTGGACGTCGATGTCCGCCCACGCCTCCTTCACTCGCTGGCGGAGGGTGATGAGGCGGTTGTAGGTGGCAATGAAGAACAGTGCGAGCGCGGCGATGATGACGATGAGGACGACGAGCTCCACGTTCCCTCCTCGCGCCGAGGCTACCAGAAGGCTCGCGCAAGCGAGCCTTCGCGTACAGGCCGAGCGTTAGCTCGGGTCTTTGTAGCCTTACGTCATCGAGGCGAGGGCGTCCTCGAGCGCGCTCTGCCGCGCCAGGCCCTCGGCGAGACGCGCATGCGCAGCGGCGTCCGGGCGGTAGGTGCGCCCGAGCGGGGATCGGACCGCGGCGATGGTCGGCACGATCCCGACCCGCTCGAGAGCGGCGATCGCGGCACCGCGTGCCGATCCTTCGCCGGCCCCGCTCATGACCACCGGTCGATCCAAGGCATCCGCGAAGAGCTGCATGAGCCACGGCAGGCGCAGCAGCGTGCCACCGGTCGCCACGACTGTGGCGATCCCGGGCAGCGCCGCGTCGACGAGGCGCCAGACCCGCGCCGCGCGGAAAGCGACACCCTCGAGCATCGCTCGCGCGATGTCTTCCGCCGTGGTCGTGAGGCCAATTCCCGCGAGCGCCCCGCGCGCGGCGTCGTTCCAGCTGGGAGTACGGTCGCCGGCGAGCAGCGGTAGCGCGATAAGCCCGAGGGCTGATGAGGAACGCCAGAGCTTCGCAAGATCGACCTGTGGAAAGGTGCGCGCGAGCCACGCGATCACGTTGCCGCCGTTCGAGAGGGCGCCGCCCGCGACCACGCGACGAGCGTCGAGCCGGTACGTCCAACCCCCGGCGACGACCGGTGGGCCATCCGTGGCGTAGAGCACGCGTATCGCGCCCGACGTTCCGAGGAAGAGCGCCGCGCGATCCCGGGAGATCGCGCCCGCGCCCAGATTCGAGCATGCCCCGTCGCCGATCGCCGGGACCCACGGGACGCGCGCGAGCACCGGCCAGCGGCGGGCGAAGCTGGGACGCAGTCCCTGCTGCGGCTCGTCGCTGATCTGCGAAAGAGCGCTCTCGCCCACGCCAAGATGCGCGAGCAGCCGGTCGTCCCAGGCCCGTCGCGCCTGGTCGTAGATCCCGGTCGCGCTCGCCATCCCGTGCGCCGCGCGAGTTCCGGAGAAGAGACGGAAGTACAGGTACTCGCCGAGCGAGAGCCATTTCGCCGTCCGGACGTACGCTTCTCGATCGGCTTCCTTCAGGTAGCGCAGCTTCGCCGGCCAGTACGACGCGTGAAAGGTGCATCCGGTGCGCGCGTGCGTCGCGCGCGGGTCGACCTCCGAACGCAGCGCCGCCGCGGCATTTCGCGCGCGCGTGTCGGCCCAGGTGAGGACGCGGGTCGTTGGCCGACCCCGCGCGTCGACCCCGACGAGGCTGTGCCAGAACGTGCTCGTCGCGACGGCCGCGATCTCCTTCGCGCGGCGTCCCGCAGCGGCGAGCGTCTCGTCGATCGCG
>VBDQ01000124.1 GCA_005889075.1 Chloroflexota bacterium
CGATGCGTGCGAGATACGCGCGCGCGTTCTCTGGCAGCAGTCGCCGCTCGGTCGCTCCGGCGATCCCGGTGTTCCATCCGGGAAGCGTCTCGTAGCACGGGCGCGCGCGCTCGAGCGCGTGAGTCGTCGGCATGTCGCACGTCGATGCGCCGTCGACGTCGTAGCGCGTGCAGAACGGGATGCGCTCGTAGACGTCGAGGACGTCCAGCTTCGTCACCGCGAGCTCGGTGAACGCATTCAGCCGGTGCGCGTGACGCGCCGCGACGGCGTCGAACCAGCCGACGCGCCTCGGCCGGCCGGTCGTCGCGCCGTATTCATGCGCGCGCTCGCGCAGCTCGTGCGCGTCTTTGCCGTGCAGCTCCGTCGGGAACGGACCTTCACCGACCGCGGTCGAGTACGCCTTCACGACCCCGATGACGCGCGTGATCTTGCGCGGTGGGATTCCGGCGCCGACCGACGCGCCGCCCGCGAGCGGGTTCGAGCTCGTGACATACGGATAGATCCCCCAGTCGAGGTCGCGCATCGCGCCAAGCTGCCCTTCAAGGAGGATCCGCGCATCCCTCGCGAGCGCCCCCTCGACCAGCGGCAGCGTGTCGACGATGCGATCGCCAAGCGTCGCCGCGGCGGCCAGGACCGAGTCAGCGACCTCGCGCGGGTCGAGTGGCACGTCGCCGAAGCGCTCGAGGATCGCGTTCTTTACCTCGAGCTCGCGCCGCACGCGGTCGCGGAAGCGCCGCGCGTCGCGCACCTCGTAGACCTGAATTCCGTGGCGACCGACTTTGTCCGAGTACGCGGGCCCGACCCCCATACCGGTGGTGCCGAGCTTCTTGCGGCCGCGCTCGCGCTCGTCGAGGCGGTCGAGCGCGACGTGCCACGGCATGAGCAGGTGCGCGCGGTCGGAGACCCGCAGGTTCGCGGTCGAGATGCCGCTCTTCTCGAGCTCGGCGAGCTCGCGGCAGAGGAACGCCAGGTCGACGACAGTTCCCGGCCCGAGCACGCAGAGCGCGCTCGGGTTGAAGATCCCGCTCGGAACGAGATGGAGCTTGAACGTCCCGTGCTGGTTCACGACGGTGTGGCCAGCGTTGTTGCCGCCTTGGAAACGGATGATCAAATCCGCCTCCTGCGCCAGGAGGTCGGTGATCTTTCCTTTGCCTTCGTCGCCCCACTGCGCGCCGACGATGGCGGTCACGGGCACGTGTTCCGATGCTAGACCCCGCGCTGTCCCGCGACCAGCGCTCCCAGCTTCGCCAGCTCGACGAGCGTCAGCTTTCGCGAGTCGTCATGAATCCACCAGACGTTCGGATCCCAATCTGGATCGTCGGCGGGGTGATTGCGGAAGGCGAGACCGGCGGCGTCGAACTCGCGAGTGAAGAGGAGCGCCGCGCGCCGCTGGTGGTAGGGGCTCGTCACGAGGATCGCGGTGTGGAGACCTTGGGCGCGCATGATCTGGGCCACGTTCGTGGCGTTCTCCTCGGTCGTCGCGGAGCTTCCCTCGACGACGATCGAGCTCGCGGGAACACCCGCGGCGAGCGCCGTACGCTTCATCAGTTCGGCCGACGAGGCTGACTGCGGATCGCTCGACGCCCCCGAGAAGATCAAGACCGGTGCGTATCCCGCCTTCCAGAGCGAGATCGCGGTTTCGACACGAGCGCCGGTGTCGCCCGAGATCGCCACGATGGCGTCGACCTTGTCCAGCGGGTCGGATACGTCGAGGTAATGCCCGATCCCCGCGAGGACCGCGAGGATCGTGATCGCGCCGAAGGCAAAGCCCCAGAGGAAACGGCCCACCCGGGTTGGAATGGTGCAGGAATGAGGCCGGGCGGTCTAGCTAGGGCCCGCCGGTCGACCCACCGAGCGTCGCTCCTCGAAGCACGCGGAGCAGTACACCGGCCGATCGGCGCGCGGCTGGAACGGCACCTGGCCCGTTTTGCCACAGTTGCTGCAGACGATCTCGTGCATGCTCTGCACCCGCGCGGCGGCGCGCTCGGCCTTGGCGCGTCGGCGGCAATCGGCGCACCGCTGCGGTTCGTGGAGCAGGCCTTTCTGCGCGTAGAAATCCTGCTCGCCGACGGTCCAAACGAACGCGTTGCCGCATTCGCGACAGCTCAGGCTCTTGTCCGCGAGGGTCATCGCCATCCGCCGCTCCCGGGCGGAATCCTAATCCGCGGTAGCAAGCGCTCCTTCCGCAGCGGCGGTCAGGCGCAGCCCCTCCGCGAGCGCGGTGCGTGGTTGCCAGAGCCCATCGCGCGCTGCCCTGGTGGGATCGACGCAGGCGCGCAGGATTTCGGCTGGGCGCGCGGCCGCCTGGTGCACGCCGGGCGGTGCGCCGAGGAGTGACGTCAACGTGCGCACGACGTCGTTCACGCTCGTCGCGATGCCGGTCCCGATGTTGTAGACACCCCGGTGCCTTCCCGCGAGCGCGGTGAGGATGGCCTGGACGACGTCGCCGATGTACACGTAGTCGCGCTGGTAGCTGCCGTCGCCGAAGAGCGTGATCGGCTCGCGACGCTTCCAGCACCCGATGAAAATGGCGATCACGCCACCCTCGAGGTCCTTCCGCTGCCGTGCGCCGTAGATGTTCGCCAGGCGGAGCGTGATCGAGTCGATGCGGGACGACCGTACGAGCTCCTCGGCCTTTGCCTTGAAGCGGCCGTAGTTCGATGGGGGGTCGACCGGGACCGTCTCGTCCGCGCACACCGGCGTCTCGCCGTAGATCGCGCCGCCGGTCGAGATGTTCACGAAGAACGACGCGTGGTGCCCGCGCGAGAGCTTCAGCACGTTTCGCGTCCCTTCCAGGATGACGCGTTCGTAGAGCTCCTTCTTCTCCATGGACTCGACGACCTTCGTCTTGGCGGCGCAGTGCACGGCCGCGTCCCACCGCTGTCCGGCAAGAGCGCGCTCGAGCGCCGACGAGTCAGAGACGTCCGCGACCCGAAGGTCCGCGGCGGCGTTGACGTTGGCCCGATCGCCGGTCGAGAGATCGTCGACGACGAGGACGCGATCGCCGCGCGCGACGAGCGCGTCGACGACGTGACTACCGAGGAATCCGGCGCCGCCGGTTACGAGGACACGCAAGACCAGGCCGACTCTATCGAGTGCGGGAGGCGCTTTGTCCACCGAACCGGGCGGCGGTGCATACGCGGTGGACGAAATTGGTGGAGAAGCCGGTGGACATCGTCGCCGTGGCGAGGCGAAATGCCACAGGACACTTTCGTCCCCGCGAGCTTCCCAAAACGAGGCTTTTGGAGGTCCGAGTTGGCTTTTGCTTGCCGCTATGGAACGGATGTTCGATAATCTCTAGATGACGCTCGCGACTGCCGCCGCGACCGACCGGCGGGTCCCGTTCGACGAAGCCGCCGAGCAGCACGTCCTCGGCTGCCTGCTCACCGACCGCGACGCGATCTTCAAGATCGCAGACCTGCTGCGCGTGGACGACTTCTACCTCGCGAGGCACCAGCGCGTCTACGCCGCGGCGCAGGCGCTCCTCGAGCGCCGCGAGCGGATCGATCCGATCACGATCCAGGTCGAGCTCGCGCGGCGCGAGGAGCTCGACCGCGCCGGAGGTCAGGCCTACCTTCGCAGCCTTGCCGACGGCGTGCCGACCGCGGTCGAGATCGAGCGTCACGCGCACGTGGTGCGCGATCGGGCCATCTTGCGACGCCTCCTCGGCGCGGCGACCGCGATCGCTGCCGATGCGTACGACGAGCCCACCGACATCCCGCTCGCCCTCGACCGTGCCGAGCAGCGGCTCTTCGCGCTCCGCGACGAATCGGCCAACGCCCAGCTGCGGCACATCACCGCGACGCTGCAGACCAACTACGAGCACCTGACCGAGCGAATGGAGCGGCCGTTCGACCTCTCGGGGATCCCGTCGGGGTTCCGCGAGCTCGACTATTACACCGAGGGCTTCACCACCGGCGACCTCATCGTCCTCGCGGCACGTCCGTCGGTCGGGAAGACGAGCCTCGCCCTCGGGATGGCATACAACATGGCGCGCCGCGGGCATCGCGTTCTGCTCTTCTCGCTCGAGATGGACGCGAAGCAGATCGTGTCGCGCTTCCTCGCGCTCAACTCGCGCATGGACCTGCTGGCCCTTCGGACCGGGAACATCATCGACACCGACGCGGCCGCGGCGCTGCACGGCCTGCCGATCCTCATCGACGACACGCCTGGGATCTCGATCATGGAGCTGCGCACGAAGGCGCGCCGCGCGAGCACCCACGAGAAGGTCGACGTCATCGTCGTCGATTACCTGCAGCTCGTCCGCACCGGCGGCGAGGACGAGAACCGCGTGCAAGAGATCGCGACCATCACTCGCAATCTCAAAGCGCTCGCGCGCGAGCTGGACGTGGTGATCATCGGACTCTCGCAGCTCTCTCGCGCCGCGGGCGACGCCGGCGGCGAGCCGAAGCTCTCGACGTTGAGAGAAGGTGGAAGCCTCGAGCAGGACAGCGACCTGGTGGTCATGCTGTGGCGCGATCGGGAGGAGACTCCGGCGGGCGCGCCGCGACTCATCAACGGCAGCATCGCGAAGAACCGCAACGGTCCGACGGGGATCTTCCAGCTGCTCTTCGAGAGCGAGCAGGCGCGGTTCTTCTCGAAGGCGCAAGACGACGCCGGACCGCCGGTATGACCCTCGAGGTCGCGCGCGGCATCAAGCCGCCGCCCGAGAAACCCGAGGCCGAAGCCTCGCTCCTCGGCGCGATGCTCATGGACGGCTCGATCTACAACGAGGTCGCGCGTGGCCGGCTCGCGCCAGCCGACCTCTCGCGCGAGCAGCATCGGCTCGTGCTCGCAGCGATCGCGCGGGTCGCGGAGCGCAGCGAGGCGGTGGGCTTCGCGAGCGTGCAGTCGGATCTGGCGGCGCGCGACGAGGTCGAGGCCATCGGCGGGCCGCAGTTCCTTGTCTCGCTCATGCAGAACGTGCCGACCGTCGCGCACGCGGAGACCTATGCGGCGATCGTCGAGCGCACGGCGCTGCTGCGGCGCCTCATTGGATCGGCGAACGAGATCGCGCGGCTCGCGCTGACCCGGGACGAGGCGACCTCCGCGGTCGCCGATGCGCAGGAGCTGCTCTTCTCGCTCAGCGAGTCGACGCTCCATCGCGACATCGTCCCGCTCGATGTCGCGCTGCGTCGCTATGCGGAACAGATCGATGCGCGAGGCGATCTGCGCGTCGGGATCAAGACGGGTTTCGAGACGCTCGACAAGAAGACCGGAGGCCTGCAGCCGTCCGACCTCATCCTCATCGCCGGCCGACCCGGGCTCGGGAAGACGAGTCTCGCGCTGAACGTCGTGGAGCACGCCGCGGTCGTCGAGCACAAGACCTGCGCGATGTTCTCGATGGAGATGAGCGAGATGCAGGTCGTGCAGCGCCTCGTCTCCATGCGAGCCGAGATCGATGGCAATCGCATGCGCCGGGGCCGGCTGTCGCAGCAGGAGTTCGTCGCCATCTCCGCGGCCTCGAGCGAGCTTCAGCAGGCGCCGATCTTCGTCGAGGAGTCGAGCCGTCTCAACGTCACTGACATCCTCGCGAAATCGCGACGGCTCCAGGCCGAGCGTGGACTCGACCTGGTGGTGATCGATTACCTCCAGCTCATCGAAGGCGCGGAGGACGACGAAAGCCGCGTGCTCGAGGTCGCGCGCATCAGTCGCTCGCTCAAGGCCATCGCGCGCGAGCTCGAGGTCCCGGTCATCGCCCTGTCGCAGCTGTCGCGGCAGATCGAGCAGCGGGGGACCGAGCCGATGCTCTCCGATCTTCGCGAAAGCGGCGCGCTGGAGGCCGACGCCGACCTCGTCATGTTCCTCTGGCAGAAGGACCGCAAGGATCGCGATGAGGGGATCGTTCGGCTCAAGCTCGCCAAGCATCGCAACGGGCCGACCGGCGACTTCGATCTGCACTTCCAGTCCGAGCTGACTCGCTTCCGCGATCTAGGGGAGACCCGCGAGGTCGCCTAGTGCCCGTCACGCTCGAGGCCCTCGCGATTCTCGTCCTGTTCTTCATTCCTGGATTCGTTGCGACACAGGTCTACATTCGCAACGACCCAACGGCCGATGCGTCTCAGCCGAAGTATCTTCTGTCCGTCGCTGTGTGGGCGGCAATCGTGCATGTCCTCGTCTTTCCGGCAACCGCTGGCCTGCTCACGGAGCGAGACTCAGTTCTGCAGCACTCGGACGTCTTCGTCCGCTGGTTCGTGCTGTACCTACTCGTCGC